>NZ_JBJQLG010000012.1:0-189328 GCF_046486495.1 Escherichia sp. WS3227_2
CACCAACCTGACTGACGCTGTTGACAGTCTCGGTGATGACTCTCTGCTGTGGAATGATGCAGCGAAAGCATTCAGCGCCGCGCACGGTACTGATGCCACCAGCAAAATCACCAACGTCAAAGACGGTGACCTGACGGCTGGCAGCACTGACGCGGTTAACGGCTCTCAGCTAAAAACCACTAACGATGCCGTGACAGCCAACACCACCAATATCGCCACTAACACCACCAACATCACCAACCTGACTGACGCTGTTGACAGTCTCGGTGATGACTCTCTGCTGTGGAATGATGCAGCGAAAGCATTCAGCGCCGCGCACGGTACTGATGCCACCAGCAAAATCACTAACGTCAAAGACGGTGACCTGACGGCTGGCAGCACTGACGCGGTTAACGGCTCTCAGCTCAAAACCACTAACGATGCTGTGGCAGCCAACACCACCAATATCGCCACGAACACCACCAACATCACCAACCTGACTGACGCTGTTGACAGTCTCGGTGACGATTCCCTGCTGTGGAACGCTACGGCGGGGGCATTCAGTGCCGCACACGGTACTGATGCCACCAGCAAAATCACTAACGTCAAAGACGGTGACCTGACGGCTGGCAGCACTGACGCGGTTAACGGCTCTCAGCTCAAAACCACCAACGATAATGTGGCAACCAACACCACCAATATCGCCACGAATACCACCAACATCACCAACCTGACTGACGCTGTTGACAGTCTCGGTGACGATTCCCTGCTGTGGAACGCTACGGCGGGGGCATTCAGTGCCGCACACGGTACTGATGCCACCAGCAAAATCACTAACGTCAAAGACGGTGACCTGACGGCTGGCAGCACTGACGCGGTTAACGGCTCTCAGCTCAAAACCACCAACGATAATGTGGCAACCAACACCACCAATATCGCCACGAATACCACCAACATCACCAACCTGACTGACGCTGTTGACAGTCTCGGTGATGACTCTCTGCTGTGGAACGCTACGGCGGGTGCATTCAGTGCCAAACACGGCACCAACGGTACTGACAGCAAAATCACCAACTTACTGGCAGGCACTGTATCCTCTGATAGCACTGACGCCATTAATGGCTCACAACTTTATGGCTTAGCTGATTCATTTACGTCATACCTTGGCGGTGGTGCTGATATCAGTGATGCGGGTGTATTAACCGGGCCAACCTACACTATTGGTGGTACTGACTACAATAACGTCGGTGATGCTCTGGCTGCCATTAACACGTCATTTAGCACATCACTCGGTGATGCCCTACTCTGGGATGCGACCGCCAAGGGCGGTGACGGTGCGTTTAGCGCCGGTCGCGGAAAAGATAACACGGCCAGCATCATTACTAATGTTGCAGACGGTGCAATTTCCTCTACCAGCAGCGACGCTATTAACGGCTCACAGCTCTATGACACCAGCAAGTACATTGCCGATACTCTGGGTGGTGACGCAGAAGTCAATGCTGACGGCACAATCACCGCACCGACTTATGCCATCGCTGGCGGCAGTTACAGCAACGTCGGTGACGCGCTGGAAGCGATCGATACCACGCTGGATGACGCTCTGTTGTGGGATGCAACAGCCAATGATGGCAATGGTGCATTTAGCGCCGCTCACGGAAAAGATAAAACAGCCAGTGTAATCACTAACGTCGCTAACGGTGCAATCTCTGCCACCAGCAGCGATGCCATTAACGGTTCACAACTGTATACCACCAACAAGTACATTGCCGATGCCCTGGGTGGTGACGCAGAAGTTAACGCTGATGGTTCTATTACTGCGCCGACTTACACCATTGCAAATGCCGAGTACAACAACGTCGGTGACGCCCTGGATGCGCTCGACGATAACGCTCTGCTGTGGGATGCAACAGCCAATGACGGCGCAGGTGCCTACAACGCCAGCCATGACGGCAAGGCCAGCATCATCACAAATGTTGCTGATGGTAACATTGGCGAAGGCAGCACTGACGCCATCAACGGTTCTCAGCTGTTTAACACCAATATGCTGATCCAGCAGAACAGCGAAATCATCAATCAGCTTGCCGGTAACACCAGCGAAACCTACATCGAAGATAACGGTGCGGGCATTAACTATGTACGTACCAACGACAACGGCTTAGCGTTCAACGATGCCAGCGCTTCAGGTATTGGCGCTACGGCTGTGGGTTATAACGCTGTCGCCTCAGGCGAAAGCAGCGTAGCCATTGGTCAAGGTAGCAGCAGCTCCGTTGATACGGGTATCGCCCTGGGTAGCAGTTCCGTTTCCAGCCGTGTAATAGTTAAAGGTTCTCGTGACACCAGCGTGTCGGAAGAAGGTGTTGTGATTGGTTATGACACCACGGATGGCGAACTACTTGGTGCGTTGTCTATTGGTGATGACGGTAAATATCGTCAAATCATCAACGTAGCCGATGGTTCCGAAGCCCATGACGCCGTTACGGTTCGCCAGTTGCAAAATGCCATTGGTGCAGTCGCTACCACGCCGACCAAATACTTCCACGCTAACTCAACAGCTGAAGATTCACTGGCTGTCGGTGAAGACTCGCTGGCAATGGGTGCGAAAACCATTGTTAATGGTGATGCAGGGATCGGTATTGGCCTGAACACTCTGGTGTTAACTGATGCAATCAACGGTATTGCTATCGGTAGCAACGCGAGTGCAAATCATGCAAACAGTATTGCGATGGGTAGTGGTTCCCAGACCACCCGTGGTGCGCAGACTGACTACACCGCCTACAACATGGACGCGCCGCAGAATTCTGTCGGTGAATTCTCTGTCGGCAGCGAAGACGGTCAACGTCAGATCACCAACGTCGCGGCTGGTTCAGCGGATACCGATGCGGTTAACGTAGGTCAGTTGAAAGTCACTGATGAGCGCGTAGCGCAAAATACCCAGAGCATTACTAACCTGAACAATCAGGTGACGAATCTGGATACTCGCGTTACCAATATCGAAAACGGCATTGGCGATATCGTAACCACCGGTAGCACCAAATACTTCAAGACCAACACCGATGGCGTAGATGCCAACGCGCAGGGTAAAGATAGTGTTGCGATTGGTTCTGGTTCCATTGCTGCCGCTGACAACAGCGTCGCGCTGGGTACCGGTTCCGTGGCCAACGAAGAAAACACCATCTCTGTGGGTTCTTCTACCAACCAGCGTCGTATCACCAACGTTGCTGCAGGTGTTAATGCCACCGATGCGGTTAACGTTTCGCAGCTGAAGTCTTCTGAGGCAGGCGGCGTTCGTTACGACACCAAAGCTGATGGTTCTATAGACTACAGCAACATCACTCTCGGTGGTGGTAATGGCGGTACGACTCGCATCAACAACGTCTCCGCTGGCGTCAACAACAACGACGCAGTGAACTATGCGCAGCTGAAGCAAAGCGTGCAGGAAACGAAGCAATATACCGATCAGCGGATGGTTGAGATGGATAACAAACTGTCCAAAACCGAAAGCAAGTTGAGCGGTGGTATCGCTTCTGCAATGGCAATGACCGGTCTGCCGCAGGCTTACACTCCAGGTGCCAGCATGGCCTCTATTGGTGGCGGTACTTACAATGGTGAATCGGCTGTTGCTTTAGGTGTGTCGATGGTGAGCGCCAATGGTCGTTGGGTCTACAAATTACAAGGTAGTACCAATAGCCAGGGTGAATACTCCGCCGCGCTCGGTGCCGGTATTCAGTGGTAATGATCCATTAACTTAGTGTGACTAAGGGCAATTCTCTGATGAGGATTGCCCTTTTCTTTACCAGACATCTCCCTCCACCAAGAATTGGCCCTACCAATTCTTCGCTTATCTGACCTCTGGTTCACAATTCCCCAATTAAAACTCACATCAATGTTGCCAATGCATAACATTTAGTTAACCATTCATTGTCATTATCCCTACACAACACAATTGGCAGTACCACTTTTACACAACGTGTGACAAGGAGATGAGCATCAGACTCATTACACGATGTGCGTGGACTCCAGGAGACCTGCAATGAATCTCTGGCAACAAAACTACGATCCCGCCGGGAATATCTGGCTTTCCAGTCTGATAGCATCGCTTCCCATCCTGTTTTTCTTCTTTGCGCTGATTAAGCTCAAACTCAAAGGTTATGTCGCCGCCTCATGGACGGTGGCAATCGCCCTTGCCGTGGCTTTGCTGTTCTATAAAATGCCGGTCGCTAACGCGCTGGCCTCGGTGATTTATGGCTTCTTCTACGGTTTGTGGCCCATCGCGTGGATCATTATTGCAGCGGTGTTCGTCTATAAGATCTCGGTGAAAACCGGGCAGTTTGACATCATCCGCTCGTCTATTCTTTCGATAACCCCTGACCAGCGCCTGCAAATGCTGATCGTCGGTTTCTGTTTCGGCGCTTTCCTTGAAGGAGCCGCAGGCTTTGGCGCACCGGTAGCAATTACCGCCGCATTGCTGGTCGGCCTGGGCTTTAAACCGCTGTACGCCGCCGGGCTGTGCCTGATTGTTAACACCGCGCCAGTGGCATTTGGCGCGATGGGTATTCCGATTCTGGTCGCCGGGCAGGTAACAGGCATCGACAGCTTTGAGATTGGTCAGATGGTGGGGCGTCAGCTGCCGTTTATGACCATTATCGTGCTGTTCTGGATCATGGCGATTATGGACGGTTGGCGCGGTATCAAAGAGACGTGGCCTGCGGTCGTGGTTGCAGGTGGTTCGTTTGCCATTGCTCAATACCTCAGCTCTAACTTCATTGGGCCGGAACTGCCAGACATTATCTCTTCGCTGGTATCACTGCTCTGCCTGACGCTGTTCCTCAAACGCTGGCAACCAGTGCGCGTATTCCGCTTCGGTGACTTGGGGGCGTCACAGGTTGATATGACGCTGGCTCACACCGGTTACACCGCAGGTCAGGTGCTTCGCGCCTGGACACCGTTCCTGTTCCTGACCGCCACCGTAACGCTGTGGAGTATTCCACCGTTTAAAGCCCTGTTCGCTTCGGGTGGTGCGCTGTATGAATGGGTGATCAATATTCCGGTGCCGTACCTCGATAAACTGGTTGCCCGTATGCCGCCAGTGGTCAGCGAAGCGACAGCGTATGCCGCCGTGTTTAAGTTCGACTGGTTCTCTGCCACCGGTACCGCCATTCTTTTTTCTGCCCTGCTCTCGATTGTCTGGCTGAAGATGAAACCATCTGACGCTATCAGCACCTTCGGCAGCACGCTGAAAGAACTGGCTCTGCCTATCTACTCCATCGGTATGGTGCTGGCGTTCGCTTTTATCTCGAACTATTCCGGACTGTCATCAACGCTGGCGCTGGCACTGGCGCACACCGGCCATGCATTCACCTTCTTCTCGCCGTTCCTCGGCTGGCTTGGTGTCTTCCTGACCGGATCGGATACCTCATCTAACGCCCTGTTCGCCGCCCTGCAAGCCACTGCAGCACAACAAATTGGCGTTTCTGACCTATTGTTGGTTGCCGCCAACACCACCGGTGGTGTCACCGGTAAGATGATCTCTCCGCAATCTATCGCTATCGCCTGTGCGGCGGTAGGCCTGGTAGGCAAAGAGTCAGATCTGTTCCGCTTTACCGTCAAACACAGCCTGATCTTCACCTGTATGGTGGGCGTGATCACCACGCTTCAGGCTTATGTCTTAACGTGGATGATTCCTTAATGATTGTTTTACCCAGACGCCTGTCAGACGAGGTTGCCGATCGTGTGCGGGCGCTGATTGATGAAAAAAACCTGGAGGCGGGCATGAAGTTGCCCGCTGAACGTCAACTGGCGATGCAACTCGGCGTATCGCGTAATTCACTGCGCGAGGCGCTGGCAAAACTGGTGAGCGAAGGCGTGCTGCTTAGTCGACGCGGCGGCGGGACGTTTATTCGCTGGCGTCATGACACATGGTCGGAGCAAAACATCGTCCAGCCGCTGAAAACGCTGATGGCCGATGATCCGGATTACAGTTTCGATATTCTGGAAGCCCGCTACGCCATTGAAGCCAGCACCGCGTGGCATGCGGCAATGCGCGCCACACCAGGCGAAAAAGAGAAAATTCAGCTTTGCTTTGAAGCAACGCTAAGTGAAGACCCGGATCTCGCCTCACAAGCGGACGTTCGTTTTCATCTGGCGATTGCCGAAGCCTCACATAACATCGTGCTGCTGCAAACCATGCGCGGTTTCTTCGATGTCCTGCAATCCTCTGTGAAGCATAGCCGCCAGCGGATGTATCTGGTACCCCCGGTTTTTTCACAGCTGACCGAACAACATCAGGCAGTCATTGACGCCATTTTTGCCGGTGATGCTGACGGGGCGCGTAAAGCAATGATGGCGCACCTTAGCTTTGTTCACACCACCATGAAACGATTCGATGAAGATCAAGCTCGCCATGCACGCATTACCCGCCTGCCTGGTGACCATAATGAGCATTCGAGGGAGAAAAACGCATGATTATTTCCGCAGCCAGCGATTATCGCGCCGCAGCACAACGCATTCTGCCGCCGTTCCTGTTCCACTATATGGATGGGGGTGCATATTCTGAATACACGCTGCGCCGCAACGTGGATGATTTGTCAGAAGTGGCGCTGCGCCAGCGTATTCTGAAAAACATGTCTGACTTAAGCCTGGAAACGACGCTGTTTAATGAGAAATTGTCGATGCCGGTGGCGCTGGCTCCGGTGGGTTTGTGTGGCATGTATGCGCGTCGTGGCGAAGTTCAGGCTGCCAAAGCGGCGGATGCGCATGGTATTCCGTTTACTCTCTCGACGGTTTCCGTTTGCCCGATTGAAGAAGTCGCTCCAGCTATCAAACGTCCGATGTGGTTCCAGCTTTATGTGCTGCGCGATCGCGGCTTTATGCGTAACGCGCTGGAGCGAGCAAAAGCAGCGGGTTGTTCGACGCTGGTTTTCACCGTGGATATGCCGACACCGGGCGCACGTTACCGTGATGCACATTCTGGGATGAGCGGCCCGAACGCGGCAATGCGCCGCTATTTGCAGGCGGTGACGCATCCGCAATGGGCGTGGGATGTGGGCCTGAACGGTCGTCCACATGATTTAGGTAATATTTCGGCTTACCTCGGCAAACCGACCGGACTGGAAGATTACATCGGCTGGCTGGGGAATAACTTCGATCCGTCCATCTCATGGAAAGACCTTGAGTGGATCCGCGATTTCTGGGATGGCCCGATGGTGATCAAAGGGATCCTCGATCCGGAAGATGCGCGCGATGCAGTACGTTTTGGTGCTGATGGGATTGTGGTTTCTAACCACGGTGGCCGCCAGCTGGACGGTGTACTCTCTTCCGCTCGTGCATTGCCCGCTATTGCGGATGCGGTGAAAGGTGATATTGCCATTCTGGCAGATAGCGGGATTCGTAACGGGCTTGATGTCGTGCGTATGATTGCGCTCGGTGCCGACACCGTACTGCTGGGTCGTGCTTTCCTGTATGCGCTGGCAACAGCGGGCCAGGCGGGCGTGGCAAATCTGCTTAATCTAATCGAAAAAGAGATGAAAGTGGCAATGACGCTGACTGGCGCGAAATCGATTAGCGAAATTACGCAAGATTCGCTGGTGCAGGGGCTGGGTAAAGAATTGCCTGCGGCACTAGCTCCGATGGCGAAAGGGAATGCAGCTTAAGGGTTAGACGAATATCTGCTATCCTGCCCCCGCACTAAGGGGGCAGTATGCTAAACATCGTACTTTACGAACCAGAAATTCCGCCAAATACTGGCAACATCATCCGTCTTTGCGCTAATACCGGCTTTCGTCTGCATATCATCGAACCAATGGGATTTGCCTGGGACGATAAGCGCCTGCGCCGCGCGGGGCTGGACTATCACGAGTTTACCGCCGTTACGCGTCATCATGACTATCGCGCGTTCCTCGAAGCAGAAAATCCCCAGCGCCTGTTTGCCCTCACCACGAAAGGTACGCCTGCTCACAGCGCCGTAAGCTATCAGGATGGCGATTATCTGATGTTCGGCCCGGAAACACGCGGCCTGCCAGCAAGCATTCTTGATGCCCTGCCCGCTGAACAAAAAATTCGCATTCCAATGGTGCCGGACAGCCGCAGCATGAACCTGTCCAATGCGGTGTCGGTCGTGGTGTATGAAGCCTGGCGGCAGCTGGGATATCCGGGAGCGGTGTTGAGAGATTAGTTACTGTATGCCGGATAGATGATTACATCGCATCCGGCACAATCACAGGACGTCAGATCCCATCCCCATATTCAAACGTATGGTTAATACCGTTGAAATGCTGATCCATATCCATTGACGGTTTATCGCTATCCGGCTTGCCGACAATGCGTGCCGGAACGCCAGCGGCGGTGGTATGCGGCGGCACCGGTTGCAGCACCACGGAACCTGCGCCAATCTTCGCGCCGCGCCCAACTTCAATATTGCCGAGGATTTTCGCGCCCGCGCCAATCATCACACCTTCACGAATTTTCGGATGACGGTCGCCACCAGATTTACCCGTACCGCCAAGCGTCACAGATTGCAGAATCGATACGTCGTTTTCAATCACCGCCGTTTCACCGACGACGATGCCCGTCGCATGGTCAAGCATGATACCGCGGCCAATTTTTGCTGCCGGGTGAATATCAACCTGGAACGTCACAGAAACCTGGTTTTGCAGAAAGATTGCCAGTGCGCGGCGGCCCTGATTCCACAGCCAGTGACCGATACGATAGGCCTGCAAGGCATGAAAACCTTTCAGATATAACAATGGCGTCGAATATTTATCGACTGCCGGGTCGCGGGTACGCACCGCCTGAATATCACAGGCCGCAGAGGCGATCATTTCCGGGTCGGCGGCGTAGGCTTCTTCCACCACTTCGCGGATAGCAATGGCAGGCATAATTGGCGATGACAGCTTGTTCGCCAGCATGTAGCTCAGTGCACTGCCCAGGTTTTCGTGCTTGAGTAGCGTCGCGTGGTAAAAACTGGCCAGCATTGGCTCACAGTCCGCCAGGGTTCTGGCTTCAGCTTTAATATTGTTCCAGACAATTTCCAGTTCTTCACACGACATTGCTTACTCCACACGATGAGATAATGACCGGCCCGTTCTGCGCGGGCCGGGTCATAGCGGTAACAAAGTTCCCTGGGATTAGTGGCTGCTGCGCTCGTCCTTGCGTGCACGACCTAATAACGTCAATGCTGCCTCGCGCGCGTTTTTTCCGCAATATAATACTTGATAAATTTCCTCGGTTATTGGCATTTCAACGCCGAAGCGATGCGCCAGTTCGCGGACTTCTTTCGTATTGCGGTAGCCTTCAACCACCTGACCAATCTTCTCCTGCGCGCTTTGTACATCCATGCCCTGACCGAGCATCATGCCAAAACGGCGGTTACGCGACTGGTTGTCGGTACAGGTCAGCACCAAATCGCCCAGCCCCGCCATGCCCATAAAGGTGGCAGGATCGGCCCCCAGCGCCGCACCAAGACGCGACATTTCAGCCAGCCCACGGGTGATCAGCGCCGTACGCGCATTCGCACCAAAACCGATACCGTCGGACATCCCCGCGCCAATGGCGATGACGTTTTTCACCGCGCCGCCAAGCTGCACGCCAATGAAATCCGGGTTGCTGTAAACGCGGAAACTTTTGCCGCAGTGCAGCAGCTGCTGGAGATCATCGGCAAAGGTCTGGTCGGTCGAGGCCAGCGAAATAGCCGTCGGTAAACCTGCCGCCAGTTCTTTCGCAAACGTTGGGCCAGAGATAACCGCCAGCGGAATTTGATCGCCTAACGCCTCACGCGCCACGTCCTGCAACAGACGCCCGGTTTCCGCTTCCAGACCTTTGGTCGCCCACACCAGACGCGCATCAGGACGCATCAGCGGTTTAATCTGACGCAGCACTTCACCAAAGACATGGCTGGGTACGACGACGAGAATATTACGGCTGGCTGCCAGCGCAGTGGCGAGATCGCTTTCAAGATGGAGCGTATCGGGAAAAGGCACATCGGGGAGAAACGCGGCGTTACAGCGGTCGCGTTCAAGCGTTGCGATATGTTCAGGGTCATGGCCCCAGAGGACAACCTCGTGGCCATTTCTTGCCAGGGTGATGGCAAGAGCGGTGCCGTACGAGCCGGCACCGATCACAGTCATTGAAGCATTACGTTGGTTCATCAGGCATCCTGATGTTCTTCAGTACCTTCGCCAGCCTGCTGCTGCAAATAGTTCATGAACAGCGCATCGAAGTTAACCGGCGCAAGGTTCAGTTGCGGGAATGTACCGCGGGATACCATGCTGGTGATGCACTCACGAGCATACGGGAACAGAATGTTCGGGCAGTATGCACCCAGGCAATGTGCCATCTGGGTGCCTTCGATACCCGCGATGGAGAAAATACCGCCCTGCTGAACTTCACACAGGAACGCGGTTTCTTCGCCCAGGGAGGCCGTTACGGTAACACGCAGTACCACTTCGTAAACGTCATCTGCCAGTTGAGAAGATGCCGTATCCAGATCAAGTTTAACTTCTGGCTGCCAATCTTTCTGGAAAACGTGCGGCGCGTTCGGCGCTTCGAAAGAAATATCCTTGGTATAAATACGTTGGATCTGGAAAGTCATTTCGGTGTTGTTTTGTTCTGACATGTGTAGAAAACCCTTAAGTGTTGTCCTTAAATACTGCGCAATGTAATGCCAACGTTCACACGTTATTTCAGCAGGGGATCCAGTCCACCACGTGCATCCAATGCATACAAGTCATCACAGCCGCCAATGTGCTGTGCGTCAATAAAAATCTGGGGAACCGTGGTGCGCCCGCTGCGTTTGATCATCTCTTCACGCTTAGCGGCGTTGCCATCGATCGGCAACTCCTGAAAACTCACGCCCTTGCTGCTCAGCAGTGCTTTCGCACGATGGCAATACGGGCAGGTTTCTTTGGTATAGATTTCAACATTGGCCATAACTTAGCTCCTGTTTTTTTACCCTGAAATTTCATGTTGCAGGGCGGCTGCAAAATGGAGTGTCCCCAGAAGCTTATAACAATAAGTCGCTGGGGGCCTAATTGCAGCTAACGGCCTGCATCATGAAAGACGACAGGTAAATTATTTGCCGCGCACCAGAGGTAAGTTTTCGCCAGCCCAGCCAGCAACGCCCTCTTTCAGCACGAATACTTGCGCAAAACCAGCTTTCGTCAGCGCGTTTGCAGGCTCCTGGCACTGCATGCCAGAACCGTCTACCACGATAACCGGTTTGTCTTTGTGCTTCTCAAGCTCACCAACATTGTTGGCTTTGATTTCGCTCGGCAACAGGTTGATAGAACCTGCGATATGGCCTTTACGGAAGTCATCACGCTGACGTAAATCCACAACCACAGCGTCTTCTTTGTTGATCAGACGCGTAGCTTCACCACGAGTAATCACCTTCACTTTCGAGGTCAGGCTCTTAAACGTAGTCACAAGAACCGCCACCAGTAACGCGATCCAGGCGATACTCAGTATGGGATGACGGCCAACAAATTGCATAATTTCTTGCATGGGGGGTAACAACTCCCGACGTAGTGATTAAAAAAACCAGGAAAGGAGTATACCTGCGCGGTGCGGCAAATACAGCCAGCGCGTTAACTGGAATGCAATTTTGCGGGGCGCGACGAAAAAAAAGCGCAAATCTGGCATCGGCTTGCTGCGAGCGGTCGTATATTTTGATCTTCAGAGGCTATTTTATCGATTCAGCTGTAGTAAAATTACGCAAATTTTGACTCTTGAGTATGAGGTTGTCGCAATGTCGGTTTCTAAAAAACCTATGGTACTGGTGATTCTGGATGGCTATGGCTATCGTGAAGAACAGCAGGATAACGCCATTTTTAGTGCTAAAACCCCGGTAATGGATGCACTGTGGGCCAATCGTCCGCATACCCTGATCGACGCTTCCGGTCTGGAAGTCGGTCTGCCTGACCGTCAGATGGGTAACTCCGAAGTAGGCCACGTTAACCTGGGTGCCGGCCGCATCGTGTATCAGGACCTGACTCGTCTGGACGTTGAAATCAAAGATCGCGCTTTCTTCGCTAACCCGGTACTGACTGGCGCGGTAGATAAAGCGAAAAACGCAGGCAAAGCAGTTCACATTATGGGTCTGCTGTCCGCAGGCGGCGTACACAGCCACGAAGATCACATCATGGCGATGGTAGAACTGGCCGCTGAACGCGGCGCAGAAAAAATCTACCTGCACGCATTCCTTGACGGTCGCGACACTCCACCGCGCAGTGCCGAATCCTCGCTGAAAAAATTCGAAGAAAAATTTGCCGCACTGGGCAAAGGCCGCGTAGCGTCCATCATTGGTCGTTACTACGCCATGGACCGCGATAACCGTTGGGATCGCGTTGAAAAAGCTTATGACCTGCTAACTCTGGCGCAGGGTGAGTTCCAGGCCGATACCGCCGTTGCTGGTTTGCAGGCTGCTTATGCTCGCGACGAAAACGACGAATTCGTGAAAGCGACCGTTATCCGTGCAGAAGGTCAGCCAGACGCGGCAATGGAAGACGGCGATGCGCTGATTTTCATGAACTTCCGTGCTGACCGCGCACGTGAAATCACTCGTGCATTCGTGAACGCTGATTTCGATGGCTTCGCGCGTAAGAAAGTGGTTAACGTCGATTTCGTGATGCTGACCGAATACGCCGCTGACATCAAAACTGCGGTTGCTTACCCACCCGCTTCCCTGGTTAACACCTTCGGCGAGTGGATGGCGAAAAACGACAAAACTCAGTTACGTATTTCCGAAACCGAAAAATATGCCCACGTTACTTTCTTCTTCAACGGTGGCGTAGAAGAGTCGTTCAAAGGCGAAGATCGCATTCTGATCAACTCACCGAAAGTGGCTACCTACGATCTGCAACCGGAAATGAGCTCCGCAGAGCTGACCGAAAAACTGGTTGCGGCAATCAAGAGCGGCAAATACGACACCATTATCTGTAACTATCCGAACGGCGACATGGTAGGTCACACCGGGGTGATGGAAGCGGCGGTTAAAGCGGTTGAAGCGCTGGATCACTGCGTGGAAGAAGTCGCGAAAGCAGTTGAGTCCGTGGGTGGACAACTGCTGATCACCGCTGACCACGGTAACGCTGAACAGATGCGCGATCCGGCAACGGGTCAGGCACACACGGCACACACCAACCTGCCAGTTCCGCTGATTTATGTTGGTGATAAGAACGTGAAAGCGGTTGAAGGCGGCAAACTTTCTGACATCGCGCCGACCATGTTGTCGCTGATGGGTATGGAAATCCCGCAAGAGATGACTGGTAAGCCGCTGTTCATCGTGGAATAATCCCTCCCCATGAGGGGAAAGGCGATTAATACCATGACACGGGCCGTGAAACCGCGCAGGTTTGCAATCAGGCCCATCATCTACGCCAGCGTTCTTAGCGCTGGCGTATTGTTGTGCGCCTTTTCCGCCCACGCGGATGAGCGTGACCAACTCAAATCTATTCAGGCAGATATCGCCGCGAAAGAGCGCGCGGTACGCCAAAAGCAACAACAACGCTCCAGCCTGCTTGCTCAGTTGAAAAAGCAGGAAGAAGCGATCTCGGAAGCCACCCGTAAGCTGCGCGAAACGCAAAACACGCTCAATCAACTGAATAAACAGATTGATGAGATGAACGCGTCGATTGCCAAACTGGAGCAGCAAAAAGCCGCCCAGGAGCGCAGCCTCGCCGCACAACTGGATGCCGCATTCCGTCAGGGCGAGCATACCGGTATTCAGCTGATTCTCAGCGGTGAAGAAAGCCAGCGTGGACAGCGTTTACAGGCTTATTTCGGCTATCTCAACCAGGCGCGACAAGAAACCATTGCTCAGTTGAAACAAACGCGTGAAGAAGTCGCTATGCAACGCGCCGAGCTGGAAGAGAAACAGAGCGAGCAACAAACGCTGTTGTATGAGCAGCGCGCCCAACAGGCGAAGCTGACCCAGGCGCTGAACGAACGTAAAAAGACGCTGGCAGGGCTGGAGTCTTCCATCCAGCAAGGTCAGCAACAGTTGAGCGAGCTGCGCGCCAACGAATCCCGTCTGCGTAACAGCATTGCCCGTGCGGAAGCCGCGGCGAAAGCGCGTGCTGAACGAGAAGCGCGTGAGGCCCAGGCGGTTCGCGACCGCCAGAAAGAAGCGACGCGCAAAGGCACCACCTACAAACCGACCGAAAGCGAAAAATCGCTGATGTCCCGAACTGGTGGCCTGGGTGCGCCGCGTGGTCAGGCATTCTGGCCAGTTCGCGGGCCGACGCTGCATCGCTATGGCGAGCAGCTACAGGGCGAATTACGCTGGAAAGGAATGGTTATCGGTGCCTCTGAAGGTACTGAAGTTAAAGCAATTGCCGACGGTCGGGTGATTCTGGCTGACTGGCTGCAAGGCTACGGTCTGGTGGTGGTGGTTGAGCATGGTAAAGGCGACATGAGTCTTTACGGCTATAATCAGAGCGCACTGGTGAGCGTTGGTTCGCAGATTCGCGCGGGCCAGCCGATTGCACTGGTGGGCAGCAGTGGCGGTCAGGGTCGGCCTTCACTCTATTTCGAAATTCGCCGCCAGGGTCAGGCGGTCAATCCACAGCCGTGGTTGGGAAGATAAGTTTTGTTTCCATTTCGTCGTAACGTTCTTGCATTTGCCGCTCTGTTGGCGCTCTCCTCCCCCGTAATTGCTGGCAAGCTTGCCATCGTCATTGATGATTTTGGGTATCGCCCGCACAACGAAAACCAGGTGCTGGCGATGCCTTCCGCTATCTCCGTCGCTGTATTACCCGATTCACCGCACGCCAGAGAGATGGCGACCAAAGCGCATAACAGCGGTCACGAAGTGTTGATTCATCTACCGATGGCACCACTGAGTAAACAGCCGCTGGAGAAAAATACGCTACGCCCGGAGATGAGCAGCGACGAAATTGAGCGCATTATTCGTAGTGCGGTCAATAACGTGCCCTATGCCGTGGGGATCAACAACCACATGGGCAGCAAGATGACCTCTAACCTGTTTGGTATGCAGAAAGTGATGCAGGCGCTGGAGCGTTACAATCTTTACTTCCTCGACAGCGTAACCATCGGTAATACCCAGGCGATGCGCGCAGCGCAAGGCACTGGCGTGAAGGTGATCAAACGGAAAGTGTTCCTCGACGATTCGCAAAATGAAGCGGACATCCGTGTGCAATTCAATCGCGCAATTGACCTGGCACGTCGCAACGGTTCGACCATTGCCATTGGGCATCCTCACCCTTCAACGGTACGCGTGTTACAACAGATGGTTTATAACCTGCCGCCAGACATTACGCTGGTGAAAGCCAGCAGCTTGCTGAATGAACCGCAGGTTGATACGTCTACACCGCCGAAAAACACTGTGCCCGACACACCGCGTAATCCGTTCCGTGGCGTGAAGCTCTGCAAACCGAAGAAACCGATAGAACCTGTTTATGCTAATCGCTTCTTTGAAGTATTAAGCGAAAGCATCAGCCAGAGCACGCTGATCGTTTACTTCCAGCATCAGTGGCAAGGCTGGGGCAAACAGCCTGAAGCGGCGAAGCTTAACGCTAGCGTAAATTAAAGGCGCTACGCGTAATGCGATGGTGCGACCGCGTTTTGTCGCGCCATTGCCATAAGCGGAAAGACCACAGTAACGCCTGATAACCCACCTTCACGCTGCGCACATTGGTAATCAGGCGCTTATACATACCGGAAGTAAATATCTCGGCAATCATCCGTTGGCGGGTAATAATATCCGGCTCTTTGCGCACCGCATGGCAAACACGCAATGCTTCGTAAGTTATTTGCTGATGAAATTCCGGATAAATCGTAATTTTGTCGGCATAATTTCGATTTAATTTCTCTAGCAGGCGGGTAATCTTAATATAGTGACGTTGATAATTAAGGTTTTTATTCCCTTGTCTGTTCAACCGACTCACTGACGTATTATGCAGATAATATTTATATAACGATTGCTCGGTATATCGCGCACGCAGCGCGTTAAACATGAATTCTGTTGTCCAGACAATATCCTGATGATGTAATCCGGCAATAAATTTAATGTTATTTTTTACAATAACATCGCGGCGATAAATCCCCATCCAGACAACGTGAGTCCAACGGCGGGAAGAAAGCCCCATCCGCAACCAATCCGGGCCGGTTAATACGCCGGTTGAGCGAAGGCGATCGGTGGGGATGGATTGCCAGGTTTCTCCCGTTTCACGAAAACACCAGTCAGCGTTGCACTGCGCCACGTCGAGGTCGTCCTCTAACGCCATGGTCATCAGCGTTTCGTACATGGTGGGATACACCTCATCGTCAGCATCGACAAAAGCGACATATTTGCCCGTCGCCGCCTCGATCCCACGATTACGCGCCACCGATGCGCCAGCATTCGCCTGATGCAACAAACGAACGTGCGGATAGTTTTCTGCGTAATGCTTTGCTATTTCAACAGAATTATCCGTTGAACCATCGTTAATAATAATGATTTCCAGAGCAGTCCAGGTTTGCGTAATTAAAGATTCCATACACGTGCGGAAATCATCGCCCGCATTATATAACGGGATAATAACACTAAGTTTATTGGTGCTGTTCATCATAAATTACCGACGACCTCTGAAGTTATCCTGACGTTTTACAGGCTTTGTATTAAGAAACTATTAAGCCTGTGAGATATTATTTTTACAGGTGAGAGAGTCACTTCAGGGTAGAGAGATAATGAGAACAGCTATATAAGAGATCAGCGCAATTACCCATTCTTTATTTTACTGACAGCATTTTACATATTTAACAGATTATCCTCAGGAAAAAGGGCTGGAATACCAGCCCTTGTTTGTGTTAATCCCAGCTCAGGATAACTTTCCCGGACTGGCCCGAACGCATGGCGTCAAAGCCCTTCTGGAAATCATCGATAGAGAAACGATGGGTAATGATCGGCGAAAGATCGAGGCCAGACTGAATCAGCGCCGCCATCTTGTACCAGGTTTCAAACATCTCACGACCGTAAATACCTTTAATGAACAATCCTTTAAAGATCACTTTGGTCCAGTCGATAGACATATCAGACGGTGGAATACCCAGCATCGCAATACGACCGCCGTGGTTCATGGTGTCGAGCATGGTACGAAACGCTGGCGGCGCACCGGACATTTCCAGACCGACATCAAAGCCTTCGGTCATGCCCAGTTCTGCCATCACATCATTGAGGTTCTCTTTAGCGACGTTAACCGCACGGGTGATACCCATTTTACGCGCCAACTCAAGGCGGTATTCGTTAACATCAGTAATCACCACGTTACGTGCACCAACGTGTTTCGCCACCGCCGCCGCCATAATACCAATCGGGCCTGCACCAGAGACCAGCACATCCTCGCCCACCAGATCAAACGACAGCGCGGTATGCACGGCGTTACCGAAGGGATCAAAAATGGAAGCCAGATCATCGGAGATATTGTCAGGGATTTTGAAGGCGTTGAACGCCGGAATCACCAGATACTCGGCGAAGCAGCCCGGACGGTTAACACCGACGCCGATCGTGTTGCGGCACAGATGGGTACGACCGCCACGACAGTTGCGACAGTGACCGCAGGTGATATGGCCTTCGCCAGAAACGCGATCGCCAATCTTGAAGCCTTTCACTTCCTGACCAATACCTACCACTTCACCGACATATTCATGGCCCACGACCATCGGCACCGGGATAGTTTTTTGCGACCACTCATCCCAGTTATAGATGTGAACGTCAGTCCCGCAGATGGCTGTTTTACGGATTTTAATCAGCAGATCGTTATGCCCGAGTTCCGGTACAGGAACGTCGGTCATCCAGATGCCCTCTTCCGCTTTCAGTTTGGATAACGCTTTCATCTCACATCCTCAGGCGATAACGCCCAGTTGTTTACCAATACGCGTGAATGCTTCTACTGCACGCGTAATTTGCTCAGGGGTATGCGCCGCAGACATCTGGGTACGAATACGCGCCTGACCTTTCGGAACGACCGGATAGAAGAAACCGGTGACGTAAATCCCCTCTTTTTGCAGCTCACGAGCAAATTTCTGCGCTACTACCGCATCGCCAAGCATGACCGGAATAATGGCGTGATCGGCTCCCGCCAGGGTAAAGCCCGCCGCCGACATTTGCTCACGGAACTGACGCGCGTTCGCCCACAGACGGTCACGCAGCTCGCTACCCGCTTCGACCATCTCCAGCACTTTGATGGAAGCGGCAACAATGGCCGGTGCCAGCGAGTTGGAGAACAGGTACGGACGAGAACGCTGGCGCAGCCACTCAACCACTTCTTTGCGCGCCGCGGTATAACCACCAGAAGCCCCGCCCAGCGCTTTACCAAGCGTACCGGTGATAATATCGACCCGGCCCATCACATCGCAGTATTCATGGGAACCACGACCATTTTCACCGACAAAACCGACCGCGTGGGAGTCGTCTACCATCACCAGGGCATCGTATTTATCTGCCAGATCGCAAACGCCCTTCAGGTTGGCAATCACGCCGTCCATTGAGAACACACCATCGGTGGCAATCAGCACATGACGCGCACCGGCTTCACGCGCTTCTTTCAGACGTGCTTCCAGCTCCTGCATATCGTTGTTGGCATAACGATAGCGTTTAGCTTTGCACAGACGCACACCATCAATAATAGACGCGTGGTTCAGTGCGTCGGAGATAATGGCGTCTTCCGCGCCCAACAGCGTTTCGAACAGGCCACCGTTAGCATCAAAGCAGGAAGAGTAGAGAATCGCATCTTCCATCCCCAGGAAGGCCGCCAGTTTTTGTTCAAGCTCTTTATGGCTGTCCTGAGTGCCGCAAATAAAACGCACCGAAGCCATGCCGAAACCGTGAGAATCCATTCCCGCCTTTGCCGCCGCAATCAGATCCGGATGATTCGCCAGTCCGAGATAGTTATTGGCACAAAAGTTAATGACGTGGCTTCCATCAGCCACAGTGATATCTGCTTGCTGCGCAGACGTAATAATGCGCTCTTCTTTAAACAACCCTTCCGCCCGTGCGGTTTCCAGATCGTTGGTTAACTGCTGATAAAATTCTCCACGCATTGCGATTCTCCAGACAGGGCAAATTCCAGCACATATTACCCAAACTTATAGGTCGCGACGAGATGACGCGTTAACACTTCTGCAAAATTCAGGATAAATAACGTCCATCAATCTCACTTTTGGCGAATGGCTGAAGCCAACGCCGTGTAGTGATATGATAGAAGCATTCGTGTCTGAGATTGTCTCTGACTCCATAATTCGAAGGTTACAGTTATGATCATCGTTACCGGCGGCGCGGGCTTTATCGGCAGCAACATCGTTAAAGCCCTGAATGACAAAGGCATCACCGATATTCTGGTGGTGGATAACCTGAAAGACGGCACCAAGTTTGTGAACCTGGTGGATCTGGATATCGCGGACTATATGGATAAGGAAGACTTCCTGATCCAGATTATGGCTGGCGAAGAGTTCGGCGATGTCGAAGCGATTTTCCACGAAGGTGCGTGCTCTTCCACCACCGAGTGGGACGGCAAGTATATGATGGATAACAACTATCAATACTCCAAAGAGCTGCTGCACTACTGCCTGGAGCGCGAAATCCCGTTCCTGTACGCTTCTTCTGCAGCCACTTACGGCGGTCGCACCTCCGACTTTATTGAATCCCGCGAATATGAAAAACCGTTGAATGTCTACGGTTACTCAAAATTCCTGTTTGATGAATATGTTCGCCAAATCCTGCCGGAAGCCAACTCGCAGATTGTTGGCTTCCGCTATTTCAACGTTTATGGACCGCGTGAAGGCCATAAAGGCAGCATGGCGAGCGTCGCTTTCCATCTCAACACTCAGCTTAACAACGGTGAATCACCGAAGCTGTTCGAAGGTAGCGAGAACTTCAAACGTGACTTCGTCTATGTGGGCGACGTGGCAGATGTAAACCTGTGGTTCCTGGAAAATGGCGTTTCCGGCATCTTCAACCTCGGTACTGGTCGTGCGGAATCCTTCCAGGCGGTAGCCGATGCAACGCTTGCTTATCACAAGAAAGGCCAGATCGAATACATTCCGTTCCCGGATAAACTGAAAGGCCGCTATCAGGCGTTCACGCAGGCAGATCTGACGAATCTGCGCGCGGCGGGTTATGACAAACCGTTCAAAACCGTTGCCGAAGGCGTAACGGAATATATGGCCTGGCTGAATCGCGACGCATAAGAGCTCTGCATGAAAATACTGGTGATCGGCCCGTCTTGGGTTGGCGACATGATGATGTCGCAAAGTCTCTATCGCACGCTCCAGGCGCGCTATCCCCAGGCGATAATCGATGTGATGGCACCGGCATGGTGCCGTCCATTATTATCGCGGATGCCGGAAGTTAACGAAGCTATCCCTATGCCTCTCGGTCACGGAGCGCTGGAAATCGGCGAACGCCGCAAACTGGGTCATAGCCTGCGTGAAAAGCGCTACGACCGCGCCTACATCTTACCCAACTCCTTCAAATCTGCATTAGTGCCTTTCTTCGCGGGTATTCCTCATCGCACCGGCTGGCGCGGCGAGATGCGCTACGGTTTACTCAACGATGTACGTGTGCTCGATAAAGAAGCCTGGCCGCTAATGGTGGAACGCTATGTCGCGCTGGCCTATGACAAAGGCGTTATGCGCACAGCACAAGATCTGCCGCAACCATTGTTATGGCCGCAGTTGCAGGTGAGCGAAGGTGAAAAATCATATACCTGTAATCAATTTTCGCTTTCATCAGAACGTCCGATGATTGGCTTTTGCCCGGGTGCGGAGTTTGGTCCGGCAAAACGCTGGCCACACTACCACTATGCAGAACTGGCAAAGCAACTGATTGATGAAGGTTATCAGGTGGTTCTGTTTGGCTCGGCGAAAGATCATGAAGCGGGCAATGAGATTCTTGCCGCTTTAAATACCGAGCAGCAGGCATGGTGCCGGAACCTGGCAGGGGAAACACAGCTTGATCAAGCGGTTATCCTGATTGCAGCCTGTAAAGCCATTGTCACTAACGATTCTGGCCTGATGCACGTTGCGGCGGCGCTCAATCGTCCGCTGGTTGCCTTGTATGGTCCGAGTAGCCCGGACTTCACACCGCCGCTATCCCATAAAGCACGCGTGATCCGCCTGATTACCGGCTATCACAAAGTGCGTAAAGGTGACGCTGCGGAGGGTTATCACCAGAGCTTGATCGACATTACTCCCCAGCGCGTACTGGAAGAACTCAACGCGCTATTGTTACAAGAGGAAACCTGACGGATGCGGGTTTTGATCGTTAAAACATCGTCGATGGGCGATGTTCTCCATACGCTGCCCGCACTCACTGATGCCCAGCAGGCAATCCCAGGGATTAAGTTTGACTGGGTGGTGGAAGAAGGGTTCGCACAGATTCCTTCCTGGCACGCCGCCGTTGAGCGAGTTATTCCTGTGGCAATACGTCGCTGGCGTAAAGCCTGGTTCTCGGCCCCCATAAAAGCTGAACGGAAAGCGTTTCGTGAAGCGCTACAAGCAGAGAACTATGACGCAGTTATCGACGCTCAGGGGCTGGTAAAAAGCGCGGCGCTGGTGACGCGTCTGGCGCATGGCGTAAAGCATGGAATGGACTGGCAAACCGCTCGCGAACCTTTAGCCAGCCTGTTTTACAATCGTAAGCATCATATTGCAAAACAGCAGCACGCCGTAGAACGCACCCGCGAACTGTTTGCCAAAAGTCTGGGCTATAGCAAACCGCAAACCCAGGGCGATTATGCTATTGCACAGCATTTCTTGACGAACCTGCCTACAGATGCTGGCGAATATGCCGTATTTCTTCATGCGACGACCCGTGATGATAAACACTGGCCGGAAGAACACTGGCGAGATTTGATTGGTTTACTGGCAGATTCAGGAATACGGATTAAACTTCCGTGGGGCGCGCCGCATGAGGAAGAACGGGCGAAACGACTGGCGGAAGGATTTGCTTATGTTGAAGTATTGCCGAAGATGAGTCTGGAAGGCGTTGCCCGCGTGCTGGCTGGGGCTAAATTTGTAGTGTCGGTGGATACGGGGTTAAGCCATTTAACGGCGGCACTGGATAGACCGAATATCACGGTTTATGGACCAACCGATCCGGGATTAATTGGCGGATATGGGAAGAATCAGGTGGTTTGTAGGGCTCCGCTAATGAATTTAAATAATTTAGAAGCAGCGGCTGTTTATAAAAAAATCACATTAATTTAATAAATAGTAAGTGGGCATTATACCCACTTACTTAGTCAACGCTTTTATTATTGTGGTTCATTTTTACTCAAAAACGATATAGACAGGAAGAGGCACACAATCCACGATGCCGGTATTGGTTTAGCATGTGTAATGACATCACTAATGCCAAATAACATAATAGAAGCAGGGAAAACCAAGAGTATATATTTTTTCTCTCGTATACAGTAATAGATCATTGCAACATAGAACATAATAAGAACAAGAAGACCAATTTTTCCTTTCGTGGAAAGAGATTCCACAATTTCGTTATGCATATGTACATCAAGGAATAATAAAGCTCCACTATAAATATTATTTTCTGCACTTAATGCTTTTATCTTTTCAGCACGCTGCTCAAGAGATTGCCAATTAAAACCATCAGGACTTCCTTTAATTCCTGCATTAACCATTGCAAAACGTGCTCCGACCGAGGATTGACTGTTATTTTTTGTAGCATATGAAATAACATCAGCTTTTAATGAATTAATTCGCCTATCAATTTCCTTATTAAATATCAAACCACAAGCAAGTAGCAATATAAAAACACCACTCAATCCTTTAAATAAAAACACTTTTTGATCACGATGCTGAAGAAATAATATGACCATAATCATAAGTGGGAATGTGAAAATTGCCGCACGCGTTCCTGTCATCATTACTGCTGCAAAGCTTAAAGCAAAGTTAGCATAAAATAGAAACCATTTATATTTCGATTGCATTTTTATGAATACAATTGAAGAATATAAAGTTGTAAATGTAATCACATAAGCCGCAATAGTCGCTGCCCCCATCTGACCAATATTCCCATTCATGGCGGAGAGGGGAATGCGGTCTGCATGCAAATATATCCCTTGATAATATGCTCTACATAGCATGATTATTTGAACTAAGATAGCTGAAATAAAATGTAGTTTTTCATTTTGCCTGAATTTATTTTTACTTAGTAATAAAAATGTCAACGAGCTAAATACTAATAGTTTTCCAGACTCAAGGTAGCCTCGATAAGCATTTCTATATACTACATCTTCTGTTTTATAAAATTCATACCATATAAGGTTCATTGCACCCAAAAGAAGTAAACCAAGAATTAATATAATGACATTTTTATTATAATTGTGCTTTTTATTTACAATTAATAAGAAAAGAGAAAATGCACCTGTCGCATTAATTATTTTAGTGGTGATATTAAGATCAATTGGCACAAACAACAAACCGATTAAATACAATAAAAAAATAAAATTACAGCTATTATTTCGAAATTGCTCAATTTTTACTTCCACGTTAATATCTCACAACAAATTGAAATTAACAATCTCATTTCAAAAGAGAAAAAAAAGCCACCTTTATCCAGGAGCGTATAAACTTCATTCTTTTCTGAAGCCTTGTTCTAGGTTGTTTTTTTTCCGATGTTAATAGCCTTTCACTTTCAAGATGACTATTAAACTCATTTAAAATAGGATGTAATATTATTTCGTCTAAATAAAACTCTTTTATAATATTATGTTGATGCATTAACTTCCAGCTATCAGCTCGATAGGTGCCATAATCCTTTGTCAATTTGAGCAACTTTTGTGCCATATCTTTATTCATCAAATATGAACATGTACGACGAATTTTATTTTTATTGAAATTAACACGCCGAAAAGTACAAGTACTTACCTTAACTTTACTAAAAAGGCTTTGCCCCAATACCGGATAATCATGTAATCCTTTCTGTCCTCCAAGCAAATACAAATTATTATGTTTTAACTTGTCTTTTTCAGGAAGATTAAAATATTGCAGAAATTTTTTAAATTTCTCATTGACGATAACATCATCCTCGAGAATGACTGCCCATTCTATATTTTTATCTATCATATCCTTATATATAAGCTGATGACTTAATGTACAAGCAATTTCTCCATCAGTCATTTCTGCGCCGACACCACTTAATCTCATTTTATCAATAATTTCTTTATTTTGAGGGTCTTTAGCATCTATGGCATCAAAAAAATCAAAATTAATATTTAATCGATGAAAAACA
This sequence comes from Escherichia sp. WS3227_2, assembly GCF_046486495.1. NCBI lineage: Bacteria > Pseudomonadati > Pseudomonadota > Gammaproteobacteria > Enterobacterales > Enterobacteriaceae > Escherichia > Escherichia sp. WS3227_2. Next base: position 24,221 of record NZ_JBJQLG010000012.1, read on the forward strand.
TCATTTATTTTATTTCTTCGCTCAATATCTCTTTTAAGTGAGACAATATAAATGGGCAAGTTCATTAAAAAATCTCTGGGTGATTAATCTTAATAATTATTTGGAAAAATGCTTACGCGCTATTTTCTTACTATAATAGAGCATGAAATAGTAAAATGAAGATGCAATATTACCATTTCTTTTCAAATGTCTGGATTTCACTTGATACTGCTTTTCATTCGTGGCTGGAATAAACGCCACATCATTCCAGCAAGAAGCCTGATAAGCCTCATTAAAATACTTCTGGCAGGGATAATTCGTCCAGTCGTTCCAGGGCTTCGTTACGCCAACATAATGAATCAGCTTAGTATCATCGGTAATGGTCTTTTTATAATCTTCATCGCTTTTATTTTTTAACTCATAGTCAATGCCATAAAAGCAATCATAATCGCCGCTAATAAAAATACAATGACCAAAGAACAGAATATTTAAAATATCCTGATCAAGGCATTTATACTTCGTATGCTGCGGGTCACTTGCCAGCATAGCAATGGCTTTATTCATAAAATCATTTTTCGCCCATGCTTCAAGCTGCAGATATACTACACCGGCGTTGAAATAATTACCTGGAAGTCCCTCTATAGCCAGACGCTTCGCTGGTTTTTCCTGCATAAAAGGCACATCTTTAATAACAGCTGCGAACTTATCGCCATCAAAATTAATATCAAGCAATCCAGCTAATGAGCCTTTACAGATGACATCAGCATCGATATATAACAGATTTTCAATAACTTCACTCAGATACTGGAACGCAACTAAACGGAAGAATGTTGCATAAGACCACTGTTTCAGGCTGGGGAAGATATCAATAAAGGCACTGGAGACTTTATAAATTCTTACTTCAACGTTAGCATTTTTGCTAGTAAAAGCGTTAACACGTTGTAGATAATCTTCATCAATGTAGTCGGTAAAGAGATGAAACTTAACCGCAAGGTCCGGGTTATGCATAATAACTGATTGCATAGATACTGCCGCACCAAATAAAAAGTTGCGGTCAATACCGTAAGCGATATTTAACACACGATCGGTGTTAGTAATTTTCCCAGAGACAGTGACTTCAGTAATACTCTCAGCTAATAAATCCATGTTGGTTCCGTTTTGACTGTGTGGTTTACGCTTTGCCTTTTAATTTTTTAATAAATTTGCGTAGTTTGGTTCTGTAGATTACTGAATAGTAGCCATAATCTTTTATTTCGTTGGCAATACCCAGGTGACGTTCCATGGCCAGACGATCACGAGCTTTACGCTCTGCCGTACAGCTTTTACCGGATAGGTCAATTATCCTGACACCATCTTTACTAACGATAAAGTTACCCCGGTGTGGGTCGCCCGATAGCATATTTAAGGCATGCAATTTTTCCATTGAAGCCTTAATTTCTGCTTTAACATTTTCTGGAATAATCGGCATATCATTGAGCTCTACGCCCTCGACATACTCGATAAGCATGATAAAAACACTGGCATAGTTGAAAAATTTACGCTCAGCCAGAAAATAAAAATCATTAGGAAAAGTAAGACCTGCACTTCTGACACGATCGGTTTCAACGATCAAATTCTGATAGTAGTCACCTTTTACAAAAGATTTAAAAAAACGTTCATTCCTTTTCGTTTTCGGAGCAAAGACTTTAAAAACATAGCGACCATATTTCGTATCAATCAACGATACTTTGGTATCATCAATATTACGTAATACTTTTACTGTTTTAAAATTATAGGCCAGTATTTCATCAAAGATTTCTTTATATTTATTATCATTATCTTTGTAATAAAATGAGAAGCCGCGATAACGTATACTTGTAATCATAAGAGTAATTTATTTCTTAAGCTTGTACTTAATTAATGAAGTTATGCCTTTTATATACTCACCATGGGCAAACAGATGCTTATATTGTTTCTGCATTTCTGCAACAGTCCGCGCCTCTTTAAGAGGATATTTCTTCCAGGGAGATTGTTCACGCGCGATATTAAAGTATGATGCAGACGGATATCCAGCCCAGCTATGCCATGGTTTAGTTATCCCTGTATAGTGAATCAACACTGTTTTATCGGTAATGGTTTGCTGATACTTTCGATGACTACGATCATAAAGTTCGTTTTTCAGGGTATAAATAGTATCAAAATCCTTCGCAAGGTAGATATTATTCATATTAAATGCGATATTCAACGCATCCTGATCTAAATATTTAAGAGAGCCATATTTAGTTTCCCCTCGTAAAAGTTTGAGTAAATACGGTGTCAAATTTGCTTCATGCCATTTTTTAAGATTGACATAGATAACGCCTGCATTGAAATAACGTCCATTCATTTCGGGAATGTTGAGGCGTTTTGCACATGCCGCCTGAGTACTATCATTGTCAGGAATGACCGCAGCAAACTCATCTTTAAATATAATTTCTGTGAGAGGTTTCAGGCTTCCTTTACAAACAACATCGGCATCCAGATACAGCAGTGTGGAAATACTTTCACTCAGATATTCAAAAGACAATACCCTGAAGTATGTCGCGTACGACCAAAACTGTGACGTCGGCAGATCAGCAAAGTATTTGGGGTCAATTAAATATACAATAATTGAGGTATTAAATTGTTTTGCTGTTTCATTAAATGACTTTAAATAATCATCATCCACATAATCAGTGAAAACATGAAAGACAAAATTAATATCTGAATTATTAATCAAAACGGAAGAAATTGAAACGCCAGCACCATACAAAAAATTCTTATCGATACCGTAGGAAACATTTAGCTCTGGGGCGTTTTCTTTTTTATTATCTGCTAAATACGAAAACCGTTCTTTTATAAATTCATTCATTTAACTTTTCTCAATTTCATTTTATTATCTTTAAATAAAAATAATAAATATAATTCATTATCCCGTTAATTGGTTTATTTTGTTTAAAATTATGCTTGGCGCAATAACGAGCATAGTTTGAGTTAACTGGCCGCATTAACGGTTCATTTTTCCAGGGCGATGCTTCTTTGGCTTTGATAAAAGGTTGCGCACTTGGATAACCGGCCCAGTAATGCCAGGGTTTTGTCGGGCCGACATAATGAATTAATACGGTTTCATCATTAATTGGACAAACAAATGATTTTTTTAATTCATAATTTAAACTAAATTGCGTATTGTATTTAGCATCAATGAATTTAACTTTCCCTAACAGGATAAGATTAAGGATATCTTGATCCATATAGGTTAAACGGGAAACGATGGCTTTATCAGCAAGCATCGACATCGCTTTAGCAGAAACGGACTCCTGCGCCCACGCTAGTGTATTAATTAACAGGACACCTGAATTAAAGTAACCCTTTTCAAGTTCATTACACTGCAGACTTTGACCCCGTAACGACCACCAGTTAGCATCGCGTTCAGTAACAACAGCAGCAACGTTATTGGCAAGATCCATTGTTATCAGCGGCTTTAAGTTTCCCTGACAGGCGATATCAGCATCCAGGTAAAGGATCTTATCTTGTTGATCAATAAAGTAATCTGCAATTACAAAACGGAAATACATGGCAATAGACCAATTTTTGGTCGTCGGTAATGCCTTAAGCCGTTCACAATTTACTAGATGGATCTGGATACAGGTACGATAGCTTTTCGCCAATTGGGCTAAACGCTGGATATCGGCTTCAGGGATAGCATCAATAAAAACGTGGAAAACAAAACTCACGTCGTTGTTATGTAACAAAACTGACGTGATTGAAACACCACAACCAAAAAGAAAGTTTTTATCAATGCCATAAGAAACATGGAATGATGATGCCACTGACGCCGCTGGCCTTTCATCGAAGATGATTGTCTTATTGATCATCTCTTGTGGATTAAAATAGTGGGCACTCATATTTCTCTCCGGAAATTACAACGATTTTCTAATCGTTCTTTCCCTGATTTTTGTGGCTTTTGCTTCTGCTTGCGACAGCAGCCCTTGTTCCTGCTTGAGAATGTCTTTAAGCGGGGCGACAAAATACTCTTTCATAAACCGCCAGATATCCCGCTGAGTCAGGCTAATATTCATCGAAGAAAAATAAAGCCCTATAAGATCTTTATCGCGCCAACGACGTGGAACGCGCGTGCGAAGCTGCGCCCGGTGCAGGTCAATTACCGAAATTTTTAACTCCTCTTCCTTACCGGAAAAAGGCAAGTGCAGCAGGAAATGACAGATATAACAGTCACGGTGGTTAATGCCCGCAGCATGCATATCGCGCACCATCGTCGCGACACGCTTAATAAGCATACGCTTTACGCGAACATCTGGAGGGTTAGTCGCCCAGTCAGCACAGTAATCTTCCAGACTTATGGTTGGTGTCAGATCTTCGGTAATAATAAATGAAGTTCTGGTAAGCGGATTCATGCCTTTTTCGCCAAATGCCACCCCATACATAGTATCAACGCCGACATCCCGCAGTCGATGAATCGCATTCCATTCGCGGTCTGCGCCTAATACTGGCATCCGCAATGAGAGTAAATTTTTGATTATCTCTTTCAGGGTCGTGCCGCGATGCCATTTGAGAAAATAGCTTTTGCCCGCCATTTCAAAGCGCAGAGTGCGGCGAGTTTCCAGTTCACGAAAAACCTCACCCTGCAAGGTTTTAACTTCCTCAAAAGGATCTTTACCACGCCATAACGTGGCAAACGGCTCTTTAAGTTCAACCATCCAGACCACCCGTTATGATATCCGCCGCTTTTTCTGGCAGACTGTATAAATCTTGTGTATCAGCATAATGTCGCGCATTTTCCGCCCAGGCCTGGCGCAATGAAGATTGCGTTAACGCTTTGCGTAAAATCTCATTCAATGTTTCCTGGCGGAATGGCTCAGCAATAGCCTCGCCGCAATTGGCGTCAACAATATAATGCGCATAGCCACAAACGGCTGTCGTTAGTACCGGTAATCCTGCAGTAATCGCTTCCAGCAGCACAATTCCCGCCGCTTCCTGGTAGGCAGGATGCAGTAATAAATCCGCCGCCGCCATTAATTCCGAGACATCGTTGCGCCCCGAGAAGAAGTGAACATTACTGCGCACGCCGCGTTTTTCTGCCAGCGCCTCAAATTTTCGCGGTTTATCCTGCCCAACAACATATAGCAATGTGTTGTGGCGCAGCGAATCCGGTAACGAAGCAAGTGCTTCAATGGAACGATCGACACCTTTACGCGTGAAGTCTGAACCGACCTGCAACAATAAATATTGTTGTTCGGTTATTCCATTCTTCTTACGGAAGATTTCACGGCTATTAGCTGGCTGCTGGCTATATTTACGATCAGGATAAATCCCCGGTGGCAGAATATGAAAACGCTCCGCTTCAGTCTGATAATGTTTCTGGAAATCGGCGATTTGCTTATCTGTCAGCATCAGCAGCTGTGTCGGCTTGCCCTGTTCGAAGGTTGCCCGCTCAAAGGCGGCATAATGGCGATAACGTGACGTCAAGCGATAGAAAAAGCCTTTTTCCTGCGCTACTTTCTCGGCATAACAAACATCAGCGGCATAATAAACGTCCAGCCCCGGCATTTTGTTGAATCCAACGACTTTATCGACGGGATGTTCGCGTAAATGTTTTTGCACCCAGGCAAAATACTCCGCATTGCGCCCGTGATTGGTATGCGATTTAACCGGCACTTTGATCAGTTCAAATACATCAGGGCATTCGCCTTCCCACGACTGGGTATAAACCCGAACATGATGACCTCGGGCGGCGACTGTCTGAGCAATACGCATAAAATCGCGCTGCAAACCGCCAAAGGGAAAATATTTATATAAACAAAAAGCAACGATCATAACGACGTACCTGTCGTGGAGGAGGGCAGTAATTTATCGACAGCAGCAATGACATCTGCCGCCGGAATAACCGAAAGATACATCTCATTTCGGTCACGCTGATCGCGCGTTGGCATTTCCCGGTAATCTCCCGCCCAGAATTGAATCATGTTATTTGACCAGGGACGCCAGAAAATATGGTCTGTCGCACCAAACAGCGATATCAGCGGCGTATTAACTGCAGCGGCAATATGCGCCGGTGCGGAATCAACGCCAATAAACAGCTGCGCATGATCGATTAACGCACCAAGTTCCGGGAAGGTCACCTTTCCGGCCAGCGCCGTTACTGGTGGCGTCTGGCATCCCTGGGCAATTTCATTGACGCAGGCCAGATCGTCTTTATCTGGGCCGGACGTCAGAACGACTTCATAACCACGCGCATGTAAGGCATCAATCACAGCGGAAAACTTGGCGTTGTCCCAGCATTTGAAGATTTGCCGCGCCGTAGGTTGGATAACCACATAATTTTGTCCAACACCAGCGTGATCAAGTTCGCGACGCATACGTTTCCAACTTGCAGGCGGGTAACTCATGGTTGTCTGCTTCACCAACGAATCAAGTCCCAATGGTGTCAGCACGGATAAGTTACTTTCCACCACATTTCCACCCTGCAACGGCACCAAATGGGTGAAACTTTTACGCCAAAAAGCAGACTGCCGATGATGATAATCCTGGGAAATTTTCACACGGGCATTTAATAAGCGAACCAGTATAGCAACCATCCATTGATCGGTAAGATTAACGATAAGGTCATACTTATTGGCACGTAATACCTTGATGAGATGAAAAAAGTTGGAAATTTTTTCTGCGGCTTTTGCTTTTTTATTTTTTATGCCGTAGAGCGCGTTAATCTCTGGATTTTCAGACAGGATCGGGATGGTGTCCTGATAAAGCAGCACATCGATTTTTGCGTCAGGGTAATTTTTTTTCAGCGAACTAATGACGGGAGTAGTTAATAACATATCCCCATGAAAACGCATCTTAATGAGCAAAATTCTTCGAAATGGCTTATCCACAAGTAACTCTTTTTGTTGAGATTATCCGATTAAGGTGAAGCAGAAAAAGCACGCTACCGCCCCAGGCTCAACAGCTACCTGAATACTGATACCGCACTGATATTGACGCGCTAGTGTATCACTTCTTTCGCGGCAATCCGACCCGAATGATTTTTAAGCACATTGTTGATTTTCAATAAAGAAATCAATCAAATAAAATCATTAGCAACCATATTCTTTCACTGTTGCTCTGCGATTCCTTCCTGCACGTACTGCAGAAATCAATGAATCGCATAAAAATACAAAAAAAGTATAGATGTTCAGCAAGAATTGGCGGGTAAATTGCTATTTAAGTCAAAAACGGGAAAAGTAATGGTAAAGCCACAGCTAAATACATAGAATCCCCAGCACATCCATAAGTCAGCTATTTACTATGCTCGAATTGCTTTACACCGCCCTTCTCTACCTTATTCAGCCGCTGATCTGGATACGGCTCTGGGTGCGCGGACGTAAGGCTCCGGCCTATCGAAAACGCTGGGGTGAACGTTACGGTTTTTACCGCCATCCGCTAAAACCAGGCGGCATCATGCTGCACTCCGTCTCCGTCGGTGAAACTCTGGCGGCGATCCCGTTGGTGCGCGCGCTGCGTCATCGTTATCCTGATTTACCGATTACCGTTACAACCATGACGCCAACTGGTTCGGAGCGCGTACAATCGGCTTTCGGGAAGGATGTTCAGCACGTTTATCTGCCGTATGACCTGCCCGATGCACTTAATCGTTTCCTGAATAAAGTCGACCCTAAACTGGTGTTGATTATGGAAACCGAACTATGGCCTAACCTGATTGCGGCGCTACATAAACGTAAAATTCCGCTGGTGATCGCTAACGCGCGACTCTCTGCCCGCTCGGCCGCAGGTTATGCCAAACTGGGCAAATTCGTCCGTCGCTTGCTGCGTCGTATTACGCTGATTGCTGCGCAAAATGAAGAAGATGGTGCACGTTTTGTATCACTGGGCGCAAAAAATAATCAGGTGACCGTTACCGGTAGCCTGAAATTCGATATTTCTGTAACGCCGCAACTGGCTGCTAAAGCAGTGACGCTGCGCCGCCAGTGGGCACCACACCGCCCGGTATGGATTGCCACCAGCACTCACGAAGGCGAAGAGAGTGTGGTGATCGCCGCACATCAGGCATTGTTACAGCAATTCCCGAATTTATTGCTCATCCTGGTACCCCGTCATCCGGAACGCTTCCCGGATGCGATTAACCTTGTCCGCCAGGCTGGACTAAGCTATATCACACGCTCTTCAGGGGAAGTCCCCTCCACCAGCACGCAGGTTGTGGTTGGCGATACGATGGGCGAGTTGATGTTACTGTACGGTATTGCCGATCTCGCCTTTGTTGGCGGTTCACTGGTTGAACGTGGTGGGCATAATCCGCTGGAAGCTGCCGCACACGCTATTCCGGTATTGATGGGGCCGCATACTTTTAACTTTAAAGACATTTGCGCGCGGCTGGAGCAGGCAAGCGGGCTGATTACCGTTACCGATGCCACTACGCTTGCAAAAGAGGTTTCCTCTTTACTCACCGACGCCGATTACCGTAGTTTCTATGGCCGTCATGCCGTTGAAGTACTGTATCAAAACCAGGGCGCGCTACAGCGTCTGCTTCAACTGCTGGAACCTTACCTGCCACCGAAAACGCATTGAGGTTGTTATGCAAAAACGGGCGATTTATCCGGGTACTTTCGATCCCATTACCAATGGTCATATCGATATCGTGACGCGCGCCACGCAAATGTTCGATCACGTTATTCTGGCGATTGCCGCCAGCCCCAGTAAAAAACCGATGTTTACCCTGGAAGAGCGTGTGGCGCTGGCACAGCAGGCAACCGCGCATCTGGGGAACGTGGAAGTGGTCGGGTTTAGTGATTTGATGGCGAACTTCGCCCGCAATCAACACGCTACGGTGCTGATTCGTGGCCTGCGTGCGGTGGCGGATTTTGAATATGAAATGCAGCTGGCGCATATGAATCGCCACTTAATGCCGGAACTGGAAAGTGTGTTTCTGATGCCGTCGAAAGAGTGGTCGTTTATCTCTTCATCCCTGGTGAAAGAGGTGGCGCGCCATCAGGGCGATGTCACCCATTTCCTGCCGGAGAATGTCCATCAGGCGCTGATGGCGAAGTTAGCGTAGCGTTTATGCCGGATGGTATGCCATCCGGCGCGCATGAATTACTTCTGGCACTGCCGACAATAAAACGTTGCCCGCTGCGCATGTTTAGTCGCCACAATCGGCGTACCGCACACCCGACACGGCTCGCCTTTTCGCCCGTAAACCTGCAATTCTTGAGCGAAATAGCCCGGTTTACCGTCGCTTTGCAGAAAATCTTTCAGCGTTGTACCGCCCTGCTCAATCGAACGCAGCAACACCGCTTTAATCACCTGAGTTAACAATTCACACTCTGCCAGCGACAGTGATGACGCCAGCCGATCCGGATGGATCCCCGCCGCAAACAGAGATTCGCTGGCATAGATATTCCCTACGCCTACCACCAGCTTGTTATCCATCAGCCACGGTTTAATCGCCGTTTTTTTCTTCGCGCACTTCTGATGCAGGTACTCACCGTTGAAATCGTCGCTAAGCGGCTCCGGTCCAAGATGGGCCAGCACATTATGCCCTTCCAGCTCTTTGGTCCACAGCCAGGCACCAAAGCGGCGCGGATCGGTGTAGCGCAGCACTTTACCGTTGCTCATCACCAAATCAACATGGTCATGCTTTTCAGGGGGAAATTCTTCTGGAAGGATGCGCAGGCTGCCAGACATCCCCAAATGAATGATAATCCAGCCCTCCGGCAGCTCCAGCAGCAGATATTTAGCCCGCCGCTGCACGCTAAGCACTGGTTGATCACTTAATCGGTAAATCTCTTCTGAAACCGGCCAGCGCAAGCGTCCGTTGCGCACCACCGCATGAAGAATGGTTGCACCAACGAGATGCGGTTCTATGCCGCGACGGCTGGTTTCAACTTCGGGTAATTCAGGCATAGCATCTCCAGGAATGAACAGATGCAGTCAATATGGGGGCAAGCAGATAACAAAAAACCCCGCCGGAGCGAGGTTTTTTGTTACATCAAAGCGAGAATTATTTGATTTTCGCTTCTTTGTAGATCACGTGCTGGCGAACAACTGGATCGAATTTTTTCAGTTCCAGTTTTTCCGGCTTAGTACGTTTGTTCTTCGTAGTGGTATAGAAGTGACCAGTACCAGCAGAAGAAACCAGCTTGATTTTCTCACGAATACCTTTAGCCATGATTTATTTCCTCTAAGTACTTAGTACTTTTCGCCACGGGCACGCAGTTCAGCCAGAACTGTATCGATGCCTTTTTTATCGATTACACGCATACCTTTAGCAGATACGCGCAGGGTGACAAAACGCTTCTCGCTCTCAACCCAGAAACGGTGAGAGTGCAGGTTCGGCAGGAAACGGCGTTTAGTCGCGTTCAGTGCGTGGGAACGGTTGTTACCGGTCACCGGACGCTTGCCAGTAACTTGGCAGACTCGGGACATGTCTATTCTCCAAAAATCAAATTAGCTCGAGCTTCGTATGGGGTATTGGCGCCTCGTCAGGCTTTACAGCCCGGTCATCGCAGTTCTATGTGAACTCTCGATTGCCAGGCCCAAATGCCAAACCCGAGATTCTCAAAGGTGGCGTAGTATACGCTGACTCAGCGATGTGCTCAAGTCCCGAACAGACAAAGATCCCGAAGGATCGCGCATAGCGGGTTAAATCCAGCCGCGTTCGGCAAAAGAAACATACTCTCCACGCCCAATCACGATATGGTCGAGCACGCGTAAATCCATGAACTGACAACTCTTTATTATCCGTTCAGTAATGAGTTTATCCGCTTTACTGGGTTCAGCACAACCCGAAGGGTGATTATGTGCAAGGATCAGCGCCGAGGCGTTTATTTTTATCGCTTCGCGGATAATTTCCCGAGGATGGACTTCAACATGGTTTAGCGTGCCGGAAAAAAGACGGCTATGCGTTATAACCCGGTGTTGTGAGTCGAGAAAGATCACCATAAAGATCTCCCGCTCCTCACCCGTGAGCTGGCTTTGTAAAAATTCCCGCGTCATCTCCGGGCTGAGTAAAGGGCTTTCTTCACGCATCCGCACGTTGTAGTAACGCCGCGCCAGTTCAGCAATCCCCTTTAACTGGGCAAATTTCGCCACGCCAATTCCATGAACACCACTAAATTGTTCATATTCAGAGGTTAACAAGCCATAAAGAGAGCCGAAATTCTCCAGCATCTCTTTTGCCAGGGTTAATACATCTTTACCGCGCGTTCCGGTACGCAGAAATAGCGCCAGCAGCTCGACATCAGTTAAGGCGCTAATACCAAACTTCAGCATTTTTTCGCGCGGCATCAACAGCTGTGCATTGTTTTTCACCTTCACCTCCTTTGTGGTGCTCGCATCCTGTCATAGCCGTTCCGTTAAATCGACGGCCAGTTTTCAATCCTGGAAAGCGCCTCGCAAAGTGATTCTCAGGTGAAGGCACGACAACAAAAGTATTGTGATAAAATCGCCAACTTCTGGTGTCACCCAACAGGAAAAATCATCATGAGCCTGGCCGGTAAAAAAATCGTTCTCGGCGTTAGCGGCGGTATTGCTGCCTATAAAACCCCTGAACTGGTGCGTCGTTTGCGCGATCGCGGGGCCGACGTCCGCGTAGCCATGACCGAAGCGGCAAAAGCCTTTATCACCCCACTTAGCTTGCAGGCGGTTTCTGGTTATCCCGTTTCCGACAGTCTGCTGGACCCGGCAGCCGAAGCCGCTATGGGCCATATTGAGCTGGGTAAATGGGCTGATTTAGTGATTCTCGCCCCTGCCACGGCAGATTTGATTGCCCGTGTTGCTGCCGGAATGGCGAATGATCTGGTATCGACGATTTGTCTGGCCACACCTGCGCCTGTAGCCGTGCTCCCCGCCATGAACCAGCAGATGTATCGTGCCGCTGCCACGCAGCATAATTTAGAGGTGCTTGCTTCCCGTGGTTTGCTTATCTGGGGGCCAGACAGTGGCAGTCAGGCTTGTGGTGATATCGGCCCTGGGCGAATGCTCGATCCGTTAACCATTGTTGATATGGCGGTAGCGCATTTTTCGCCCGTCAACGACCTGAAACATCTGAACATTATGATTACCGCCGGCCCGACGCGTGAACCGCTCGATCCGGTGCGTTATATCTCTAATCACAGCTCCGGCAAGATGGGTTTTGCTATCGCCGCCGCCGCTGCCCGTCGTGGCGCGAACGTCACGCTGGTATCAGGTCCGGTTTCACTACCGACGCCACCGTTTGTTAAACGTGTTGATGTGATGACCGCGCTGGAAATGGAAGCGGCCGTGAATGCTTCTGTACAGCAGCAAAATATTTTTATCGGCTGTGCCGCCGTGGCGGATTATCGCGCAGCTACCGTGGCCCCAGAGAAAATCAAAAAGCAGGCCACGCAGGGTGATGAATTAACAATAAAAATGGTTAAAAACCCCGATATCGTCGCAGGCGTTGCCGCACTAAAAGACCATCGACCCTACGTCGTTGGATTTGCCGCCGAAACAAATAATGTGGAAGAATACGCCCGGCAAAAACGTATCCGTAAAAACCTTGATCTGATCTGCGCGAACGATGTTTCCCAGCCAACTCAAGGATTTAACAGCGACAACAACGCATTACACCTTTTCTGGCAGGACGGAGATAAAGTCTTACCGCTTGAGCGCAAAGAGCTCCTTGGCCAATTATTACTCGACGAGATCGTGACCCGTTATGATGAAAAAAATCGACGTTAAGATTCTGGACCCGCGCGTTGGGAAGGAATTTCCGCTCCCGACTTATGCCACCTCTGGCTCTGCCGGACTTGACCTGCGTGCCTGTCTCGACGACGCCGTAGAACTGGCTCCGGGTGACACTACGCTGGTTCCGACCGGGCTGGCGATTCATATTGCCGATCCTTCACTGGCGGCAATGATGCTGCCGCGCTCCGGATTGGGACATAAGCACGGTATCGTGCTTGGTAACCTGGTAGGATTGATCGATTCTGACTATCAGGGCCAGTTGATGATTTCCGTGTGGAACCGTGGTCAGGACAGCTTCACCATTCAACCTGGCGAACGCATCGCCCAGATGATTTTTGTTCCGGTAGTACAGGCTGAATTTAATCTGGTGGAAGATTTCGACGCCACCGACCGCGGTGAAGGCGGCTTTGGTCACTCTGGTCGTCAGTAACACATACGCATCCGAATAACGTCATAACATAGCCGCAAACATTTCGTTTGCGGTCATAGCGTGGGTGCCGCCTGGCAAGTGCTTATTTTCAGGGGTATTTTGTAACATGGCAGAAAAACAAACTGCGAAAAGGAACCGTCGCGAGGAAATACTTCAGTCTCTGGCGCTGATGCTGGAATCCAGCGATGGAAGCCAACGTATCACGACGGCAAAACTGGCCGCCTCTGTCGGCGTTTCCGAAGCGGCACTGTATCGCCACTTCCCCAGTAAGACCCGCATGTTCGATAGCCTGATTGAGTTTATCGAAGATAGCCTGATTACTCGCATCAATCTGATTCTGAAAGATGAGAAGGACACCACAGCGCGCCTGCGTCTGATTGTGTTGCTGCTTCTCGGTTTTGGTGAGCGTAATCCTGGCCTGACCCGCATCCTCACTGGTCATGCACTAATGTTTGAACAGGATCGCCTGCAAGGGCGCATCAACCAGCTGTTCGAGCGTATTGAAGCGCAGTTGCGTCAGGTATTGCGCGAAAAGAGAATGCGTGAGGGTGAAGGTTACACCACCGATGAAACCCTGCTGGCAAGCCAGATCCTGGCCTTCTGTGAAGGTATGCTGTCACGCTTTGTCCGCAGCGAGTTTAAATACCGCCCGACGGATGATTTTGACGCCCGCTGGCCGCTAATTGCCGCACAGTTGCAGTAATATGACGCCGGATGACTTTTCATCCGGCGAGTTTCTTTAAACGCCGAACTCTTCGCGATAGGCCTTAACCGCCGCCAGATGTTCCGCCATTTCCGGCTTCTCTTCCAGGTAAGCAATCAGGTCTTTCAGGGTGATGATAGAGATCACTTTGCAGTTGTAATCACGCTCAACTTCCTGAATTGCCGAAATCTCGCCGCGCCCCCGTTCCTGACGATCGAGCGAAATCAATACGCCAGCAAGCGTCGCGCCATTGGCCTGAATAATTTCCATCGACTCGCGAATCGCCGTTCCGGCGGTGATCACATCATCCACCAGCATTACGCGTCCTTGTAACGCGCTACCGACCAGATTGCCACCTTCACCATGGTCTTTTGCTTCTTTGCGGTTAAAGCAGTACGGCAGGTCCAGGTCATGATGCTCCGCCAGCGCCACGGCAGTTGTGGTGGCAATCGGGATCCCTTTGTAAGCAGGGCCAAACAGCAGATCGAACTCAATGCCGGAATCCACCAATGCTTCAGCGTAAAAACGGCCTAACAGTGCCAGATCGCGCCCGGTATTAAACAGCCCGGCGTTGAAGAAATAGGGGCTTTTGCGCCCGGACTTCAGCGTAAACTCGCCAAACTTTAACACCTGCTTGCTAAGCGCAAATTCAATAAACTGGCGCTGATATGGTTTCATGCCTTCGCTCCTCATCTTACTTTTCTACAGACAAAAAAAAGGCGACTCATCAGTCGCCTTAAAAATCAGTTTGCCAGCGCCGCCTTCTGCGTCGCTACAATGGATTCGATTCCCCCTCGGGCCAGCGCCAACAAGGTGAGTAACTCTTCATGGGTGAACGGCTCGCCTTCTGCCGTCCCCTGCACTTCAATGATGCGCCCGTCTTCGGTCATCACTACGTTCATGTCGGTCTCTGCGGCTGAGTCTTCAACGTATTCCAGATCGCAAACCGCTTCGCCGTTCACAATTCCGACAGAAACTGCGGCTACCATCCCTTTCATCGGGTTGGTTTTCAGCTTGCCGTTTTCCACCAGCTTCTGTAGCGCATCTGCCAGCGCCACGCAGGCACCCGTAATCGACGCGGTACGCGTGCCACCATCGGCCTGAAGCACGTCGCAGTCCAGCGTAATAGTGAACTCACCCAGCGCTTTCAAATCTACTGCCGCGCGAAGAGCACGGGCGATCAGACGCTGGATTTCCATTGTGCGTCCACCCTGCTTACCTTTCGCTGCTTCACGCGCGTTACGGGTGTGGGTAGAACGTGGCAGCATGCCGTACTCTGCGGTGATCCAGCCCTGGCCCTGACCTTTCAGGAAGCGCGGCACGCCTTCTTCAATAGAGGCGGTACACAATACTTTGGTATCGCCAAATTCGACCAGCACCGAGCCTTCTGCATGTTTTGTATAGTTACGAGTCAGGGTAACGGGACGCACCTGATTATTGCTACGGCCTGCTGGACGCATATTGAAATCTCCGGCTTGAAACAAATGTGGCTGCGCATTATACGGACTTCCGGCGGTTATTCCTATCCTGACAAGGCATCGATGGCTATAATCCTTCCACCTCTCCTTTTATAAACAGGAACGTCTATGATCCGCAGTATGACCGCCTACGCCCGGCGTGAAATCAAGGGTGAATGGGGGAGCGCAACCTGGGAAATGCGCTCGGTAAACCAGCGTTATCTGGAAACTTACTTTCGTCTGCCGGAGCAGTTCCGTAGCCTTGAACCTGTCGTTCGCGAGCGTATTCGTTCTCGCCTGACGCGCGGTAAAGTGGAATGTACCCTGCGTTATGAGCCAGATGTTAGCGCACAAGGTGAGCTGATCCTCAACGAAAAACTGGCTAAACAGCTGGTAACTGCCGCGAACTGGGTAAAAATGCAGAGTGACGAAGGGGAAATCAACCCGGTTGATATTCTGCGCTGGCCGGGCGTGATGGCAGCCCAGGAGCAGGATCTCGACGCGATTGCTGCTGAAATTCTCGCGGCGCTGGATGGTACGCTGGACGACTTTATCATCGCACGTGAAACCGAAGGTCAGGCGCTGAAAGCATTGATCGAGCAGCGTCTGGAAGGCGTCACCGCCGAAGTGGTCAAAGTCCGCGCCCATATGCCGGAAATCCTGCAATGGCAGCGTGAGCGTCTGGTCGCGAAGCTGGAAGATGCTCAGGTGCAACTGGAAAACAACCGTCTGGAGCAGGAGTTGGTTCTGCTGGCACAACGAATTGACGTTGCCGAAGAACTGGACCGCCTCGAAGCGCATGTCAAAGAGACCTACAACATTCTGAAGAAAAAAGAAGCGGTTGGTCGTCGTCTGGACTTTATGATGCAGGAGTTCAACCGCGAGTCGAACACTCTAGCGTCGAAATCTATCAATGCCGAAGTGACGAATTCTGCCATCGAGCTGAAAGTGTTGATTGAGCAGATGCGCGAGCAGATCCAGAACATTGAATAACTCGTAACGCCAATTCTTCCTTTTCAGCCTTCACAAATGCCGCCCACTCAAACAGAGCGGCATTTTTCCTCCCCGCAACATTCAATTCTGTTTTGCGTGCCTGCTCCAGATTTTGCGATGTTTTTTTGCCCAGCGCAGTGAGAAGGTGAGATACTCACAACTGTATATAAACACAGTTGTAAACTTACTTTCCTTGCAATCGATATCACATGGAGTGGGCAATGAACGAACATCATCAACCTTTTGAAGAAATACGGCATTATGGCACTGAAGGGCAAGAATTTTGGTCAGCGAGAGAATTGGCACCGTTACTGGATTATCGGGACTGGCGCAATTTTCAAAAGGTACTGGCCCGCGCGACTCAAGCGTGCGAAGCCAGTAATCAAGCTGCATCTGACCATTTCGTTGAAACCACCAAAATGGTTGTATTAAGTTGCCGACCCCGCAGGTCAGCATCAAGCAATTGGAAAACAGTGTAAAAATTACAGAGAAGAAATAGCAGAAACGAAAAACTCTTTTTGTTGATTGAGATACCCGATGCGTAAGCCAAAGTCCAGGTGCGGTGAACACAATGGCTAAACATTGCACCTTTCTTTTCCACCCCTCAATTTTAACCTATTTTTTCTTATGCATTTTCTCAGACAAGAAGTCAGAAGAATGCATCTACGCTACAGAAAATAGCGATTTCACATAACTACAAGTTATCAATTTCCTCTCACCTTAAAAAATCTCAATCGTGACAATACGCACAAATCGCTACCCTGCCAGACAGATTTTTAGGGAGAGAACCATGCTGTTACACATTTTGTATTTGGTTGGCATTACTGCCGAAGCCATGACGGGGGCGCTGGCGGCCGGACGACGGCGCATGGATACATTTGGCGTAATTATTATTGCGACCGCCACCGCAATTGGCGGAGGGTCAGTGCGCGATATTCTGCTGGGCCACTATCCGCTCGGCTGGGTCAAACACCCGGAATATGTGATTATTGTCGCTACCGCCGCAGTACTCACCACTATCGTTGCTCCTGTAATGCCTTACCTGCGCAAAGTGTTTCTGGTGCTCGATGCGCTCGGACTGGTGGTCTTTTCTATCATTGGCGCACAGGTTGCACTGGATATGGGACACGGCCCGATCATTGCCGTTGTCGCAGCTGTGACGACCGGCGTATTTGGCGGCGTTTTGCGCGATATGTTCTGTAAACGCATCCCGCTGGTATTCCAGAAAGAATTGTATGCCGGTGTCTCATTTGCCTCCGCCGTGCTTTACATCGCGCTGCAACACTATGTTTCTAACCATGATGTGGTAATTATCTCCACCCTGGTATTCGGCTTTTTTGCCCGCTTACTGGCGCTACGCCTTAAGCTGGGATTACCGGTCTTTTACTACAGCCACGAAGGACACTAAGGTTCAAAACCTGTGATCTGCTGGGCAGCCAGCCAACTGCCCAGCTTCTTGATTTGCGCATTTTCCTTCCATTCAATAACCTGTCTGGCGCGCCCCGATCCAGTCCCCGGCAGCTGCTGCCAGAACTGTTCCGTGCTCAATAAAAGTTGCGACCAGGACCGTTCATCACTGGCATTAAGCGCCGCCCGGGTTAGCGGTATTCCCATTGCCATCACCCAGAGAGTAAAAGGCTGCTTACGAGCCAGATTAAACTGATGCCATAACTGCGCACTTTTACTTTTCGCGATCCCCGGCGTGTTCTGTAATTGCTCTGGCGTTAATAAAAGCCAGGAAAAGATATGCTCCGATGAGTCTGATGCAGCGCGCGCCAGCCGGCCTCACCAATGCCATCCAGCCCAAGAACCTGTTTTGACCCCAGCCAGACTAAGCGTGAAATGAACTGTTCCTGACAAACGTCAGAAGCAAAGTAGCAGGTCAACGAGTTAAAGCGGTTTTCTGGTGGTGTCGGTTTTGTACGTTCTGCACCGCGCCAGACCACATCATCAATGCGAGGAATACCCTGACCGGCAAGGCTGACGAGGATCTGATCACCAGGCGCAATATCCCACTCCTGCCAGCGCCTGACGGAACCAATATTCACCCGCTGGACTTTTTTATCATCCAGCATGACAGATGCGAGTGACGCAACCACCGATATTTTACCGCTCTTACCCACCGCAAACTGAATCGCCTTCACTTCGACAACCTGAGCTACCGGTTGATATTTCCAGGCCACCAGCCACTCCGCCTGGCCCGGTAGCCAATGACGGGATTCGGGTTCCTTAGCCGCTCGCACAATCACGCCATCGGTGACGAAGGGTAATTTCGCTTTCCACCACGCATTGCGTACGCGCGCAACCTCATCAGCATTTTTCACCGCACGGGTATACGTCTGCGTTAGAGTAAAACCAGCGGTAGCCAGCTCTTTTAAACGATCGGTCATTAACTGCGGTCCATCCGGCCATGCCCAGACAAAAACGCCCAGAGAATTCAGCGTGTCGCTATCGTCCTGGCGCATCATCAGGCCAGCAACTTTTGCGCGGGCATTTATTCCCCCCATTTGTTGTTGGATATGCCCCTCGCGTTTGAGAAATATTTCCCCCTGAAGCGTACTGTTGGCTAAAGGCCCGCTAACGGTTTGCGGCACAGCGGAAATTAAGCGAACTTTCTGCGTCCAATCCTCGCCTTTCAGGCCATTGCCGCGACTGATTGCTTTGTTCAGTTTCCCGTCCCGATAAACCAGGGTTACCGCAACGCCATCAACTTTTGGCTGCACCCAAAGATCGCTACGTTCGCGCATCCACAGACTTAATGCGATTTTATCCGCCATTTTGCGTACACCCGTATGGGCTACCGGATGTATAACCGCACCGTTTAAAGGCGGCATCATCACATCGCGGGTCTCGTTCCCAAAACAGCGTTGCCACTGCGTAAGACGGGCGCTTAACTGATCGTAAACACCGTCTTCAACCTCACTTTTCCCTTCCTTCCAGTAGTCATCGTCCCACTGTTTTATTTGCTGTTGCAGGCGGGAAATTTCTTCCTGTGCTCTGGCTGGCGACCAGGCCGGACAGACCGCCCACGCAGATGATTGCCAGCACAAGATACTTATTAATATCGCCATCCATACTTTCATCATCACCTCCGCTGTAGATAGTCAGGCAGATATACAACGTGATGAAAGCAAAGCCGAGTGGCAAAAACGGAGTCTGCGAGGACGCTTCCTGAGAATCGTCTTTATTGCAGTGAATGACAGGCAAATGCGGAAGCAGCTACGCAAAACGCAACAACTTTGCGCAAAAAGTGTGAGCAAGGGCTACGTCACATGCCCACGCCGTGTATAATAAGCTCGTATGTAGGCTTTATTTCGCTAATCACATACGAAAGATACTCATGGCTCAAGGCACGCTTTATATTGTTTCTGCCCCCAGTGGCGCGGGTAAATCCAGCCTGATTCAGGCTTTATTAAAAACCCAACCGTTGTATGACACCCAGGTTTCTGTTTCACACACCACACGCCAACCG
Source organism: Escherichia sp. WS3227_2 (assembly GCF_046486495.1). NCBI lineage: Bacteria > Pseudomonadati > Pseudomonadota > Gammaproteobacteria > Enterobacterales > Enterobacteriaceae > Escherichia > Escherichia sp. WS3227_2. The sequence continues at coordinate 43,972 of NZ_JBJQLG010000012.1, forward strand.
CGTCCTGGTGAAGTCCACGGTGAACATTATTTCTTTGTTAATCATGATGAATTTAGAGAAATGATTAGCAGAGATGCGTTCCTCGAACACGCAGAAGTTTTTGGTAATTACTATGGCACTTCGCGTGAGGCCATTGAGCAAGTCCTGGCGACCGGTGTCGATGTTTTTCTCGATATCGACTGGCAGGGTGCGCAGCAAATTCGCCAGAAGATGCCGCACGCGCGGAGTATCTTTATTTTACCGCCGTCCAAAATTGAACTGGACCGCCGTCTACGCGGTCGCGGTCAGGACAGCGAAGAGGTCATTGCAAAGCGTATGGCGCAAGCTGTTGCAGAAATGAGCCATTACGCCGAATATGATTACCTGATTGTGAATGATGACTTCGATACCGCGTTGACCGATTTGAAGACCATTATTCGCGCCGAACGTCTGCGCATGAGCCGCCAAAAGCAGCGTCATGACGCTTTAATCAGCAAATTGTTGGCAGACTGAACCTGATTTCAGTATCATGCCCAGTCATTTCTTCACCTGTGGAGCTTTTTAAGTATGGCACGCGTAACTGTTCAGGACGCTGTAGAGAAAATTGGTAACCGTTTTGACCTGGTACTGGTCGCCGCGCGTCGCGCTCGTCAGATGCAGGTAGGCGGAAAGGATCCGCTGGTACCGGAAGAAAACGATAAAACCACTGTAATCGCGCTGCGCGAAATCGAAGAAGGTCTGATCAACAACCAGATCCTCGACGTGCGCGAACGCCAGGAACAGCAAGAGCAGGAAGCCGCTGAATTACAAGCCGTTACCGCTATTGCTGAAGGTCGTCGTTAATCACAAAGCGGGTCGCCCTTGTATCTGTTTGAAAGCCTGAATCAACTGATTCAAAACTACCTGCCGGAAGACCAAATCAAGCGTCTGCGGCAGGCGTATCTCGTTGCACGTGATGCTCACGAGGGGCAAACACGTTCAAGCGGTGAACCCTATATCACGCACCCGGTGGCGGTTGCCTGCATTCTGGCCGAGATGAAACTCGACTATGAAACGCTAATGGCGGCACTGCTGCATGACGTGATTGAAGATACTCCCGCCACCTACCAGGACATGGAACAGCTTTTTGGTAAAAGCGTCGCCGAGCTGGTAGAGGGGGTGTCGAAACTTGATAAGCTCAAGTTCCGCGATAAGAAAGAGGCGCAGGCCGAAAACTTTCGCAAGATGATTATGGCGATGGTGCAGGATATCCGCGTCATTCTCATCAAACTTGCCGACCGTACCCACAACATGCGCACGCTGGGCTCACTTCGCCCGGACAAACGTCGCCGCATCGCCCGTGAAACCCTCGAAATTTACAGCCCGCTGGCGCACCGTTTAGGTATCCACCACATTAAAACCGAACTCGAAGAGCTGGGTTTTGAGGCGCTGTATCCCAACCGTTATCGCGTAATCAAAGAAGTGGTGAAAGCCGCGCGCGGCAACCGTAAAGAGATGATCCAAAAAATCCTCTCGGAAATCGAAGGGCGTTTGCAGGAAGCGGGTATACCGTGCCGCGTCAGTGGTCGCGAGAAGCATCTTTATTCGATCTACTGCAAAATGGTGCTCAAAGAGCAGCGTTTTCACTCAATCATGGACATCTACGCTTTCCGCGTGATCGTCAATGATTCTGACACCTGTTATCGCGTGCTGGGCCAGATGCACAGCCTGTACAAGCCGCGTCCGGGCCGCGTGAAAGACTATATCGCCATTCCAAAAGCGAACGGCTATCAGTCTTTGCACACCTCGATGATTGGCCCGCACGGCGTACCGGTTGAGGTCCAGATCCGTACCGAAGATATGGATCAGATGGCAGAGATGGGTGTTGCCGCGCACTGGGCTTATAAAGAGCACGGCGAAACCAGTACTACCGCGCAAATCCGCGCCCAGCGCTGGATGCAAAGCCTGCTGGAGCTGCAACAGAGCGCTGGTAGTTCGTTTGAATTTATCGAGAGCGTTAAATCCGATCTCTTCCCGGATGAGATTTACGTTTTCACACCGGAAGGGCGCATTGTAGAGCTGCCTGCCGGTGCAACGCCCGTCGACTTCGCTTATGCGGTGCATACCGATATCGGTCATGCCTGCGTGGGCGCGCGCGTCGACCGTCAGCCTTACCCGCTGTCGCAGCCGCTTACCAGCGGTCAAACCGTTGAAATCATTACCGCACCGGGCGCTCGCCCGAATGCCGCGTGGCTGAACTTTGTCGTCAGCTCGAAAGCGCGCGCAAAAATTCGTCAGTTGCTGAAAAATCTCAAGCGTGATGATTCTGTTAGTCTGGGCCGTCGTCTGCTCAACCATGCGTTGGGGGGTAGCCGTAAGCTCAATGAAATCCCGCAGGAAAATATTCAGCGCGAGCTGGATCGCATGAAGCTGGCTACGCTTGACGATCTGCTGGCTGAAATCGGACTTGGTAACGCAATGAGCGTGGTGGTCGCGAAAAATCTGCAACATGGGGACGCCTCCATTCCACCGGCAACCCAAAGTCACGGACATCTGCCCATTAAAGGTGCCGATGGCGTGCTGATCACCTTTGCGAAATGCTGCCGCCCTATTCCTGGCGACCCGATTATCGCCCACGTCAGCCCCGGTAAAGGTCTGGTGATCCACCATGAATCCTGCCGTAACATCCGTGGCTACCAGAAAGAGCCAGAGAAGTTTATGGCTGTGGAATGGGATAAAGAGACGGCGCAGGAGTTCATCACCGAAATCAAGGTGGAGATGTTCAATCATCAGGGCGCGCTGGCAAACCTGACAGCGGCAATTAACACCACCACCTCGAATATTCAAAGTTTGAATACGGAAGAGAAAGATGGTCGCGTCTACAGCGCCTTTATTCGTCTGACCGCCCGTGACCGTGTGCATCTGGCGAATATCATGCGCAAAATCCGCGTGATGCCAGACGTGATTAAAGTCACCCGAAACCGAAATTAATGTTTTATGAACCCAACACGTTATGCACGTATCTGCGAAATGCTCGCCAGGCGGCAGCCTGATCTGACCGTCTGCATGGAGCAGGTCCACAAACCTCATAACGTTTCTGCGATTATTCGTACCGCAGATGCCGTTGGTGTACATGAAGTTCATGCTGTCTGGCCTGGTAGCCGGATGTGCACCATGGCTTCGGCAGCTGCGGGTAGTAACAGCTGGGTACAGGTGAAAACGCACCGCACCATTGGCGATGCCGTCGCTCATCTGAAAGGCCAGGGCATGCAGATTCTGGCAACCCATCTTTCTGATAACGCTGTCGATTTCCGCGAAATTGATTACACTCGCCCAACCTGTATTTTGATGGGACAGGAGAAAACAGGCATCACGCAGGAAGCGTTGGCCCTGGCGGATCGGGACATCATCATTCCGATGATTGGCATGGTGCAATCGCTGAATGTTTCCGTTGCCTCAGCCCTCATTCTTTACGAAGCCCAGCGCCAGCGGCAAAATGCGGGCATGTACCTGCGTGAAAACAGCATGTTGCCGGAAGCAGAGCAACAACGCCTGCTGTTTGAAGGCGGCTATCCGGTGCTGGCGAAAGTCGCAAAACGCAAAGGCCTGCCTTACCCCCACGTCAATCAGCAGGGCGAAATTGAAGCCGATGCCGACTGGTGGGCCACTATGCAAGCTGCAGGGTAAGTACCATGAAAGGTCGCCTGTTAGATGCTGTCCCGCTCAGTTCCCTAACGGGCGTTGGCGCAGCGCTTAGTAACAAGCTGGCGAAAATCAACCTGCATACCGTGCAGGATCTACTCTTACACCTTCCCCTGCGCTACGAAGATCGCACCCATCTCTACCCCATCGGAGAACTACTACCGGGCGTTTATGCCACGGTGGAAGGCGAAGTGCTGAACTGCAATATCTCCTTCGGCGGTCGGCGGATGATGACCTGCCAGATCAGCGACGGTTCCGGCATTCTCACCATGCGCTTTTTCAACTTCAACGCGGCAATGAAAAATAGCCTGGCGACGGGCCGCCGCGTGCTGGCCTATGGAGAAGCAAAGCGCGGTAAATATGGCGCGGAGATGATCCACCCGGAATACCGCGTGCAGGGCGATCTCAGTACGCCAGAGTTGCAGGAAACGCTTACGCCGGTTTACCCAACAACCGAAGGCGTAAAGCAGGCCACGCTGCGTAAATTAACCGACCAGGCGCTGGATCTGCTCGACACCTGCGCCATTGAAGAACTCCTGCCGCCGGAACTGTCACAAGGAATGATGACGCTACCGGAAGCGTTGCGCACTTTGCACCGCCCGCCGCCGACGCTACAGCTTAGCGATCTCGAAACCGGGCAGCATCCAGCACAACGCCGTCTGATTCTGGAAGAACTGCTTGCGCACAACCTCAGCATGTTGGCGTTACGCGCTGGTGCACAACGTTTCCATGCCCAGCCGCTTAGCGCCAATGACGCGCTGAAAAATAAACTCCTCGCAGCCTTACCGTTCAAGCCAACGGGCGCACAGGCACGCGTGGTGGCGGAGATCGAGCGCGATATGGCGCTGGATGCGCCGATGATGCGCCTGGTACAGGGCGATGTAGGTTCCGGTAAAACGCTGGTCGCTGCCCTCGCCGCGCTGCGTGCGATTGCCCACGGCAAACAGGTGGCATTGATGGCACCAACCGAATTACTCGCCGAACAGCACGCCAATAACTTCCGTAACTGGTTTGCACCGCTCGGTATCGAAGTGGGCTGGCTCGCCGGTAAGCAGAAAGGTAAAGCGCGGCTGGCACAGCAGGAAGCCATCGCCAGCGGTCAGGTGCAGATGATTGTCGGAACACACGCCATCTTCCAGGAACAGGTGCAGTTTAACGGCCTGGCGCTGGTGATTATCGACGAACAGCATCGCTTTGGCGTGCATCAGCGTCTGGCATTGTGGGAGAAAGGCCAGCAGCAAGGCTTCCATCCGCATCAGTTGATCATGACCGCCACGCCGATCCCCCGCACGCTGGCGATGACTGCGTATGCTGATCTCGACACCTCGGTCATTGATGAACTGCCGCCAGGCCGCACGCCAGTGACTACGGTCGCTATTCCTGATACTCGCCGTACCGACATCATTGACCGCGTGCGCCACGCCTGCATGACTGAAGGTCGGCAGGCGTACTGGGTGTGCACACTCATTGAAGAGTCAGAGTTACTGGAAGCGCAGGCGGCGGAAGCTACCTGGGAAGAGTTGAAACTGGCGCTACCAGAGTTGAATGTTGGTCTGGTACACGGACGGATGAAACCAGCCGAGAAGCAGGCCGTCATGGCATCATTTAAACAAGGCGAGTTACACCTGCTGGTTGCCACTACCGTTATTGAAGTCGGCGTTGATGTGCCTAACGCCAGCCTGATGATTATCGAAAACCCGGAGCGTCTGGGTCTGGCGCAGTTGCACCAGCTTCGCGGGCGTGTAGGTCGTGGTGCGGTGGCTTCTCACTGCGTGTTGCTCTACAAAACACCGCTCTCTAAAACGGCGCAAATTCGGCTGCAAGTGCTGCGCGACAGCAACGACGGTTTTGTGATTGCACAGAAAGACTTAGAGATTCGCGGACCGGGTGAACTGTTAGGTACGCGTCAGACGGGTAATGCTGAGTTTAAAGTGGCGGATTTACTGCGCGATCAGGCGATGATCCCGGAAGTTCAGCGCCTGGCGCGACATATTCACGAACGTTACCCACAACAAGCAAAAGCCCTGATAGAACGCTGGATGCCGGAGACGGAACGTTACTCGAATGCGTAAAAGGCGGCGGTGAGAAGACCGCCGCTTCAGGTTACCCTACCTTCCTGCCGGATGTGCTTCGTCCTACAAAAACATATAAACTCAATAAATTGTGAATCAATGCGCAGCCTTGATAAGCGAAGCGTATCAGGCATTTGTCTTCGTTGCGGCGGCACTTCTACCGCCGCTTCATCGGTTAACCGGCAAAAATCGGCAACATTAAATACAGCTTAATCACCAGCGCGTTAACGATATCAATAAAGAACGCACCGACCATCGGCACTACCAGGAACGCCATGTGCGACGGGCCAAAACGTTCAGTGATCGCCTGCATGTTGGCGATTGCCGTTGGCGTTGCACCGAGGCCAAAACCACAATGACCCGCAGCCAGCACCGCCGCATCGTAGTTTTTGCCCATCATGCGCCAGGTAACGAAGATGGCATACAACGCCATGAAGATGGTCTGTACCACCAGAATCGCCAGCATCGGCAGCGCCAGCGAAGCCAGCTCCCATAGTTTCAGCCCCATCAGCGCCATCGCCAGGAACAACGACAGGCTTACGTTACCCAGCACGGATACCGCACGCTCAAAGACGCGGTAAAAGCCCATCATTGACAGACCGTTGCTCAGAATCACGCCAACAAACAGGACACAGACGAAGGTCGGCAGTTCAAAAGCAGTGCCAGCCAAAAGTTGTGCAACAATTTTCCCCACCGTCAGGCAGATAGCAATCAGCGCGATAGTTTCAATCAGCACCAGCGAGGTGATCATGCGGCCCACATCCGGCTTTTCGAACGCCGTCGGGACTTCCTGGTCATCCGGAATACCGTTCGGCGTGGTGGAGTGTTTCACCAGATAGCGCGCTACCGGACCGCCAATCAAGCCGCCCAGCACCAGACCAAACGTCGCACAGGCCATCGCCACTTCCGTCGCATTGGTGAAGCCATAGCGTTCAATGAACAATTTACTCCACGCAGCGCCCGTACCGTGACCGCCGGAAAGCGTAATAGAACCGGCCAACAGCCCCATCAGCGGATCAAGCCCTAACAGGCTAGCCATACCAATGCCAATGGCATTTTGCATCACCAACAGACCAACAACCACAATCAAGAAGATGCCAACCACACGCCCACCGGCACGCAAACTGGCAATGTTGGCGTTCAGGCCAATGGTGGCGAAGAAAGCCAGCATTAACGGATCGCGCAGGGACATATCAAAGTTGACTTCCCAGCCCATGCTTTTTTTCAGTACCAGTAGCGCCAGCGCCACCAACAAACCACCTGCAACTGGTTCCGGTATGGTGTATTTCTTCAAAAAGGAGACGGAATGGACCAACTTACGCCCGAGCAGCAACGTCAGCGTTGCGGCAACAAGCGTTGCTAAAGTATCGAGATGAAACATAGTTACTCCTTTGTATCCGCATCACTCTTTCATACTCGTCATACTTCATCGCGCAGTGGCAACTTATGAACTATGACGGGTATCGAGTTATGCTTTCCTGGGTCAAATTCTCAGCTGTTAATGAACAAATGGCATGGATTTTAAGCAGAAAAATACCAAAAGTTATATAAAAAAGTGCATTTATCTCATTTAAATATTTAGATGAGGATGTGGCAAACGTTTGCTTTTCTCTTTCGGTCAGCTAAAATGCCCGCTTTGCTACCACGGGATTGTTTTCGATGTCTGTTTCCACCCTCGAGTCAGAAAATGCGCAACCGGTTGCGCAGACTCAAAACAGCGAACTGATTTACCGTCTTGAAGATCGTCCGCCGCTTCCTCAAACTCTGTTTGCCGCCTGTCAGCATCTGCTGGCGATGTTCGTTGCGGTGATCACGCCAGCGCTATTAATCTGCCAGGCGCTGGGTTTACCGGCACAAGACACGCAACACATTATTAGTATGTCGCTGTTTGCCTCCGGTGTGGCATCGATTATTCAAATTAAGGCCTGGGGTCCGGTTGGCTCCGGGCTGTTGTCTATTCAGGGCACCAGCTTTAACTTTGTTGCCCCGCTGATTATGGGCGGTACCGCGCTGAAAACCGGTGGTGCTGATGTTCCTACCATGATGGCGGCTTTGTTCGGCACGTTGATGCTGGCAAGTTGCACTGAGATGGTGATCTCCCGCGTTCTGCATCTGGCGCGCCGCATTATTACGCCGCTAGTTTCTGGCGTTGTGGTGATGATTATCGGCCTGTCGCTAATTCAGGTTGGGTTAACGTCCATTGGCGGCGGTTACGCAGCCATGAGCGATAACACCTTCGGCGCACCGAAAAATCTGCTGCTGGCGGGCGTGGTCTTAGCCTTAATTATCCTGCTTAACCGTCAGCGTAACCCATATTTGCGCGTGGCCTCACTGGTGATTGCGATGGCGGCCGGATATGCGCTGGCGTGGTTTATGGGCATGTTGCCAGAAAGCAACGAACCGATGACGCAAGAACTGATTATGGTACCAACGCCGCTCTATTACGGTCTTGGCATCGAATGGAGTCTGCTGCTACCCCTGATGCTGGTCTTTATGATCACTTCACTGGAAACCATTGGCGATATCACGGCGACCTCTGACGTTTCCGAACAGCCAGTGTCCGGTCCGCTGTACATGAAACGCCTGAAAGGCGGCGTGCTAGCAAACGGCCTGAACTCGTTTGTTTCGGCGGTGTTTAACACCTTCCCGAACTCCTGCTTCGGGCAGAACAACGGAGTGATCCAGTTGACCGGGGTTGCCAGCCGCTATGTCGGTTTTGTCGTCGCGCTGATGTTGATCGTGCTGGGTCTGTTCCCGGCAGTGAGCGGTTTTGTACAACATATTCCAGAACCGGTTCTGGGCGGCGCAACGCTTGTAATGTTTGGCACCATCGCCGCCTCCGGTGTGCGCATTGTGTCTCGTGAGCCGCTGAACCGTCGGGCGATTCTGATTATCGCGCTGTCGCTGGCGGTCGGTCTGGGCGTGTCTCAGCAGCCGCTGATTTTGCAGTTTGCCCCTGAATGGCTGAAAAACCTGCTCTCCTCCGGGATCGCCGCGGGCGGTATTACTGCCATCGTGCTGAATCTGATTTTCCCACCAGAAAAACAGTAATTCACTGGCGGCGGTAAGATAATTACCGCCGCAGTCTCACCTCTTTCACCATTCCCGCCTTGAGGATTGCGCGTAAATCGTGCATAACTCCCTTATGTGCATTTCACGGGATGGAAGACCATGAAATTTATTGGGAAGCTGCTTCTCTACATTTTCATCGCTCTGTTAGTGGTGATCGCTGGCCTCTATTTTCTTCTGCAAACCCGCTGGGGAGCAGAACATATCAGCGCATGGGTTTCCGAGAATAGCGACTATCATCTGGCCTTCGGGGCGATGGATCACCGTTTTTCCGCGCCATCTCATATCGTGCTGGAGAACGTCACGTTCGGCCGTGATGGCCAGCCCGCGACCCTGGTGGCAAAAAGTGTCGACATTGCGCTAAGCAGTCGGCAACTGACCGAACCACGCCATGTCGATACCATCCTGCTGGAAAACGGGACGCTGAATCTCACCGACCAGACCGCGCCGCTACCGTTCAAAGCCGATCGTCTGCAACTGCGTGATATGGCGTTTAATAGCCCGAATAGCGAATGGAAACTGAGCGCGCAGCGGGTAAATGGCGGCGTAGTTCCGTGGTCACCAAAAGCCGGTAAAGTGCTGGGTACGAAGGCGCAGATTCAGTTTAGTGCCGGATCGCTTTCGCTCAATGATGTTCCTGCCACCAATGTACTGATTGAAGGCAGTATTGATAACGATCGCGTTACGCTGACTAACCTGGGTGCCGACATCGCCCGCGGGACATTAACCGGAAACGCGCAGCGTAACGCCGACGGCAGCTGGCAAGTGGAAAACCTGCGCATGGCGGATATACGTCTACAAAGCGAAAAATCGCTAACCGACTTCTTTGCGCCATTACGCTCTGTCCCGTCGTTGCAGATTGGTCGCCTGGAAGTGATCGATGCTCGTTTGCAAGGTCCGGACTGGGCGGTGACCGACCTCGATCTCAGCTTGCGCAACATGACCTTCAGTAAAGATGACTGGCAGACACAGGAAGGCAAACTGTCGATGAACGCTAGCGAGTTCATTTATGGTTCGCTGCATTTATTTGACCCGATTATAAACGCGGAATTTTCCCCGCAGGGTGTAGCACTGCGTCAGTTCACCAGCCGCTGGGAAGGGGGCATGGTCAGAACGTCAGGGAACTGGCTGCGCAACGGGAAAACGTTGATCCTTGATGATGCGGCAATCGCCGGACTGGAATATACCTTGCCAAAAAACTGGCAACAATTGTGGATGGAAACGACACCGGGTTGGTTAAACAGCCTGCAACTGAAGAGATTTAGCGCCAGCCGCAATCTGATCATTGATATCGACCCTGACTTCCCGTGGCAGCTCACCGCGCTCGATGGTTACGGTGCCAACCTGACGCTGGTTACCGATCATAAATGGGGCGTCTGGAGTGGTTCGGCGAATCTGAATGCCGCCGCCGCGACATTCAATCGTGTTGATGTTCGTCGCCCATCGCTGGCGCTGACCGCCAACAGCAGCACGGTGAATATCAGCGAACTGAGTGCATTTACTGAAAAAGGCATTCTGGAAGCCACCGCCAGTGTTTCACAGACGCCACAACGTCAGACCCATATCAGCCTGAATGGACGCGGTGTGCCGGTGAATATTTTGCAACAGTGGGGATGGCCTGAATTACCGTTGACTGGCGACGGCAATATTCAGCTTACCGCCAGCGGCGATATTCAGGCCAATATCCCGCTGAAACCTACGGTTAGCGGGCAACTCCATGCGGTTAACGCCGAAAAACATCAAGTGACCCAAACCATGAATGCGGGCGTCGTTTCCAGTAGCGAAGTTACATCGACAGAGCCGGTGCAGTAAAAATCAATCTCGCCGGGTACGACTCAGACGTACCCGGCATTCCATCAATAGATTACAACATAATTGTCAGCGCATTCCCTTGAGGCGTCACCACCAGCCCCTGCTCACTTTCAGCCTGCGAACCGCCTTGCAGACCATTTACTTTCACAATATTGCGCAAGCACAGTGTCCAGTTCTTCGCCTCACCCGCACCAGTCACAGTAATCGTGTTACCAGTACGTGTTGCTTTTAGAGTAAAGATCACCGAACCGTCAGCAGCGGGCACTTCACAGACGGCTTCATGCCCGTCTTGCAGATTAAAGAGGTGGAATGCCGTGCCTTCGTGCCACGCGTAATCGGGACGTTGATCGTTGTTGCCCAGCGCCAGTAGGGTGTTATCACGCACATAAACGGGCAGACTCAGAAAGCCGTGCTGCTGTTTATGCCAGCGACTACCGTCGAGTTCATCGTTGTGCCACAGGTGTGTCCAGCGACCTTCCGGCAGGTAGAACTGCACATCGCCCGCTTCAGTGAACACCGGCGCAACCATCACGTTGTCGCCTAACATGTATTGACGGTCAAGGTAATCACAAGCCGGATCGTCCGGGAACTCCATCATCATGGCCCGCATCATCGGCGTACCCTGCGCGTTCGCACGAGCAGCTTCACGATACAGATACGGCATCATGCGGCATTTCAGTTGCGTGAAGAAGCGCACCACATCACAGGACTCATCATCGTAGGCCCACGGCACACGATAAGATTTGCTGCCATGTAAACGGCTATGGCTGGAGAGCAAACCACACGCGCACCAGCGTTTGTAAACGTGCGCCGGAGCGGTATTCTCAAAGCCGCCGATATCGTGGCTCCAGAAACCAAAACCTGAAAGGCCAATAGACAAACCACCGCGCAGGCTTTCCGCCATTGATTCGTAGTTAGCGTAACAGTCGCCACCCCAGTGTACCGGGAATTTCTGCGCACCGACGGAGGCTGAGCGGGCAAACAAGACGGCTTCTTCCTCACCAACGGTGTCCTTGAGCACGTTCCACACCAGTTCGTTGTAGATGTACGCATAATGGTTATGCATTTTCTGCGGATCGGAACCGTCAAACCATTGAACATCGGTTGGAATACGTTCGCCAAAGTCGGTCTTAAAGCAATCAACGCCCATCGCGACCAGACCTTTCAGTTTGTCGGCGTACCATTTGCAGGCATCCGGATTGGTAAAGTCATAAATCGCCAGACCTGGCTGCCATTTATCCCACTGCCATAACGAACCGTCCGGGCGTTTGAGTAAATAGCCTTTCTCTTGTAACTCTTTAAAGACAGGGGATTTTTGCCCGATATAGGGGTTAATCCAGACGCAGATTTTTAGCCCTTTCGCTTTCAGGCGGCGGATCATCCCTTCCGGGTCCGGGAAAGTCAGCGGGTCCCACTCAAAATCGCACCACTGGAAGGCTTTCATCCAGAAACAGTCAAAGTGAAAAACATGCAGTGGCAGATTGCGTCCCGCCATACCATCGATAAAGCTGTTTACCGTCGCTTCGTCGTAGTTGGTGGTAAATGAAGTGGTTAGCCACAGGCCGAAGGACCACGCGGGCGGCAGCGCCGGACGACCAGTAAAACGGGTATAACGATCAAGTACCGCTTTCGGCGTCGGGCCGTCGATAACAAAGTATTCGAGATATTCACTCTCAACGCTGAACTGCACTTTGGAGACTTTCTCCGATCCCACTTCAAAAGAGACGCATTGAGGATGATTGACCAGTACCCCATAACCACGGTTAGTCATATAGAACGGAATATTTTTATACGCCTGTTCAGTACTTGTGCCGCCGTCCCGGTTCCAGGTCTCTACCGTCTGGCCATTGCGCACCAGGGCAGTAAAGCGCTCTCCCAGACCGTAAACTGTTTCGCCAACGCCAAGATCCAGCCGCTCAAACATATAATTTCGTTGATTATTCGTGTCCTGCACGTAGCCATTATTTTTCACCTGACTACCGGTAATACGTTCGCCGTTACGCAGAAAATCCAGTGACCAGAACTCACCTTTGCTGACACGCGCACTTAAGTTGCCACTTTTAAACTCAGCGTAACGTTCTGTGTTTTCGATTGTGACCTTCACGTCCTGCAAAATATTGAGCGGGTAATGAGGACCGTTATTCAGCGCCCCCTGAAAATGCTCAATCCGTACACCGACAATACCTTCCTGTGGGGAGAAAAAGCGCAGCGTAAATAAAGGCGTATCAAGCTGCCAGGTACGTTCACGCACATCACGAGGGGCAGCATAGACCACCATTTCATTACCCTGCTCTTCAACCTCGAACACCTGAAGCGGGTGAATCAAATTGAGGCCAGGTTGAATCAACCAGTTTCCGTCGCTAATTTTCATTGCCGTTCCTTAGTTCTGCACTTTTTGAGAGGTGAATTGTTGCTGGCAACGGCGTTTGCCCTGAGCCAGCTGTTCCATAACGGTTTTCAGATTGTGCGTCGTGAGTGAGTAGTAGCGTTTAGCGATAATCGCGCTCAGCAAATAACAGATCGCCGGAACAATCGTGAATAGCGCGATAATGATGCTAATCGTGGCGCTGTTCTGCGCTTTTTCTGCCGCATCATATCCGCCATAAGCCAGCATCCAGCCGATAAGAGCGCCGCCGAAGGCCAACCCCAGTTTGAGCACAAACAGCGTGCCAGCAAAACTGATCCCGGTCAGGCGTTTACCATTGCACCACTCGCCGTAGTCGACGGTATCGGACATCATTACCCACTGGATAGGTGTCACCAGTTGATGCAACACACCAATCACGAAGATGAAGACAAACATAGTGATGCTGGCCTGCATAGGAACAAAGAACATCGCTAGGCTAATCACTGCCAGCAGGGCGTTCGTCCACCAGAAGATAGTGACTTTACATTTCCAGTCGGTCAGCGGTTTCGCCAGTGCGGAACCAATCAGGTTACCCACGCAATAAGTGGTAAGAAAAGCGACAAACACTTCCGGCGTACCCAAAATCCATGTGACGTAATACATCATCGCCCCGCCGCGTACGCATACCGCCAGAATATTGAAAATGGTCAGGAAACCGACAATACGCCACTGGTCGTTTTGCCAGATATCACGTAAATCTTCCCGCATAGACGTCGTTGTAGGTGGTGCTTCAACGCGTTCTTTAGTGGTGAAGAAACAAAATGCCAGCATCATAAATGCCACCACGGAAAGGACCGCGATACCGCCCTGGAAACCGAGTGGTTTATTATCACCACCAATTAAATTAACCAGCGGCATCATCAGCACAGTAGAGAGCATGCCTCCCGCGGTCGCCAGCACAAAACGCCAGGATTGCAGCGAGATACGCTGAGTCGGGTCATTGGTGATTACACCACCCAATGCGCAGTAAGGGATATTAACGATGGTATAAAGTAAGGTAAGTAGGGTGTAAGTAATTGCTGCATAAATCATTTTTCCGTTCATACTGAGATCTGGCGTGCTATAGGCCAGTACACAGACGATCCCAAATGGCAGTGCGCCAAACAGTACCCACGGACGAAATTTACCCCAGCGAGAGCGCGTTCGATCGGCCAACAACCCCATGCAAGGATCGGAAATCGCATCCAGTGCACGAGCGACCAAAAACATGGTTCCGACAAATCCGGCAGGTATGCCAAAAATATCGGTATAAAAGAACATCATATATAACATTACGTTATCGAAAATAATGTGGCTGGCGGCGTCTCCCATGCCATAACCAATTTTCTCTTTAACGGACAACACTTCACTCTTCATCTGCTTTTCCTTGATGCTATAGGGGTGCTGAGACCGATAACGCATTTTGTAAACCATCCCTGTGAGAGCGAATATTCCGATATCTGGTTATTAATTTATGATTCTTGTTTTATGTGATCGTGGTAGCGTTAATTCCGCTCATATATCATTGTAAAATATGGGTTTTATATGAATTATAATGCTTTCGTGATAATACGCTGCGTGTATTAGGCGGAAAAAACTGATCTGGGGGATGTAGAAACTCAAGGAAGTAGCTATAATGCGCCCCGCCTCCATGTAGCAATCGAGGCGCGGAAGATCGTCGTCTCCGGTGAGGCGGCTGGACTTCAAATCCAGTTGGGGCCGCCAGCGGTCCCGGGCAGGTTCGACTCCTGTGATCTTCCGCCAAAATGCCTCTTCATACGTTCTCCAACCCCTTGTAATACTGTCAATCCAGAGATTTTCTACTGCTCAATATTCAATCGGCTTCAGGAATACCTGATCAAAGGTTTTATGATGGACGATGAGCGACTGAAGAATCCGCCTGTCGGTTCTTCTGTCCTCGAACGCATCCGCGATATTCGCACCAGCATGCGCCGTGTTTAATTGCAGGTGATTTGCCCCCTGCTGACTCTCAGCCAACTGTATCGCCATTAAGGTGAAGATGTTGTTTTACACGCTTCTGCACACCCTTTTTTATACGACTATTCTATTTCTTTAACCGCTGGCGAAAAAAACTGACCTATAAACTTCACCAATAATCAGACTGCCATCAAGATTAATTTTTTGATTTAATATATCAAATCAACTTGTTTTATTTTTACTATCAAAAATAGCTCATTGCCTTACTATAATTAATATATAAATTCGGTAATTAATTCTTAACATGCTTTTGCTAATAATCTCAATTGCTGGCCCTATAATATTGCGCTAGCATTGCTTTCTGGTTGTATCAGCGATACTCAAAAATTCTTAATACAATACTCATTCGACTGGTACTTATTTGTAACTCAGTTATATTTTGTCGCCCGGTGATTCAGAAGAATGCAAAAAACGGCTACCACTCCATCAAAAATACTTGATCTCACTGCCGCGGCATTTTTACTTGTCGCCTTTCTGACTGGTATTGCGGGCGCTCTCCAGACTCCCACCCTAAGTATATTCCTCGCAGATGAACTGAAAGCCCGTCCTATAATGGTAGGTTTTTTCTTCACCGGTAGCGCTATTATGGGAATTCTGGTCAGTCAATTTCTGGCAAGGCACTCCGATAAACAAGGCGACCGTAAGTTACTGATCCTGCTATGTTGCTTATTTGGAGTGCTGGCCTGCACGCTTTTTGCGTGGAATCGCAACTACTTCATTCTCCTCTCAACGGGCGTACTTCTGAGTAGTTTTGCTTCCACCGCAAACCCGCAAATGTTCGCCCTCGCCCGTGAACACGCTGACAGAACAGGCCGTGAGACGGTAATGTTCAGTACATTTTTACGTGCTCAGATCTCGCTTGCCTGGGTTATCGGGCCACCGCTCGCTTATGAACTGGCAATGGGATTTAGTTTTAAAGTGATGTATCTCACCGCAGCCATCGCATTTGTTGTTTGCGGGCTAATAGTCTGGTTGTTTTTGCCATCAATACAAAGAAATATTCCTGTCGTTACCCAACCCGTAGAAATTTTACCCTCCATCCATAGAAAGCGGGATACACGGCTACTTTTTGTGGTCTGTTCAATGATGTGGGCGGCGAATAATCTCTACATGATAAATATGCCGCTATTTATTATTGATGAACTGCATCTAACCGATAAACTGGCTGGAGAAATGATTGGTATTGCTGCCGGTCTGGAAATTCCGATGATGTTAATCGCAGGCTATTACATGAAACGTATTGGCAAGCGGCTATTAATGCTCATTGCTATCGTGAGTGGAATGTGTTTTTATGCCAGCGTACTCATGGCGACGACTCCGGCAGTTGAGCTGGAATTGCAAATTCTTAATGCCATCTTCCTTGGTATTCTCTGTGGTATCGGCATGCTTTATTTTCAGGACCTGATGCCTGAAAAAATAGGCTCTGCGACAACGTTATATGCAAACACTTCACGCGTCGGCTGGATTATCGCCGGCTCTGTTGACGGAATTATGGTTGAAATCTGGAGCTACCACGCGTTGTTCTGGCTGGCGATAGGGATGTTGGGTATTGCGATGATTTGCCTGCTGTTTATTAAAGATATTTAGCTCACCAGTCTGGGCTAAGAAAAATCGGCGTGGCGCAAACAGAGCCATCCTCGCCATTTTTGCTATCATGCCTGCATACATAAACGACAAAACAGTATGCAGAGGGAAAAATGGGTTCCACCAGAAAGGGGATGCTGAACGTTCTGATTGCCGCCGTGTTGTGGGGAAGTTCAGGGGTCTGCGCGCAATACATCATGGAGCAAAGCCAGATGTCGTCGCAGTTTTTGACTATGACGCGTTTGATATTCGCCGGTTTGATTCTGCTGACGCTGTCATTTGTTCATGGCGATAAAATCTTTTCTATTATTAACAATCACAAAGATGCCATTAGTCTGCTGATTTTTTCCGTGGTTGGCGCGCTAACCGTACAGCTCACTTTTTTGCTAACCATCGAAAAATCGAACGCAGCCACGGCAACGGTGCTGCAATTCCTCTCACCGACGATTATCGTCGCCTGGTTCTCACTGGTACGTAAATCGCGCCCGGGCATTCTGGTTTTTTGCGCTATTTTGACATCGCTGGTCGGGACTTTTTTATTGGTGACACACGGTAATCCGACGTCATTATCGATCTCTCCTGCCGCGTTATTCTGGGGCATTGCCTCGGCATTTGCTGCTGCATTCTATACCACCTATCCCTCAACGCTGATTGCCCGCTATGGCACGTTGCCTGTCGTCGGCTGGAGTATGCTGATCGGCGGTCTGATTCTGTTGCCTTTTTATGCCAGACAAGGAACAAACTTTGTCGTTAACGGCAGTTTGATTCTGGCGTTTTTTTATTTGGTGGTCATTGGTACATCTCTGACATTTAGCCTGTACCTGAAAGGAGCACAATTAATTGGCGGTCCAAAAGCCAGCATTTTGAGCTGTGCAGAACCATTAAGTAGCGCGCTACTCTCTTTGCTGTTGCTGGGGATCACGTTCACATTACCGGACTGGCTGGGAACGCTGCTGATTCTGTCATCGGTAATTTTGATTTCAATGGATTCCCGTCGCCGCGCCAGAAAAATAAATCGTCCGGCGCGGGATGAGTGAGAATTACCAGCCAGGCACCGCGCCACCGTTAAAGATGGTTTCTGCCGCTTTAGCGACTTCGGATGATTGATAAGATTGCAGAAATTCCTTCACGTTTTCTGCATTCTTATTATCTTCCCGTGCTACCAGAATATTCACATACGGCGAATTCTTATCTTCAATAAATACGCTGTCGTGCACCGGAGAAAGCCCGGTCTGCTGAATGTAAGTGGTGCTGATAATCGCCACATCAACTTTGGGATCATCCAGTACGCGCGGGAGCTGCGCCCCCTCGAGTTCCATAATCTGCAAATGACGAGGATTCTCGGTTATATCCAGCGCGGTAGGTAGTAACCCTTTTCCCTCTTTCAGAGTAATTAGCTTCTCTTTTTGCAACAGTAAAAGCGCGCGACCAAGGTTGGTCGGGTCGTTGGGGATCGCCACTGTCGCGCCTTCTTTTATTTGCGCCACTGTTTTGATTTTTTTGGAATAACCCGCCATGGGGAAGACAAACGTATTTCCCACCGCTACCAGTTTATAACCATGCGCCTGATTATCTTGTTCAAGAAAGGGTCGATGCTGGAAGACGTTCGCATCAAGCTCGCCATGATTTGTCGCATCGTTCGGTAGCAACGAACCGCTAAATCCTACCAGTTCAACATCGAGGCCATATTTCTCTTTTGCCACCTTTTTAGCGACTTTCGCGACATCTTGTTCTGCGCCATTAATAACGCCCACTTTAATGTGCTTTTCATCGCTGCTGCTCTGGTCGCAACCTGCCAGCAGAATTCCTGCCAGTAATAATGCGGCCCCCGCCCGTAGATGATGTGTTGTCAGTTTCACTTTTTTATCCTTTTTTTAATCGTTAACTGACTATAATGGCAAGATCACTACGATTTAAAAAACGAAAAGCTATCGAATAGAAGAAAAAGGTATATAAAACTGGCACTTCTTACTGACCACGCAAACACCTTTCGTACAGCATGATGAGAGCGGCAAAAGCAAACTACACTTATGCTTCATTCGATGCACATTTGCAGAAGGTTGCAGCTATGAAGCCAACGATGCTACTCATGATTACCGTATTCCTGACTTTCCCAGCCATTTCTCAGGCCGAATCGCCATTCAGTTCTCTACAGTCGGCAAAAGAAAAGACCACGGTATTGCAAGATTTACGTAAAATTTGCACGCCACAGGCGTCATTATCAGACGAAGCGTGGGAAAAATTAATGTTGTCTGATGAGAGTAACAAACAACATATCCGCGAAGCTATTGTGGCGATGGAGCGTAATAATCAGAATAACTACTGGGAAGCGCTGGGTAAGGTGGAATGCCCGGATATGTGAATTTCGCACACCTCCGCGCTCAGGCCAGCAGCCGCTGACGTACGCTCGCACATCAGTAAATCACCTGCTTTTTCAAATTCCAATCAAAATTGCACCCGTTCATCAGGATTGTGGAGGAATTTCCCTCTACATTGTTTTCATTTCATCACATAGAAAATCTTATCTCATTGAAACAATACTTGTTTTTAATGCAGAAAAGGAAGCCCAACGGATGGGCATAAAAATGAGCGAATTTTGATATCACCCCCCTCTAAAAAATGGTGAAGTCTGAACAAAGAATGTTCGAAAGGAGAGAGTAGAGATGGAAAGCGCAAATCTGGATTTAGAAGAAAATAAAGAAATTGCCAGTAAGTTCGAACGTGCATTAGGTATGGGAGCAACACTTGCAGAGCTGCATGGCATTACTCCGGATACCCTTGAAGGCGTTTATGCTTACGCTTATAACTTTTATGAAAAAGGAAGACTTGACGAAGCTGAGCTCTTTTTTAAATTTCTCTGTATTTATGATTTCCAAAATTATAACTATTTAAAAGGATATGCCGCCGTCTGTCAGTTGAAGAAAGATTATCAAAAGGCATTCGACATGTATCATATCTGTTTAATGCTATCTCCCGATAACGATTTCTCTTTGGTTTATTATATGGGCCAATGCCAGATGGGCTTAAAAAACACTAAAATGGCCACGGAGTTATTTAATACAGTCGTAACCTACAGCCAAAATGAAAAAGTTAAAGAGATGGCTACTGCTTATCTTGAACTCTTGACAGCCAATACCGAAGAGGAAGTTCAAACAGAGTGAGTCGGCAAAATGAACATAAACGGAAAAAACTCTTCTTTTACGCCTGAAGAGTTAATCAGGAAATATCATGAGGAAGCCCCGGTTGATTTAAAAAATAACCATGGCGATAAAATAAATGAGAAGAATAACAATAAACACATTACTTACTTTCCCGTTGATGCCATTTTAGATGGGAATAAACATCTGCCATGAGTTAAATAAAAAAGAATTAATTACACCCGATGATAGCTTAAAAAGGAGGTGAATTATGTCGGCACCGATTACGGGACAAACGATCACGTTTGAACAAATCAGCGAAACATTGCGCACACAGTATAGCGATGCGGAAAAAAGACTGCAGGACAGCAACAAAACGCAAGTTGATCCCATGCGGCTTAATAAAAACCCGAAATCCCTTGATAATGATATTCGCGCTCGTCTTGAAAACAAACCGATGCTTGCTCCGCCTGAAATGCAGGTTTTAGATTCAGACAACGCCACTACAGCAAAGACGAACGATGCCCGCCTGACGATGATTTTGGGTAATCTAACAGGCATTGCCGATCAGGATATTACAACACGATTGCATAATAACCTTGACAGCACCCTGCTTCGACACGAAATGGCACATAATAAGTTTCGTGAATTAAGTGACGCTTACTCCTCGTCATTAGATTCCGCGCAAAAAGCCGACGACATCATGCATCAGGCCAATAATAATTACAATGCGGTCGATAAAAAGGTGCAATCGCTGGAGAAAAAAGTCAACACATTGAATCAAGAGCTGTCGCAACTGCAACCTGGCGATCCGCAATATAATAAAGTACTGACGCAAAAAAATGCGGCTGAGAAAACACTCACGCTGTCATTACAAAAAAAATCGTTAGCTGAGAAATCGTTAAATACAGCCATTATGGATGCTGATGCTGCGATCGGCCAAAGTATGGAAATTTTTGACGAAATTCAACAGCAAGAACAGATTAATAACTTTACCACCAATATTTGCCTGACCCAGGAAAACCAGAAAAACAGAAACGCGACAGCCACATTTATCCTTTTGATTACCTCAGTAATGGAAGTTATTGGTGATACCAATTGCGAATCGATCAAAAATCAATCTGAGGTAATGAAAGAGATTAACCATGTCAGGGAAAATAAACTCAATGAAACAGCGCGTAAATATACTAAATGGACAAAAGTTGTAAAAATCATTACTGAGTGTATAACTGTAGTTACCTTTGCCGTAAGTGCAGTCTTAATTGTTGTAGGTATTGTCGCTTCTATTCCAAGTGCTGGAGCAAGCTTTGCTGGAGCAGTGGCACTTATTGGAGGAATAGCGGGGGCAGTAGTATTAGGTGTTGATATCATCTGTCAAATCGCTCTGGGCACCACGGCTACCGGTTGGATTTTAGGAAAACTTACTGAGGGTCTTGCGGGTATTATTTCAAAATATGACCCCACGCTACTGGCAATCTGCGCTCTTCTGGACGTCTTTGGTGTTAAACAAACGACTATTGATTTGGTACAAGATATTTACTCAACTACAGCCGCCTCTATTGTTATGGTAACATTAATGATTGGTGCAGCGGTAATTTGTTCTGTCGCAATAAGTGAACTTGTAAAGGCGCTATCAAAAACTGCTGCTGAAGAAATCACAAAAGAAATAACAAAGAGTATAAAATCAACCGTAGAAACCATCATTAAATCTGTTTCAAAAAAATTCATGTCTGCATTAGATGCTGTGGGCAATAAAATAACAGAATCAGCAGAGCTGATATTATTACTCGCAAAATTAGCCAAAGGACTTGAACAAATTAGCGCAGCAGTGTGTTCAATAGCAACATCGACCATGAATGTATTTGTATCTGGGAATTCCGCAGATATGGAAATTCTTCAGCAGGATATGAGTAATTTATCAAAAACGCGCGAACAAATGCTTACAGTGATGCAAAGGATAGATAAAACCGTTGAACAAGAGGTTGCTCAGATGGTGCGTGTATTACAACACCGAACTGAAGCTTTGAAATTTGCTTCTCATTCTATCGTATAAGAGGATTCAAAAATGACCAATAATATTAGCAATATAAACAATACAGCTCATAATAAGAATCTCGATAAAACAACATTCGATGAACAACCTGCTTATGAAACAAGAGTATCACAAGCTAAAAAAATACTGCAAAGTTTTGCGCCAAATGATATTAAAGTTGACACAAATACTAAATTTATTAGTCTGATAGAGTCTGTCCGTGCTCTCTCTCCTGAATTACAATGTAAGGTACTAGATGGTCTTAATTATGCTAAGAATACACTACATAATATAAATCAAAATTCTGCCATAGCGACAAAATCATCCTGTCAGTCTGCTGAGTCAAAAGAGAAAACCATAACATTTAATATTCTCGATATGTTAGATAATTTGACGATGAGGCAACAGAACATTATGGAGGCCTTTCTAAGAGTCTTTACATCAATGTACAATGCCTCTGCCAAGGCCGAGGCTAGCATGAGCATCCTATTTGAAGAGCTTGTCCAATTTCAGAGTAAAGAAACAATTAATTCATCTAAGGAAAATTTAGCTGGTGCCGCAGCGGGTGCAATTGTTAATGTGGTTGGAGTTGGAGTAATCGCGAAGGCAGAATATAATAAGCCTGCAGGTAAAATAGATGATGTCACCCCAAACCAGGAACAAAAAACAGACACACCGGAAGACCAACAGAAGTTAAAGTCAAAAGAAGATGTGAAAAAAGCAAAAGCCAGACTTTCTGATATAAAAAAAGAACAAAAAACATTATCAAACGATACTAAAGTTGAAAATGACACAAAACAAGAACAACTTAGTAAATTAGAAAAAGAAAAAGATAGTATCAATAAGCAAATTGCTGATAAACAACAAATTGATAGTCATAATAAAAAATTTAGTCGTTATCATTCTCTTTCTAATTCTCATCATCTCTTTCAAGCTTTTGGCAGTACAATGCAATCCAGCGGTACTTTAGCGGCAGAATATACTCATGCAGAAAAAGACATTGTTGAACAGGCTAAAAATGTTATGCATTCAGTTATGAGTAGCTATCTGGATCAAATTAATCGTGATGTTCAAGGAAGAGATCAGGCACTCAATTTATTACAGCAAATAATACAAACTATTATTGATACTGATAGTGCTATCGTTCAAGGCATCCGCTCATAAATTATTGCAATAATAGTTCCTTATATTTAAGGAGGAATGACACATGATTAATAAAGATAATAATTTAAATATAGATATTCTACGTCAGCAGAATGCAAACATTCCTCTTAAAGAGGCATCCTCGCAAAGTGAGGAGCCTCATCAACTGGGAAACAGCAAAAGCGAGGGTAATTTGTATAACAGCGCCAGTAAGGATAATAATATTGGCGCTATGCTCAAGAAAGATGTTGAAAAACTATCAACTTTAGTCAGTGAACGTAGCCCGCGAAATGAAGACTGGAAATGCCAGCATGACATACAACTCAACTTCGTTAAAAACATGCTCAGAAATTTCCCAACTGAGAACCTGTCAGAGAAAGGATCTGCGCTCTTACACGAAAGTTATTCGCTGATAAAAAACGTTCTGCAGCTTACAGAAAATGTTAATACTATTGACGGAAAATTAAAGGATCCCGCTAAAATATTGACCTTGCATAACTCTGTGAGAAAAACCCTTGCTGACGTTGCTCACAACACAACCGGGTCAATTGCAATGGCAACGACCAAAGGAACCTTAACTCACGCTGTCGCTTCTTTAGAGAGTTCTGCACCTGAAGTGAGAAGTTCAGCAACCAGCAGTACTTTAACGGCCAGTAGTTCAAGCGAATTTAAAAGTGATAAATATATATGCAGTGATATTGCTGATTTGATGAGTGTGCTCGGTAGCGACTACCTCGAAATCTATGCAAATAGCGTTGAGATAATGAGCGCATACTGGCAGGACTTCAGTGAACATATCCAAAGCAATATGGGAAAATGGACTCACTCGAATAAAAAAGGCGATGCGATAGTTTTTGATGTCAATGCATTTCAAAAGGCCTTGATGCATTTTTATTATATCGATAAATATCCTAATGGTGATTTCCACTATCATTACAATCCAGACTATGTTTTATACCCTCCGGCACCAGCTGACAAAATTGGCGTTCCACTGGAAGAAGCAGAAAAATGGTGCGCCGCTTTAGGTCTTCCGGTAATTCCACCCGATCCCAAACACCGCACACCTTCTCCGATTGTCGAAGTTGAACCGCAAGGTAGCGGTCTGTATGTTATTATTCCCAACCCTCAGATTATTGACAGTATGAGTCAGTCTTCAGACTCAATGGTACACAGGGACGATAAAGGGAAGGAAAAAAATATATCTAAAGAATTCACCGGCTACGAAATAAGCACGGCTGAATACCAGGCATGGCTGGCGGGTTATAACGGCCAGGCAGAAAACATGAAAACCGACGTGCAGGTTATCACGACTAAATACAGTACAGCCAACTCTACCTACGATACAATTATCAAATTATTATCGTCAACCATTACTGCATTGTTTGATTCAGCGAAGGATTATTTACGTTTCTGATTAAGTAACACCCACAATTATCATCCACTATCTGGTCCCGAAAAATGGGACCAGCGTTTTATATTATTAAGCATCACCTTTCATTCATTTCTTCATCACAATCTTACAAAATGAGCGTTTTTTGATAGAGCAATTCTGCCAATACTTTATTTTATATTGATCAAATTAATACTATGAATAGAGAAAACGGAAGGAGCGTTCTATGCAACTGCAACATGGAAAAAATAATACACAACAATATATATTTGGCGACTTTGTATTAAAAAACAATGGAATATTATTATTCAAAAACAAAGAATATCATATTCCACCGAAAGAACTTGGCGTTATCATTCTATTACTTAATGCTGACGGTGAAATTGTTAGCAAAGAAGAGATTATCGATAAGGTCTGGAGCGCGAGTGTTGCCAGTGATGAATCTCTAACACGATGTATTTATGCATTGCGCAAACTTTTGCATGAGAATAAACAGTGTAAGTATATCGAAACGGTCTATGGTCGTGGATACCGTTTTACTGTACCTATTGTGATTGTGACCGATAATGAACCGGTAAAGTCGACCACCACTCTTGCCGTTTTTCCCTTTCGTACCGAAGGTTCGATCAATGTTCTAAAACTCCATTACGAACTTGTCCAGGGCCTTTCAAAATATGCTTTTTGTGGTTTAGATATTTTACCCGCTTCGGTAACAAATGAGGCCAGTGATTTCTCCACTATCCATCAGTTTATCAATAAAACAGGTCCAGAATATTATATTATGGGTCAGGTCGTTCACTATGGTAAAAACTGGCGTTTATTTATTGAGTTAATTCATGCCAGAACACATAAATTGATTGATCATCAAAGTATTGATTTCAATCCCGATAATCCTCTTTCCGTATTATTATCACAAGTAATTAATATTCTTATTGAAAAAATACCCAACATTAATTTTAAATCTATTAATACACAACAAATGCCATCTCTGGATTCTGCTGTTATGTATATGAATGGCAGAATGGAAATGTACCGTTATACACCAGAGAGTTTGAAACGAGCATTAGTAATATTTAGAGATTGTGTGAGTACGCAACCGCAAAATACCTTGCCCTACTGTTGCCTGGCGGAATGCCATATATCATTAGCCCTCCTTGGACTCAGTGAACAAAAACAAGCAATAACTACGGCAGTAACCTCCATTGAAAAGGCTCTTGAAATTAACCCTTCAAATTCTCAGGCATTGGGTTTACTGGGTTTAATCAGTGGGCTAAAAGATGAACATTCAGTGTCTAATGTGCTATTTAAGCAAGCACATTTACTCAAACCTAATTCGCCAGACGTTTATTATTATCAGTCTCTGCTATGTTTTTTGAACGGTGACCTTGCAAGAGCATTTAATCTAATAGAAAAAAGTATTGCTCTTGAACCCAATAAAATGGGTATAAGCATTCTTAAATTAATTATACTTTATTACACATCCCCCCTCGATAACGCGATATCTTTTGCATTAAATCTTAACAGTCAAAACACCTGTAATAATCCAATTATTACCTCTATTCTGGCTATGTTCATGGCACTGAAAGGACATAATGACAAAGCCAAAAGTTTATTGCTTAAACTTGAGCCTGAACATGGTCTTGATTACACCTGTGTTAACTCGCTTTATACGAAATTTCTGATCTATGGCGCATCTATAAAAAATGACATTATGAAGTTACTGGCAAATATTAACACCAACAAAATCAATGGTGTTATTTTGCCGTTGATTTACACTGTGTATGGTAAAAAAGAATATGAAAGGCGCTGGCAACAATTAATTAAAGACAATGATTTATGGTCAAATGTTTTGCTTCATGACCCCCGTTTGCTCAGTGTAAAAAATGAATTTAATACTATCGGTGTGATGCGTACTTCTGCGTAAGAACTAAGATAAATTGCCCTGCATATGCAGGGCAAAAATATAAGTAACATCAGAACTCTTGCAAACACAATGCGGATGAACGTGACGCTATCGAGAGATGACCATCTCCTGGATAAAATATCATACCGCTGTCGAGCCAATAATGTTCTGAGCGAAATATTCCGTCATAAGAAGTCAGATTACCATATTCACCCCATAACGAACCTACTTTTCGCGGGACAGCACCGCTAGTTGCACTCCCCACTATATCCGTACTAGACGGTAATCTATAGCCCCTATCACTACAATATGAATTAATTACACTCCATGCTTCCTGAAAATCTCCTTGGGGTAAAAACCATTTCTGCAGTGAGAATCTATATGTGACTTTATTCCCTTTATTGCTTTTCGGCGTTCCTGTAATAGTAATTTCGTTCTTTAGAATATATTCTAAAGTCACCATGCCATTACTATCGACCTGAATACCCTGTATACCGCTGGTCCAATTATAATCCGTGTTTTTCATATTGTGGGTTAATATCAGTGTAAATTTAGCACCATCAAACCCTGTTTTTGGAAAACCATCTGCCGCCCTGAATTTTGCACCATTAACACTCAGCGACTCGACTTCCACAAAAGGAAGGATGGTATAAGACGGTTGCCCGTCTACATACCAACCATTAATATGTAGATATGAGTTTAAGTTTTCTCCTTCTTTGTAGGCCATATAGGTACGCTCATATCTGCCATCACCTACAAATGTCCAACTGGACCAATGTTTCTTTTCCACATTTTGTAAGTACACTGCATCATCTGTCAGCAAATCCAGACCGTCATTCACAGGATTGCCAAATTCATCAGCTAATAAAACACTGACAGGTATATCCGCCCCAGCTACCACTAAAAGTTCGTGTATACGAAGCTGTGAACGAAACTTACTTACTTCACCTCTGTTAATAGTGTAGCTTTTTGAATAATTGGCATCGACCCAACCCGCCATCTTCAGTTGCGCATTCAAATTCGCTTCCGCAAAATGTGCCATATACTGTCTTTGATATTGCCCATTGCCATTGTATATCCAATTATTGCCTTGAATAGAATCAGCGTTCCTGACTTGTACGTTTTCCTCATTAAGCTGAACGACACCATCAGTAATAAAGTTACCCTGGGCATCTTTAAGAACAACGGTCACCGTTATGCTATCCCCAGCGATATATTTCGTTTTGTCCGTGACTATCGTGGATTGAGATTTTGCCGCCGCACCTGGTTGTATCCCGTATAATGAGGACTTAATCTCCGTTCCCCATGTTTTTAATTTCAGACTGGCAACCAGATTTTCCTCGGCAACCCATGCTGTCCAGACAATGGTATATTCACCATTATTCTGCTCGACCCACTGCAGAGAATCGGGAGTTGCGCCACCTACCGCGAAATTATCGATATAAGACTCGATGACTTCTGATGTCAGCCCTAAAGCAGGGTTACCAAACTCATCCCGCAACGTTATTGTGACGGTTAATGGCTCCCCAGCGATATATGCCAATTTATCTGTCCTGATAGCAGAATTTGCCTGCACCGGAGCACCTCTGTGGATGGAATAACTCTCTGATTGTTTACTGCTGCCCCATTCAGACAACTTCAGCGTCGCGTGGTGAGAGTCTCCCGCCATTTGCGCCGACCATGTAGCAGTATAAACACCGGCAGTTTCAGACCATCCTCCTGAACGTACGGCTCCTTCTACTGTTACGTTATCACCAGACAATAAGGACTCGCCCCCTTCAACCAGGTTACCGTGCGCGTCTTTCAGCGTCACAGCGACGGTTATAGTGTCACCAGCGGTGTAGGCGTTTTTATCCGTAGCGATAGTTGATGTGGCTTGCGCCGGAGAACCGGACTGTATGTCATAGCGATCTGACGTTACACCATCACTCCACGTCTGCAATTGCAGGTTGGCGTGCTGATTGGTACTGGCAATCGTCGCCATACGGGTTGTGGTATACACGCCACCTGATTCAACCCAGCTTCCCGTTTCTGACGGGTCGGTGCCAGCCACCGTCAGCACACCATTAGCGGCTAACTGTGAAGCTGCACCGGTTACCAGATTATCGAACGCATCCCGGAGCGTTACCGTGATGGTGATTGTCTCTCCAACCGTATAGTTCGACTTATTTGTTTCAACGGATGAAGTGAGCTGCGATGCATCACCAGGTACAAAGGTGACGTTCTGGCTCTGGCTGCTGTTGTTGATGCTGGCGGTGACTGTACTGGTGCCTGCCGTCTGACTGGTGACAATGATCTCCACCGTGCCGTCCGGCTGCGTGGTGACCGTCGGGGCAACCGTTGCGCCGTTGCCTGCCGTCACGCTGACCGTCTGCCCGGCAAGCGTATTACCGAACGCATCGGTCACCCTCGCCCGCAGCGTGTTCGCCGTCGAACCGTCCGCCTCTGAACCATCCTTAATGACCACCAGATCCGCGATCTTCGCCGTCCTGACATCAGCGATAAATGTCACGTTCTGGCTCAGGGTGCTGTTATTGATGCTGACGGTGACCGCACTGATTCCGGCGGTCTGACTGGTGACACTGATCTCCACCGTGCCGTCCGGCTTTGTGGTCATCGTCGAAGCGACCGCTGCACCGTTGTCCGCCATCACGCTGACCGTCTGGCCGGCAAGCGCATTACCGAACGCATCGGTGACCCTCACCCGCAGCGTGTTCGCCATTGCGCCGTCAGCCACGGCGTTATCCTGCGTCACCTCCAGACTCGCGATCTGCGCCGTCCTGACATCGGCGATAAACGTCACATCCCGGCTCTGGCTGCTGTTGTTGATGCTGGCGGTGACTGTACTGGCTCCGGCGGTCTGACTGGTGATAGAGATTTCCACCGTGCCGTCCGGCTGCGTGGTGACCGTCGGAGCGACCGTTGCGCCATTGCCTGCTGTCACGCTGACCGTCTGCCCGGCAAGCGTATTACCGAACGCATCGGTGACCTTCACCCGCAGCGTGTTCGCCGTCGAACCGTCCGCCTCTGAACCATCCTTAATTACCTCCACATCAGCGATCTTCGCCGTCCTGATATCGGCGATAAATGTCACATCCCGGCTCTGACTGCTGCTGTTGATGCTGACGGTGACTGCGCTAACTCCCGCCGTCTGACTGGTAACACTGATTTCCGCCGTGCCGTCCGGCTTTGTGGTTTCCGTCAAAGCGACCGTTGCACCGTTGTCTGCCAACACGCTGACCGTCTGCCCATTCAGCGCATTCCCGAACGCATCGGTGACCTTCACCTGCAGCGTGTTCGCCGTCGAACCGTCTGCCTCTGAACCATCCTTAATAACCACCAGGTCCGCGATCTGCGCCGTGCTGGCATCGGCGATAAATGTCACATCCCGGCTCTGACTGCTGCTGTTGATGCTGGCAGTGACTGTACTGACTCCCGCCGTCTGACTGGTGACAGAGATCTCCACCGTGCCGTCCGGATGCGTGGTGACCGTCGGAGCGACCGCTGCACCGTTGTCCGCCATCACGCTGACCGTCTGCCCGGCAAGCGTATTACCGAACGCATCGGTGACCCTCACCCGCAGCGTGTTCGCCATTGCGCCGTCAGCCACGGCGTTATCCTGCGTCACCTCCAGACTCGCGATCTGCGCCGTCCTGACATCGGCGATAAACGTCACGTTCCGGCTCGCGGTACTGCTGTTGATACTGGCGGTGACGGCACTGGTGCCCGCCGTCTGGCTGGTGACACTGATCTCCACCGTGCCGTCCTGCTCGGTGATCACCGTCGGGGCAGTCGTTACGCCGTTGTCCGCCAACACGCTGACCGTCTGCCCGCCAAGCGCATTACCGAACGCATCCGTCACCCTCGCCCGCAGCATATTCGCCATTGCGCCGTCTGCCACTGAGTTATCCCGGGTGACCTCTAGATCCGCGATCTGCGCCGTCCTGACATCGGCGATAAATGTCACATCCCGGCTCTGACTGCTGCTGTTGATGGTTGCGGTGACTGTACTGATCCCCGCCGTCTGGCTGGTGACAGAGATCTCCACCGTGCCGTCCGGCTGCGTGGTGACCGTCGGAGCAGTCGTGGCACCGTTGCCTGCCATCACGCTGACCGTCTGTCCGGCAAGCGCATTACCGAACGCATCGGTCACCCTCGCCCGCAGCATGTTCGCCATTGCGCCGTCAGCCACTGAGTTATCCTGCGTCACCTCCAGACTCGCGATCTGCGCCGTGCTGACATCGGCGATAAACATCACGTTCTGACTCAGGGTGCTGTTGTTGATGGTTGCAGTGACTGTACTGGTGCCCGCCGTCTGGCTGGTGACACTGATCTCCACCGTGCCATCCGGCTGAGTGGTCATCGTCGAAGCGACCGTTGCGCCGTTATCCGCCAACACGCTGACCGTCTGCCCGCCCAGCGTATTACCGAATGCATCGGTCACCCTCGCCCGCAGCGTGTTCGCCGTCGAACCGTCCGCCTCTGAACCATCCTTAATAACCACCAGATCCGCGATCTTCGCCGTCCTGACATCGGCGATAAACATCACGTTCTGGCTCGCGGTGCTGTTGTTGATACTGGCAGTGACCGCACTGATTCCGGCGGTCTGGCTGGTGACAGAGATCTCCGCCGTCCCGTCCGGCTGCGTGGTGACCGTCGGAGCAGTCGTGGCACCGTTGCCTGCCAACACGCTGACCGTCTGCCCGGCAAGCACATTACCGAACGCATCGGTGACCTTCACCCGCAGCGTGTTCGCCATTGCGCCGTCAGCCACGGCGTTATCCTGGCTAACGACCAGATCCGCGATCTGCGCCGTCCTGACATCGGCGACAAATGTCACGTTCCGGCTCTGACTGCTGTTGTTGATACCGGCAGTGACTGTACTGGTGCCCGCCGTCTGGCTGGTGACACTGATCTCCACCATACCGTCCGGCTCTGTAATCACCGTCGGAGCAACCGTTGCGCCGTTGCCTGCCGTCACGCTGACCGTCTGCCCGGCAAGCGTATTACCGAACGCATCGGTCACCCTCGCCCGCAGCGTGTTCGCCATTGCGCCGTCAGCCACGGCGTTATCCTGGCTAACGACCAGATCCGCGATCTGCGCCGTCCTGACATCGGCGACAAATGTCACGTTCCGGCTCTGACTGCTGTTGTTGATACCGGCAGTGACTGTACTGGTGCCCGCCGTCTGGCTGGTGACACTGATCTCCACCATACCGTCCAGCTCTGTAATCACCGTCGGAGCAACCGTTGCGCCGTTGCCTGCCGTCACGCTGACCGTCTGCCCGGCAAGCGCATTACCGAACGCATCGGTCACCCTCGCCCGTAGCGTGTTCGCCGTCAAACCGTCCGCCTCTGAACCATCCTTAATGACCACCAGATCCGCGATCTGCGCCGTCCTGACATCAGCGATAAATGTCACGTTCTGGCTCAGGGTGCTGTTGTTGATGCTGACGGTGACCGCACTGATTCCGGCGGTCTGACTGGTGACACTGATCTCCACCGTGCCGTCCGGCTGCGTGGTGACCGTCGGAGCAGTCGTGGCACCGTTGCCTGCCATCACGCTGACCGTCTGTCCGGCAAGCGCATTACCGAACGCATCGGTGACCCTCGCCCGCAGCATATTCGCCATTGCACCGTCTGCCACTGAGTCGTCCTTAATGACCACCAGATCCGCGATCTGCGCCGTCCTGACATCGGCGATAAACGTGACGTTCCGGCTCGCGGTACTGCTGTTGATGCTGGCGGTGACCGCACTGGTGCCCGCCGTCTGGCTGGTGACACTGATTTCCACCGTCCCGTCCTGCCCTGTGATGACAGTCGGAGCGACCGTTGCGCCGTTGCCTGCCATCACGCTGACCGTCTGCCCGGCAAGCGTATTACCGAACGCATCGGTCACCCTCGCCCGCAGCGTATTCGCCATTGCGCCGTCAGCCACGGCGTTATCCTGCGTCACTTCCAGCACCGCAATCTGCGCCGTCCTGACATCGGCGATAAACGTCACGTCCCGGCTCTGGCTGCTGTTGTTGATGCTGGCGGTGACCGCACTGGTTCCGGCGGTCTGGCTGGTGACAGAGATCTCCACCGTGCCGTCCGGCTGCGTGGTGACCGTCGGAGCAGTCGTGGCACCGTTGCCTGCCATCACGCTGACCGTCTGCCCGGCAAGCGTATTACCGAACGCATCCGTGACCCTCGCCCGCAGCGTGTTCGCCGTCGAACCGTCTGCCACTGAGCCGTCCTTAATGACCACCAGGTCCGCGATCTGCGCCGTCCTGACATCCGCAATAAACGTCACGTCCCGGCTCAGGGTGCTGTTGTTGATACTGGCAGTGACTGCACTGACTCCCGCCGTCTGGCTGGTGACACTGATCTCCGCCGTGCCGTCCGGCTCTGTAATCACCGTTGGGGCAACCGTTGCGCCGTTGCCTGCCATCACGCTGACCGTCTGACCGGTAAGCGCATTACCGAATGCATCGGTGACCTTCACCCGCAGCATATTCGCCATTGCACCGTCTGCCACTGAGTCGTCCTTAATGACCACCAGGTCCGCGATCTTCGCCGTCCTGACATCGGCGATAAACATCACGTTCTGGCTCGCGGTGCTGTTGTTGATGGTTGCAGTGACCGCACTGATTCCGGCGGTCTGGCTGGTGACAGAGATCTCCGCCGTGCCGTCCGGCTCTGTAGTGACCGTCGGAGACACCGTTGCGCTGTTGTCTGCCGTCACGCTGACCGTCTGTCCATTCAGCGCATTCCCGAATGCATCGGTGACCCTCGCCCGCAGCATATTCGCCATTGCACCGTCAGCCACTGAGTCGTCCTTAATGACCACCAGATCAGCGATCTTCGCCGTCCTGACATCGGCAACAAACGTCACATCCCGGCTCTGGCTGCTGCTGTTGATGGTTGCAGTGACCGCACTGGTGCCCGCCGTCTGACTGGTGACACTGATCTCCACTGTGCCGTCCTGCCCTGTGATGACAGTCGGAGTGACCGTTGCGCCGTTATCCGCCAACACGCTGACCGTCTGCCCGGCTAGTGTGTTCCCGAACGCATCGGTCACCCTCACCCGCAGCGTGTTCGCCGTCGAACCGTCCGCCTCTGAACCATCCTTAATGACCACCAGATCAGCGATCTTCGCCGTGCTGACATCGGCGATAAATATCACGTTCTGACTCTGGCTACTGCTGTTGATGGTTGCAGTGACTGCACTGACTCCCGCCGTCTGGCTGGTGACACTGATTTCCACCGTGCCGTCCGGCTCGGTGATCACCGTCGGGGCAACCGTTGCGCCGTTGTCCGCCATCACGCTGACCGTCTGTCCATTCAGCGCATTCCCGAACGCATCGGTGACCTTCACCCGCAGCGTGTTCGCCATTGCGCCGTCAGCCACTGAGTTATCCTGCGTCACCTCCAGACTCGCGATCTTCGCCGTCCTGACATCGGCAACAAACGTCACGTTCCGGCTCAGGCTGCTGCTGTTGATGCTGGCAGTGACCGCACTGGTGCCTGCCGTCTGGCTGGTGACAGAGATCTCCACCGTGCCGTCCGGCTGCGTGGTGACCGTCGGAGCAGTCGTGGCACCGTTGCCTGCCAACACGCTGACCGTCTGTCCGGCAAGCGCATTACCGAACGCATCGGTGACCTTCACCCGCAGCGTGTTCGCCATTGCACCGTCTGCCACTGAGTCGTCCTTAATGACCACCAGATCCGCGATCTTCGCCGTCTTGACATCGGCGATAAATGTCACGTTCTGACTCTGAGTACTGCTGTTGATGGTTGCAGTGACTGCACTGACTCCCGCCGTCTGGCTGGTGACACTGATTTCCACCGTGCCGTCCGGCTGCGTGGTGACCACCGGAGCAACCGTTGCGCCGTTGCCTGCCGTCACGCTGACCGTCTGCCCGGCAAGTGTATTCCCGAACGCATCGGTCACCTTCACCTGCAGCGTATTCGCCATTGCGCCGTCTGCCACTGAGTCGTCCTTAATGACCACCAGGTCCGCGATCTTCGCCGTGCTGACATCGGCAATAAACGTCACGTTCCGGCTCTGGCTGCTGTTGTTGATGCTGGCGGTGACCGCACTGGTTCCGGCGGTCTGGCTGGTGACAGAGATCTCCACCGTGCCGTCCGGCTGCGTGGTGACCGTCGGAGCAGTCGTGGCACCGTTGCCTGCCAACACGCTGACCGTCTGTCCGGCAAGCGCATTACCGAACGCATCGGTGACCCTCGCCCGCAGCATATTCGCCATTGCACCGTCTGCCACTGAGTCGTCCTTAATGACCACCAGGTCTGCGATCTTCGCCGTCCTGACATCGGCGATAAATGTCACGTTCTGACTCAGGGTGCTGTTGTTAATGCTGGCAGTGACCGCACTGGTGCCTGCCGTCTGGCTGGTGACACTGATCTCCACCGTGCCGTCCGGCTCTGTGGTGACGGTCGAAGCAACCGTTGCGCCGTTGTCCGCCAACACGCTGACCGTCTGTCCGGCAAGTGCATTACCGAACGCATCGGTGACCCTCGCCCGCAGCGTGTTCGCCGTCGAACCGTCCGCCTCTGAACCATCCTTAATGACCACCAGATCCGCGATCTTCGCCGTCCTGACATCGGCGATAAATGTCACGTTCTGACTCTGAGTACTGCTGTTGATGGTTGCAGTGACTGCACTGACTCCCGCCGTCTGGCTGGTGACTGAGATCTCCAACGTCCCGTCCGGCTCTGTGATGACCGTTGGGGCTGTCGTTGCGCCGTTGTCCGCCAACACGCTGACCGTCTGCCCGGCTAGCGTGTTCCCGAACGCATCCGTCACCCTCACCCGCAGCGTGTTCGCCGTCGAACCGTCCGCCTCTGAACCATCCTTAATGACCACCAGATCAGCGATCTTCGCCGTCCCGACATCTGCGATAAATGTCACATCCCGGCTCTGGCTGCTGGTGTTGATGCTGGCAGTGACCGCACTGGTTCCGGCCGTCTGGCTGGTGACAGAGATCTCCACCGTGCCATCCGGCTGCGTAGTGACTGTCGGAGCAGTCGTGGCACCGTTGCCTGCCAACACGCTGACCGTCTGCCCGGCAAGCGTATTACCGAACGCATCGGTGACCTTCACCCGCAGCGTGTTCGCCGTCGAACCGTCCGCCTCTGAACCATCCTTAATGACCACCAGCTCCGCGACCTGCGCCGTGCTAACATCAGCAACAAAGTTCACCGTTTTACTATCGCTGCTTTGATTAACCTTAGCCTCAACAGTGCTGGCATCCGCTACGGTACTGCTCAGATCAACCTCTGCCATGCCATGCGCATCCGTCCTGATATCTGCGCTCTGCCCTGCATTGGCAAATACAGCCGCCCCCTTCGTCACCGTAAAGGTGACGGTCTGCTCCGGCAGCACATTGCCAAACTGATCTTCCACCCGGACATTCACCGTATGTCGATCGCTGCCATTCGCCAGCACATCCGGGTTACCCGTTGTCACTTGCATCGCGACAATTTGTGCGCTGGCGGCATCGCCACTAATACTGTAATCATTTGAAGTCAAAGCGCTCGCCCAGCCGGACATCTGTAGCTGTGCTTTTAAACCGGTGCCAGGGAGTAATGCGGTATACGTTGCGGTATAAATTCCTTTTTGATCTTCATTCCAGGCGATGCTTTCCGCTTTTGTATTTGGCAGCTGGATAGCCTGGTTGATAGCGTATCGTTGCCCCCCGACCAGGTTTTCATAGCTATCCTTGAGTGTCACCGTAACTTTTATCGCACCGCCCGCGGTGTAGGCCGTTTTGTCGGTAACGATGGAGGAATAAGCCAGCACAGCTCCGCTTTCGCGGATGGCATACGCATCGGATTGCTGCGCGCTACTCCATGTCGATAGTTTCAGCGTGGCGTAATGGCGATCGCCAGCAATCTTCGCGGTTCGGGTGGTGGTGTAAACGCCGTCAGACTCTTCGCTCCAGTTACCCGTTTCATTTTTATCTGTACCGCTCACCTCGACCACACCGCTACCCGCCAGCAGCGAAGCCATCCCTTTCACCAGGTTTTTCTGCTCATCCATAAGGGTGACGGACACTTTTATCTGGCCACCCGCGGTGTATGTCACATCGTCCGTTTTGATGGTGGAGGTCAGCTGCGAGATATCGCCAGTGATAAAGCTCACTTCCACAGACTGACTACTGCCATTGATCTCGGCCTTGATAAGACTGTTTACCGCCTGGTCACTGGCAAGGTTAATGCTGGCAATCCCGTCTTTATCTGTCGTCACAATACCGCCATTTGGATCGGCAAAAACCGCCGCACCATTCACGACCGTGAAGGTAACATTTTGTCCCTGCAGTAAATTTTGATGCACATCCCTGACCGTCACAGCGACGGTATTGTGATCGCGTCTGGCAACTGCGTTATTCGCGGTGATCTGCATCGCAGCGATTTTGGCGGTATCTTTATCACCCGCAATACTGAACGCATCCGAATGTTTGGTTTTCCAGCCGGGCATCGTCAGCTGGGCCGTTAATTTGTCGCCAATAAGATGGGCCGTATAGCTTGCTTTATAAATTCCCTCACTTTCTTCCGTCCAGGCACTAACGGCATCAGCCTTCGTGTTGTCTACTTTAACGGCTTGTTTAAGAAGTTCTTTTCTTCCGGTAACCCCGTTGCCGTTATCATCTCTCAGGGTCACTTTAACGACTATCGGCTTACCCGCGACGTAATTATCCTGGTCTGTCTCAATCGTGGAGTCAGCGCGGGATGCTGTATTCGCCACGATAGCAATCAGCGCCGGCGTCTTAGCAACATTGTCGCCGTTAAATTGCGGCATCAGCGATAACGCGCCAGACGTCTTCCCGGCGGTAACTATTTGGGTATAGGTTCCGTTACCGTTGTCTTTCCATTCGCTTAAGGCGAAATCCTGCAAACCTTTTGCCTGTGTTTTTAACGTCATACCGGGGATCGGCTTGCCGCTGGAATCTCGCGCGGTATAGGTCAGCGTTGAGGTTGATTTTCCATCAGCAAGCAGGATTTGCAGATCGACAGAAAGCGTTGAATCGGCGAGGCTTAGTGTGGGTTTTTCCACGACCACCATACTTTCTTCACGCCGGGAGAAATTTCCTTTCGAATCTTCCGCTGTAACCGCTATCGGGTAAGTGTTGTCGGTTTCAGGCATTGCCGTGAATCGGTAGGGAGGAATGGTGACCTGAATATCCTTGCCGGAAACAGCTACTTTTCCGCCCGCTGATTGCAGGGAGGCGGCTTCAATGTCATAACCTTTCAGCGCATATTTGGTTTGCAAGGAAGAAACCAGCGATTTAACCTCACCCGGCTTGCCTTTCAACGGATCGGTCAGCGTCAGCCGCACCAGCTCTTTCTTGCGATATTCGAGGACAATATTGTTATTACGATCGACCAGGTCATAGCGACTGCCCACAAGGCTGCGTCGTGCTGCAACTTCAGCCGGATCGAGCTGTTTTTGCAGTGAATGACCGGGTTGCAACGTCAACTCCATACCAATTCGGGTGTCGTTTTCTCCCTGTTTGCCCTGCCGTTGCTCGGCACTAAAGGAGATCAGGGGAACGGGGGTGTAACTCAAACCTGCGGTAATCGCGTGAGGATCATTTTGTCGCTCGTCTTTACCAAACAGCGCCACTTCATCGCCATAATATTGTTCATAGACCAGCTTGCCGCCCAGCTGCGGCCAGGCCGGTAACCAGCCTTCGGCGCGAAGATCCCACCCGTTCGCCGGACGTGCTTCATAGTCATTGTCGAGTTCCGGTGCACTACGCCAGTTACTGAGGCGCAGATAACCGTTGCCGCTCAGTTTCAGGTAATCGCGCCAGTATTCAACGCCCATCCCGGTTCGGGTGTGATAGCGGGTCAGGTCATGATCGATAAACATATTGACGCCAGACATCCAGCTCGATGTGAAATAACGCCAGCCGATACCGTGGTTGGTTTGAGTGCGATCATCCGTACGGTGAAGTGTGTGCTGGCTGAAGACCAGGTTATCCGGCGTTTCGTACCAGGGATGGAGAAATTCAAATGACGAGCTTTTAAGGCTGAAATCTTCATCCACACCAAGAGATACCCGGGCAGTTCCCCAACGGCTGAGCCAGTCCGTTGCCTGCGCAGAGGCAGAAGAAGCCACCCAGCCACGCGCCATACTTGCAGCCTGTTCGCTGTCCATATCGCGCGCTAAAAGTGTTCCGCTTTGCTGCGCCACTTCCGCGACCTGCATTTGCGGATCTTTGCCATCGCGCTCCATCTGCATTGCTTTCAGGTTGCGCGCTTCAGGGCTGTTACTGTTAATGAGGGGCACATCTATTTCATCGCCCTGACGCACATTGTCAAAGCCCCGCGCAAAGGTACGGAACTGATTCAGGCGACGTAATTCATCAACGGTGATACCAAAGCGTGCCGCGACCGTTGGTGGCGATTCCAACGCACCCAGGGTATATGGAATAGTTTTAACTTTCGGCAGGATCAGTGACGCGGCAGTATCCGAGTGCGCAGGATTAATATGCGTAGGGGCAGCAGCCATAACAGGGAAAATAGTTTGTGTTATCAGGCAAATACCGGCGGTCAGACGACGTAAACGATCCCCCAATCCACATATGGTGTTATCGCCCCGACGATCGCCATTCCCATGCACTTTCCCTGCCATTTGTCATCCCTGTCGCTATGCGTTCGGATTAAATGACCTTTCTTTAACATGAGGGAAAATGATGATTCATGATTAGCAAATGATGAATACAGGCGGAATAATGGAAATAACAACAAGATAAGAACAATACCTGATCAAGGATTATCAGGAGGAAGAACAGGAGAGCTTCCCGCCAGAGCAGTAACCCCTCCTGTAAATACGTTACTTCATTTTCACCTTTGCGGTGACCAATAACGCCGTCAGCAACATCAATGTGCCAGACAACATCAACGGCGAAGTCAGACCAATATTATCCAGCGCATAACCGCCGATTGCCGCGCCACAGGTATTAGCAAGCTGAATAACCGCCACCTGAATAGACCCGGCTT
The DNA here is from genome assembly GCF_046486495.1 of Escherichia sp. WS3227_2. Lineage (NCBI taxonomy): Bacteria > Pseudomonadati > Pseudomonadota > Gammaproteobacteria > Enterobacterales > Enterobacteriaceae > Escherichia > Escherichia sp. WS3227_2. Next base: position 83,169 of record NZ_JBJQLG010000012.1, read on the forward strand.
TTTCTGCCTGATCGGCCAGTGAGCGGGTGATCCACGTTGACCAGCCGACAGGAACCAATGCAAAAGTTAGCCCCCAGATAATCGCCACGCCGGTAGCAACGATTTTATCGCTTCCCCACAACGTCAGCACCAACGCACTCACAGCCAGTATTAATGGCGCGCCTGCTAAGGCCAGTTTTACCGAACGTTTAAGAATGAACGACGAAAGCGACGTACCAATAAAGCTGGCGATACCAAAACTCAACAGCACCAGCGTTAAGCCATCCACGCCGAATCCCGCCAGGTTCATATACACCGGGCGAATATACGTGAAGAAAGCAAACTGCCCGGCGAAAGACATGAAGATGGCGAGCATCCCTGCCATCACACCCGGACGTTGTAATAAGCGGAAAGTATTTTGTTTCTGATGCGAGGGTTCGCCTGGCAGCGAAGGCAATGATTTGATAATCCAGAAAATACACAGCACGCCCATCACCGCCGCCGCATTAAAGACATTGCGCCAACCGATAAGCTCGCCTAAAAAACTGCCCAACGGTGCGGCAATCACCAGCGCAATAGAAACCGCGCCGAAGATCACCGACAGCGCCTTCGGCACCGTACGCGGCGGTACCAGACGCATGGTCAGCGACGCCGACATCGCCCAAAACCCGCCCAGCGCCAACCCCAGACAGGCACGACCGATTAAAAGCAAACTGAATGAGTTGGCAAAGGAAACCAGCAAACAGGAGAGCGTCAGCAAAACGGCAAACAAAATAACAACGTAGCGGCGGTCAGTGGCCTGAATTGTCTGGGTAATAAACAAACTGGCAAACATTGCCACAAAGGCGGTCACGGTCACCGATTGCCCGGCAACCCCTTCCGAAATGCCTAAATCCTGGGCCATTGGCGTCAACAAACTGACAGGCAAAAACTCAACGATAATCAGACAGGCGACGCAAAACGCCACCGAGAAAACGGCTGACCAGTTCGGTCGGGTGATGGCATCCGCGCCGCGGTTTTCGGCAATAAATTCACTCATGGTGTTACCCGTGGCATGTTTCAGGGGAAAAGCCGACCACTTTAACATTGAAATGTGTGACGCATTTAACGTTTTTGCAACTTTTACGGTGTTGTGGGAAAAGCTCGAGGCTGCTCGAAGAAATAAAAATCATAGGGCAAGGTGATATGTATTTTCGCGATTGTGTTGGGAACAAGGGATAAAGTATTGCACTTGGTGATATACTTTAATAACAGGACCTCAACGATATACGCGTGTTTAAAACCAAATGGTTTGCAAGGGAAGCCAGGTCTCATGCAATAACAGATGAAGAGTTGTGCCGGGCCATTTTAGAAACAGAACAAGGTAAAGCTGATGCACTTGGCGGTGGCTTTTTTAAAAAGCGCCTTCACAAAAATCGTGAGCGTGCAATTATTCTGGCGAAAGGGGGAAGCAATTGGTTTTACACGTTTTTATATGCAAAACAGGATATGTCGAACATCAATAGTCAGGAACTGGCTGGGTTTCGTGAACTTGCAAAGCATTATGCCTTCCTGACGAAAGCCCAACTAACAGCAATGATTAACACTAAAGAACTGACAGAGATCTGCTATGACTGCAAAAACTAAATTTAATAGTCCTGCATTTGAGGCTATTCACAGCGCAGCGGCTGGATTGTCCAGCGTCAATGCTATTTCTGCCGAAACGATGCGTACTTTTGACAAAGCCTGCCTGACCAGCGTGCAAGACTTACAACCTGTTGAGATAAAAGCACTGCGGGAAAAATTAAAAGTGAGTCAGCCCGTCTTCGCTCACTATCTCAATACCAGCGTTTCAACTGTACAAAAATGGGAAAGTGGCGCTAAACGCCCCAATGGCATTTCATTAAAACTGCTCAGCATTGTGCAAAAACACGGGCTGGAGGTGCTGCTGTAAATAGAACGTAGATAATGCGTTCACCTACTGTCAGTTCCGATACCGGATGCGGCATGAACGCCTTATCCACCCTACAGGTCAGGCGCGGTCTGTAGGCTGATAAGACGAAGCGGTTTTAATGCAACCAGTGAACGCCCTCGGCAGGCTGAAAGAACGCGTTATAGCGCATCTGAAAAGCATTAATATCCTGCATTTCAGGTTCGGTTTCGCGCAGAAAACCCAGCGCCAGCCTGACCTGAGCATCGGTAATGGGAGCGGCAAGACGGGCTTTTTGTAAAATCCGATGCCATTGCAGCAGGTTCTGTTCGCTACCATCGACAATGACAATTTGCCAGATGAGCAACACCTGCGCGGCGTTTTGCAGGTGCGACTCATCCGGACGATGCAAATAACGTAAAAATTCGTCACCGGCTGACTTTCCCATTTGATCGACCATCGACTCCACGGGTACGACATCGATATTCAGCCGATCGCTGAGACGGCGAATCGCTTTTCTGGCCCCGGATGTCAGCACCCGAAAACCAACCACAAACACTACCGCCAGCGTGGCGAGCATTATCCAGATCATGAGTTCTCCTGCGTAATCAGAACTCATGATATCTGGAAACCCTCGCCAGTTACTAATCCACCAGAATAATCTTCAGTGCAAACAGAGCTGCGACCACCACCACACACAGGTTCAGATCGCGCCAGCGCCCGGTGCACACTTTCATGATGCAGTACGACATAAAGCCGAGTGCAATCCCTTCGGTGATCGAGAAAGTAAAGGGCATCATCACCGTGGTAATAAATGCGGGCACCGATTCGGTAAAATCATCCCAGTTAACGCGCGCCAGGCTCGAAGTCATCAGCACGCCAACAAAGATTAACGCTCCGGCGGTTGCGTAAGGAGGAACCATCGCCACCAGCGGTGAGAAGAACATAACTAACAGGAACATAACGCCGACCACGACAGCCGTCAGCCCCGTGCGACCACCGACCGCCACACCAGAAGTACTTTCAATATAGGCAGTAACAGATGAGGTACCAATAAATGCGCCTGCCACCGAACTGACGCTATCAACATACAGCGCCTTATTCATATTGGGGAATTGACCGTTACTATCTATTAAGCCAGCTTTATCAGTTACACCAATTAATGTTCCTGATGAATCAAATAGGTTGATCAGCATAAAGGAGAAAATGATACCGGCGAGTTCAAGTGTTAACGCGCCGCTCAAATCTACTTCACCAATGACGCCGCTAATATCAGGCGGAATGGAATAGACACCGCTAAAATGAACATCACCGAAAAATAAGCCACAGCAAGACGTCACCACAATAGAAACAAGCACCGCGGCATGAAAATGACGTGATGACAACACGGTTATAATAAAAAACCCTAAAATACCTAACAACACGCCGTGAGAACTTAAATCGCCAATCATCACCAGGGTGTCTTTATTGGCGACAATAACGCCAGTATTTTTTAATCCCATTAAGGCGATAAATAATCCGATTCCGCTGGTGATACCAATACGTAAACTTAATGGAATGTTGGAGATCATCCAGTACCGGATACGAAATAGCGTGAGCAAAAATAGCCCAATTGCGCCCCAGAATATCGCGCCCATCCCGGTCTGCCAGGAGATACCCATCGCCCCCACGACCACGAACGCAAAGAAGGCGTTCAGCCCCATTGCTGGAGCCAGCGCCACGGGTAAGTTAGCAAATATCCCCATCGCAATACTGCCGATACCGGCAATCAAACAGGTGGTAACAAACACCACTTTCGGGTCCATTTGTGCCGCGCCGAGGATTTGCGGGTTCACAAAAACGATGTACACCATGGTTAAAAAAGTGGTCATCCCCGCAATCAATTCTGTGCGGACGGTGGTCCCATGCTGAGGTAGTTTAAATAATCGCGAAAGCGTCCCTGATTCATTACTCACGTAATCGGTATTGTCATTATTCATTTTTTTGTCCATTGGAGGAGATTTAATCCCTTGCTTTTGTAAAACAAATGACAACAACGGTTCAGTGATAATTATCACATTTCAATTGCACATTAATGGATATTCTTTAATAATCTCGCGACGTTTCTTTATGATAAATAATAATCAAATTGATAAAATCAAAATGAGAAAAATATGAATAATTCTATTAACCATAAATTTCATCACATTAGCCGGGCGGAATACCAGGAATTGTTAGCCGTTTCCCGTGGCGAGGCTGTTGCCGATTATATTATTGATAATGTCTCTATTCTCGACCTGATCAATGGCGGAGAAATTTCCGGCCCAATTGTGATTAAAGGGCGTTACATTGCCGGTGTTGGCGCAGAATACACTGATGCTCCGGCTTTGCAGCGGATTGATGCCCACGGCGCAACGGCGGTGCCAGGGTTTATTGATGCTCACCTGCATATTGAATCCAGCATGATGACGCCGGTCACCTTTGAAACCGCTACCCTGCCGCGTGGCCTGACGACCGTTATTTGCGACCCTCATGAAATCGTCAACGTGATGGGCGAAGCCGGATTCGCCTGGTTTGCCCGCTGTGCCGAACAGGCAAGACAAAACCAGTACTTACAGGTCAGCTCTTGCGTACCCGCCCTGGAAGGCTGCGATGTTAATGGTGCCAGTTTTACCCTTGAACAGATGCTCGCCTGGCGGGACCATCCGCAGGTTACCGGCCTTGCAGAAATGATGGACTACCCTGGCGTAATTAGCGGGCAGAATGCGCTGCTCGATAAACTGGATGCATTTCGCCACCTGACGCTGGACGGTCACTGCCCGGGTTTGGGTGGTAAAGCACTTAACGCCTATATTGCTGCGGGTATTGAAAACTGCCACGAAAGTTATCAGCTGGAAGAAGGACGCCGGAAATTACAACTCGGTATGTCGTTGATGATCCGCGAAGGGTCCGCTGCCCGCAATCTCAACGCGCTGGCACCGTTGATCAACGAATTTAACAGCCCGCAATGCATGCTCTGTACCGATGACCGTAACCCGTGGGAAATCGCCCATGAAGGACACATCGATGCCTTAATTCGCCGCCTGATCGAACAACACAATGTGCCGCTGCATGTGGCATATCGCGTCGCCAGCTGGTCGACGGCGCGCCATTTTGGTCTGAATCACCTCGGCTTACTGGCACCCGGCAAGCAGGCCGATATCGTCCTGTTGAGCGATGCGCGTAAGGTCACGGTGCAGCAGGTACTGGTGAAAGGCGAGCCGATTGATGCGCAAACCTTACAGGCGGAAGAGTCGGCGAGACTGGCACAATCCGCTCCCCCGTATGGCAATACCATTGCCCGCCAGCCAGTTTCCGCCAGCGACTTTGCCCTGCAATTTACGCCCGGAAAACGCTATCGGGTCATTGACGTCATCCATAACGAATTGATTACGCACTCCCACTCCAGCGTCTACAGCGAAAATGGTTTTGATCGCGATGATGTGTGCTTTATTGCCGTACTTGAGCGTTACGGGCAACGTCTGGCTCCGGCTTGTGGTTTGCTCGGCGGCTTTGGTCTGAATGAAGGCGCGCTGGCTGCGACGGTCAGCCATGACAGCCATAATATTGTGGTGATCGGTCGCAGTGCCGAAGAGATGGCGCTGGCGGTCAATCAGGTGATTCAGGATGGCGGTGGGTTGTGCGTGGTCCGTAACGGCCAGGTACAGAGTCATCTGCCGTTGCCCATTGCCGGGCTGATGAGCACCGACACGGCGCAGTCACTGGCGGAGCAAATTGACGCCTTGAAAGCTGCCGCCCGTGAATGCGGTCCGTTACCCGATGAGCCGTTTATTCAGATGGCGTTTCTTTCTCTGCCAGTGATCCCCGCGCTGAAACTAACCAGTCAGGGGCTATTTGATGGCGAGAAGTTTGCCTTCACTACGCTGGAAGTCACGGAATAATAAAAAAAAGCCCGGCGTCATGCCGGGCAAAAGTCACCAGTTACGTTTATGCCACTGTCAACTGCTGAATTTTTTTCTCGCGGCGGATTTTGCGTTCTTCCATCACCGCCACTATCGCCATCAGGCAAATACAACCAATCGCGGCGATATCAAGTGCGGCGAAGGTGCCTGCCCAGCCGGTAAGGCCGAATACCGGCGTCCCATCGGCAATCATTCCCAGACCTAACTTGGCAAAGCTGTCGCCAATCAGGTAAGCGAAGGTGCCTTTAATACCATCGGCAGCGCCAATCGCTTTTTTAGGTACAAAGCCAACAGCAGCCACACCAATCAACAATTGCGGGCCAAAGACCAGGAAACCCAACGCAAAGAGAGAAGCCAGATAGATATATTGATTGCTGGCATGTTGATACACACCGAGCGTGGCGATAATCAGCGCCAGCGCGATGCAGGCCACCAGGCCACGGCGACCGTTCGCCAGGTCAGAGAGCCAGCCCCACAGCAGCGTACCGACCAGCGCACCAGCTTCAAACAGCGTAAAGCCCTGAATCGCCACCGCTTTAGAGAGTTTCAGTTCCTGGAACGCATACACGGTTGACCACTGGTCGATACCAATACGCACCACATAGAGGAAAATGTTGGCGAAGCACAGCAGCCAGATCACTTTGTTTTTCAGCACATACTCAACAAAGATCTGCCACTTGGTCATATCGGTAGATTCTGTCTCTTTATCCTCTTCACTGATCTCCTCGCCAAACAGCTCTTCAGCTTTGCCGAGGCCATAAGATTCCGGGGAGTCGCTGCCGTAACGCAGGCCGATAAAACCGACAATCAGCGCGATAATCGACGGGAAAATAAACATGCCGATGACATGACCATCGAACAGGTAATTTGCGCCGAACAGTGCCACACCAGCTGCGCCTGCACCGCCAAGGTTGTGAGAAATGTTCCAGAAACCGAGGAAGGTCCCGCGCTTACGACGCGGCGTCCATTTGGTGATGGTGGAGTAACTGCACGAACCGCCGGTGCTCTGGAAAAAGCCGCTTAAGGCGTAGAAGGCAATCATCAGGAACAGGCTAACCGAGCCGCTGCCCATACTGGCACTGAAGCCCAGCATACAAATGGCAGACAGGATCAGCATGAACGGCAGGAATTGTTTGGTATTTTTGCCGTCGGCGTAGTAGGAAACCAGCGTTTTACCCACGCCATAAGTGATGGAGAAACCCAGGCCGATCATCCCCAGCTGCGTCATGCTCAACCCGTAGGTCGAGATCATGTCGTTCTGCGCGATGTTAAAGTTCTTGCGAATCAGGTACATCGTCAGGTAGCCGATAAAGACCACCAGGTAGGATTGCATGAACGGTTTGAACCACATTTTGCGCCGCACTTCGAGCGGAAGGTCCAGGGTCGGCTTGCGAACCTGGTTTAAGAAAGCCAGCATGGGTTACTCCTGATTTCCCTTCATACTTCAAGCCGCAGGTGCCTTAGCTGCACGCATTCCTCCCGGTCACATAGTTCACTATGCTCCCGGGACTCACGCGTTTGCTGCGTTCCTGCAACTTGAATTATTTTGGGAAAGAATTAATGAATGATGGCATTGTAAAAATCAGCAGCAAATCAGGCCTGAGATAGCGTCCAGGCAAAACCTGGAAAATTTCTTAGTTTTGCCGGATATGAAGTGAAAAGGTGAGATGCATCACGCTTCGCGCGGTGTCTGGGCGTTCAAAAAGGGCAGTAACAGCAGTGCGGAAATCCCGGCGGCAATGGCGATAACCACAAAAAATCCGCTCCAGTGCCAGGTATCGAGCACTTTCGCCAGCGGCCAACCAGCAAGCGACGCCCCCAGATAAGCAAACAAGCCGACAAACCCCGTCGCCGCCCCTGCCGCCTCTTTGTGGGAACACTCTGCCGCCGCCATGCCGATTAACATCTGCGGGCCAAAGACAAAAAAACCAATGGTGAAGAAGCAGGTTGCCTGCATCACGTAGCTGGCAAATGGCATCAGCCACAGCGAGCCGACTGAAAGCAAAATTCCGGCAGCGAAAATCAAATTCATCGGCCCGCGGTTGCCGTTAAACAGTTTGTCCGAGCCCCAACCCGCTACCAGCGCACCGATAAATCCGCCCAGTTCAAACATCGTCACTGCTGTATTCGCCGTGACCAGATCGACGCCCAGCGTCTCGGACATATACAAATTGCCCCAGTCGTTGATCGCCGCCCGAACCACATAGACCAGCACATAGCAAAACGAAAGCAGCCAGATATACGGATTCAACAACACATACTTGGTGAGGATCTCTTTACGCGTCAGCCCTGCCCCTTCTTGTTGTTGAGCAATCTCCAGCGCATCGTGCCGCCATTCACCAACCGCAGGTAAACCTAACGCCTGCGGGCGATCGCGCAGCCGCCAGCAGAGAAAAATCCCCACGACTATCGCCATACAACCCGCAATCATCATTCCGGCACGCCAGCCGTAATGCAGTGCAGCCGCTGCCATCACAATGGGAATGAGTGCGCCGCCGACGTTATGCGCCGTGTTCCATAATGCCCACCAACCGCCGCGCTCGGTACGAGAATACCAGGCCGTTAACAGACGCGCACACACCGGTGAACCCCAGCCCTGGAAAAAGGCGTTCAGCACCCAAAGTACGGCAAACGCCCATAGCGACGTCGAGAAGCCAAACAGAATGTTGATGATGCCCGTGGCGATAAGCCCTATCCCCATAAAATAACGGGCATTTGAGCGGTCGCTGACAATGCCGGAGACAAACTTCGACACGCCGTAGGTAATGTAAAACAGGGTCGCTAACAGGCCGATATCGCTACGGCTGAGCACGCCATTAGCAAGGATTTCTGGTACAGCGGCGTTAAAACTTTTCCGCGTGAAGTAAAACAGCGCGTAACCCAGCCAGATGGTCAGCAGAATATGCCGACGCCAGTAGCGATAGCGGGCATCAATTTCATGTTTATCAGTCATTAATGGCGCATCGGCAGGCGCTTTCAGAAACGGCAACATCATCAAACCTTAGACATAGCGTTGAGGTAGAGAAACGCTGACACGCGTGCCATGCAGGCAGGAAATGGTCAATGTGCCGCCCAGCGCCGTTACGCGCTCGCGCATTCCGGTGAGGCCAAAACCTTGTTGCCCGGAACCCGGCGGCAAACCGCTGCCATCGTCTTCAATCACCAGCATCAACCGTTCATCCTGCTGCCAGCCTTGCAGGGTGACCGCGCTGGCATCAGCATGTTTCACAATGTTGTTCAGCCCTTCCTGGCAGACACGAAACAGCGTCACGCGCTGGTTTTCGCTTAACGCTGATTCATCGATTCGCCATTCGAGATGGCTGACAATGCCGCGCCCTTCCAGCTCCATTTCCCGCATTAGTGAGCGGATGGCCTGCTCCAGGGTGAGATCATCCAACTGGCGCGGACGTAACCGCCCTAACAAACGGCGCACCGCGTCGTAAACGCCCAGCGACAGTTGTTCGATGAGCTGCCCGCTCTGCTTCACACTGGCGTTATCTGCCGCCAGCCGCTGGACAATGCCCGCCTGAGTACGAATGGCAGTGATAGTCTGGCCGATATCATCGTGCAGCTCACGCGCCACGTCGCGGCGCACGCTCTCTTCAGTTTCTAACAAACGTTCAGCCAGATGCTGATTGCGCGCTAGTTCCTTTTGCAGCGACTGGTTAAGTTCACGCAACCGCTGGATGCCTGCGCCCAGTAACAGCCCTGTCAGACTTTGCACCAGCAGCGAGAGCAATAAATCCACCGAATGATCGCGCCAGGTTTGACTGGCGATCAGCGCGATGGCGTTCATCAACGTCGCAATCAGCGCCCCTTGCCAGCCGTAGTGCCAGGCCAGCGCGATAATCGGCAGCGCCAGACAGAATGGCGTAAAGCGCGACAGTTCGTCCGGCAATCCCAACTGGAGCCAGAGACTAATAACAAACAGCAGCAAGTACCAGACCAGATGCCGCCCGCGCCAGTTGATTGGCTGAGAAACCAGTGACGGCCCGAGCGGCAGCCAGGTGTTATTGGCGAGATAGTGCCAGAACACCAGACATATCGGGGCCAGCGTCAGGCCGCCAGTTAAAGTCAGCAACAGCGCATTCCACGACTCTTTGCCGTGCCAAAGCCAGGGCAGCGACTGCAACAACGCCGCCGCCGTCAGCGCTGCCCCCTGTAACAGCAGGGTGCGCCAGTCACGTTGATGGCGATAGCGCGAGATCAGCGCCACGGGCAATAACGTCAGTAAACTACCGATCATCAATAAGGAGAAATGGGTTAACCCGACCGCCTGCGTTAGCCAGTAAATCAGCAGCCACTCCGCGCCCAGCAGCACCGGCCAGTATCCGCGCGGGCATTGCAGCATTAGCCCCAGACGCAGACCAAACGGAAATAACAGCACCGCCATATCAGGGCGCTCAACCAGGTGCAGGCTGATGCTCCACAGGCAAAACCATGCGGCAGAGAAGATAAAAAAGCAGGCAATAACGGTAATTAAGCGGGAGAACAACGTCTTCATCACCAGCCATCAAACATACGGTGCGCCAGTTCAACGTCGTTACTGACGCCCAGTTTTTCCATCAGATTGGCGCGATGGACGTGTACCGTTTTCGGTGACAAGCCCAGTTCGGCGGCAATCTCTTTCACCGCCATTCCTTGCGCCAGTTTTTCCGCCACCTGGCGTTCACGTTTGGTTAGCGGGTCCTGGCGACCGGATGCCAGTTTAATGGCAATATCCGGCGTCAGATAACAGCCGCCTGTGGCAACCGTATGCACCGCAGCAATCAGTTCGTCAGGGCTACAACGCTTGGAGAGAAAGCCGCGCGCCCCCGCGTTAAGCGCCTGCTCAACCAGCGCCGGACTGTCGTGAACGGAGAGCATAATCGTCGCCATACCTTTCGGCAGCTGGCTTAGCAGCTCCAGACCGGAGATATCGGGCATGGAGATATCGCAAATACACACCTGCACACCGCGCCCCGGCAGCCCCGCCAGCGCCTCGCGCCCCGAACCAAACTCGGCAACTACTTGCAAATCAGGTTCCAGCCCCAGCAACTGCGCAAAGCCGGAGCGGACGATGAGGTGATCGTCTATAAGGGCAACGGTGATCATGATTGGGTCCTGGCGGATAAAAAACGCGCATACCTTAACGATAAGCGCGATGTTGTTCAAGTTGGATATGGGGTATGTATTGGCTTAATGATGTTGAGCTTATCGTCAAAACGCTTACCAGAGAGGTAAGCGTTTGGTGCGTGTTATTGAGAAAAAGCGAATTATTTGTAGGTTGCAATCGTAATATTGCCTGAGATATTTCTCCTTAGATTGCGGACATCATTTTCAGCGTCGTTATGGATAATATTTTCGCCTTTAGTGGTATAGATATAATTAGCAACATCAAAGGTGTCATTCGCGTTATTTACGACTGCTCCTAAGACGCAAAGGGTTTGTGTGAATCCGTATTCTGAGAAATCGACATGCTGATGGTAATTTCTACCATTCAAAGCAACAAAACTCGGACAAACATCTATTGTATCGCCAACAGACGTAGCGGCGCGACGCACATCAAGTGCAGCGTTATCATTAGCAACATGAAATGCTTGTGAACAGGCATAAAACAAATTTCCAATCCCGGTACGACTGGATAAACAAGAAATAATTTTTGCTATTTTTTCTGGCTTTATACCATCCTGCACTAAAGAATCTCTCACCAGATGACATTCATCAGGTGTGAAAAGAGCTTTCTTGAATATTTCCTCATAAAAATCATAAGAAGGAGATTCAGAGAGAGTGAGAGATTTGGTGGAATGTGATGAATCTGTAATTTTTTTGCGAAGTAATTCACTTATAGTGCCGTTTATTTTTTCACCACAACATAAAACAAATGAACTTCCCTCCAGAACTTGTCTTTCTACATCTGCAAGGAGTGAGCTAAATTCTTCCTCACGAAGCTTAAGGTTTTTTATAGATGATTGATGTAAATACTTTTCTGGAATTAAATCTTTTTGTTCCCTTAAAAGCTCTATCATTCGGCATTCGATTTGCCTATCAAAAGAGTATTTCATGTCATAGTTATTTTTAGCAACTTCCAGCTTAAGAGTATTTGCAGCAACTGTTAATTCTGAGAGTTGTTCTCTTTCCTGTTGATCATGTTGTGATAAGAGCTGCAAAAACTCTTGTGCGTGAGGCCCTGAAAATACCCTGACTTCCTCATGCTTTATACTTTCAGTTTTACCATTTTTTTTCTTATGATATTCACGATACAATTGGGTTTCTTTAAAACTGTCACTACCGAGTTGTTCAATTTTGACATAACTATCTAAACCCGTTACAGCAATCCATATTTTATTATTCGAATCCTGAGATTCAGGTGTAACATGAAAATAAGGGATGAATTTAGAATTAACCTCATAACGATAAAGATGCAATATTTCCAGCAGATGAGTTAATATATTTACAAATGATTCTCTAAAGCTTACCTTCACGGGTTCTGTTGGTACTGTTCTGCAATTGTCAATCAGACCACTTTTTTTCATTACGTCAATGTTAGAAAAATCTACATTAAGATCACGCTTAATACTCTTATTTAAATTTTGCTGTTTTTGGTGAAACAGAACACTCTGTTTAACTGGATTGGTGGTTACGCTATAAGTTCCCATAATAACCTCATGGTTTTTCTCAATATTCATATATACAACTTTGATATTATTCAAAGCATTAATATTAGCGCCACAATTGGTCATAAAGCGACCTCCATGTGCCAGTTCGTTAAGAAAAATGCAATAATACTGGAGCTTATTTTCCGAACGATTTTCCCAATGCAATTGCATCACTAACACTACTTATTCACTATCAAAAATCGCTCATTTTTTCAAAAAGACTGTTTACACACAGACGGTTAACAATACGCGTTCACCTTAATGATAAACGCGCTTCATCAAGAAAAAATCATAAATCAGCAGTTGTTGCGGCAGCGGAAAATGTAAAAGCGACTTTATCTATTTTGGAGTTTTCTTTGTCGACCATACCGGTAGTGAAATAACGAGCACACTGAAGTTTAACTTCATTTTCAATTTTATTAACCGCCATCACATACATCTTCTGACTAAACCCATTTATAGTAAAATCCATTTCATTAAGATACTTTCCAGACCCAAAAAAAGAATTTCCTGATTTTTTTAAATCCACTGTTGGTGAAATGAAACTATCAATACTTTTTGAGAGTAACTCGCGAACATCTTGAGATGTATGTTGTAAGCAAGTCTGATAGCCTTGTGCGGAAGAATAATAAAAACATGCAATCCCCTGAGGACTGGCTAAGCAAGCGATTATTTCATCAATCTTATCATCCGTAATATTACCATTTGATTGTTTTAATAATTCTCTTACCCGAGCACATTCATCATCATTAAAGCAAACCTGTGCAACCAATTGTTCAGGTGTCTTTTGACTATAACTTAGATCTTTTTCAATCATTTCAATTTTGCTTGCAAATATTTCAAGAATATCTTTACTTAACTCAACACCACAGCAAGTTATTTTTGCAGCACCACTTGGTTTAGTTTGTTCTTTTATACATCTATGAGCATCCATAGTCACAGAGTGTAAATAATTCTCAGTAATATCAATTTTTTCCTGAACAGGTAAATGCCCCTCATCTTTTTGAATTCGCAGGTTTAATAAATCATATGTATTACTCAAAATTTCTGCAGGCATTTCGTAATTACAATCCGCATTCATCAGAACAATACTATTAACTAATTTTTTCCTCAAAACCATATCAGCAGAATGTGTTTCTAACGCAGCAGTTTTTTCAGACAGCGACTTGATAATAGTCGCCACAGCCACTCCAGAATATGATGTTTCTTTTACTGTTTTTTTTGTATTTTTTTCACCGGCGTCATACTGTATAACTTTAAAGGCTTTATCACCTGTTTGTTTGATTTCGGTATATTCGTTCTCTCCAGTTGCCGCCATCCAGGTACGATTGCCATTATTTTCCGTGCCTGGCATAGGGTGGAAATAGTCAAGAATATCGGTGTTAACACTCCGAGAACCGGACATGATATTTAGTATTAAGCGCTTTATTTCCTGCAACATCCATTTTGCAAAATTACTGCCAGGTGAATATTTTTTCTCATTATTTGTAATATCAAGCTCAGCAGCGATATTTATATTTTTATCCAAAAAGGTGGAAGGGCAGAGATTTGCCATCATTATTCCGCTGTTTATAGGGCTTGCCATAATATACCTCTCGATGAACCATTAATTAATAGAATGCTGGTCATGACCACTGGTATAGACAGCAATCAGAATTTAACACCATCGCTGGAAATTTTAGCCCTAACTGTCCCCCCAGGTTACCGGTGCAGCGACTTAAATTAACGTCCTGGGCTAATAAATTGTGCCTGAGATGGTCTCTGGCACAATTTCACCCTATATATCTGAACGGATCTATCAAAAATCGCTCATCAGTAACTCCCCCGAGCGGTTTAATGTCGCTCCTTACTGAAAAAACACTGCAATCTTGTTAAACATCGTCGGATCGGACTGATTACGCTGCACTTTCACCACATCCTCCAGCTTATCGATTTGGCTTATCATCTGCTCCAGACGCTGGTCGTCATTGACCAGTAGCCAGATATGGCTTTTGTCGCTGTCCTGAATCGGCAGGCAGAGAATGCCTTCGACGTTAAAAGCGCGACGGGCAAAAAGGCCACAAACGTGGGTCATTACGCCCGGATGGTTGCGAACGGTGAGTTCGAGAATCACGTTGTCATGAGTTGTGTTTTGCATGGCTTATTCCCCCACCATTTCAGTATTCGCCGCACCTGGCGGCACCATCGGGTATACTTTTTCTTCGGCATCAATACGCACATGGATCAGCGCCGGACCTGGTCGATTGATGATTTCCTGCAATGCAGCCTGCGGATCGGCTTCGTTATTCAAATCACAGGTTTCGAGGCCGAATCCGGCGGCAATCTGCATAAAGTTGATTTTTCCCGGATAGGTAGCGGCAAAAACGCCCTGCTTGTAGAACAGACTCTGTTGCTGATGTACCAGCCCCAGCGCTTCGTTGTTCATCAGAATGATTTTGACATCCAGCTGATTTTCACTGGCGGTCGCCATCTCCTGAATATTCATCATCAGGCTGCCGTCGCCGGAGAAACACAACACTTTGCGATCCGGGTTCGCCAGCGCCGCGCCAATGGCCGCAGGCAGACCAAAGCCCATCGTGCCCAGCCCACCGGAGGTCAGCCACTGGCGTGGGCGATTGAGCGGATAAGCCTGCGCGGTCCACATCTGATGCTGACCCACGTCGGTGGTGATAATCGCATTGTCATCGACACAGGCGGCAACGGCGTTGATCAGGCCGTAATGGCTTAATGGATCGCACGCTTTCGGGATTGGACACGGGAATTCGCGCTGCAAATCCGCTACCAACTGGTGCCACTCTGCACGCGGTTGCGCTTCCACCTGCGGGATCAGCTGCGCCAGCACGTCATCAACATCCGCCTGAATCGCTACGTGCGGCTGCTTGATTTTACCCAGCTCTGCGCGATCGATATCGACATGAATAATTTTCGCATTCGGACAGAACTGCTCGGTTTTGCCAATCGCCCGGTCATCAAAACGCGCGCCGAGAACAATCAGCAGATCCGCCTCCTGCAAGATATAGTTGGTGCTGCGCACACCGTGCATCCCCAGCATACCCAGCGACAACGGATGCGCTTTTGGCAACATGCCCAGCGCCATTAAAGTCATGGTGGTAGGCAGCTGCGCTTTCTCCGCCAGTTCACGCACTCGCGCAGGCGCATTGATCACACCGCCGCCCAGATAAAGCACCGGGCGTTTGGCAGCATTAATCATTGCCGCTGCGTCACGAATGCTTTCTTCGCTAAAAGCGGGTGCGGCGGCTTTTTCTGCCATAGCGGGCTGTGCTTCAATCTCAAAAACGGCCGTTTGCACATCCTTAGGAATGTCTATCCACACCGGGCCAGGGCGGCCTGATTGCGCAATACGAAAGGCATCGCTCATGACCTGCGGGAGTTCTTCGATATGTCTGACCAGATAGTTGTGTTTGGTGATGGGGATAGAGATGCCGTAGGTGTCCACTTCCTGGAAGGCGTCGGTGCCGATCATCGAGGCGGGAACCTGACCGGTGATGCAAATCAACGGGATGGAGTCCAGCCGCGCATCGGCAATGGCGGTCACCAGGTTAGTCGCGCCCGGCCCGCTACAGGCCATACAGACCGCCGGTTTACCGTCGGTGCGCGCCATTCCCTGAGCGATAAACCCCGCGCCCTGTTCATGGCGAGCCAGAATATGGCGGATTTGCGTGCTTTGGCTTAAGGCATCGTAAACAGGCAGGATAGAACCGCCCGGAATGCCCGTCACAATCTTAATGCCCTGCTGTTCCAGGAAATGAACGATAAATTCTGCGCCGGTAAAGCGCTTACGCGTTGATGTTGTGCCCGAACTTGCCATGCTCCAGTCCTTTTCTTCTGGGCCGACTTTCCGGGAGGTGCTTAAACGAAAAACCCCGCCCGGTTTGCGCCGGCGGGGTTTTGGAATCGTGTGTTGTTCCAGTCCCTACGGCGCATTGCCGACGACCACCACCACACGCACGACGACCACTGCGGCGGATGGCGCAGTTGGTAGTAGTTTTGCGTTGAACATGGAAGTAGTCATTGGGGACCTTGTTGGTTTTGTGTTTAACAATATTTATACAAGCACAGCTTTACAGGGGAGACAATGGAAAATTTTTCAGCAAGGGAAAATTGAGGGGTTGATCACGTTTTGTACTGAATTGCAGGTAACAAAAAACCCCGCCGGAGCGAGGTTTCGTCAGTCGCCTGCGGCTGGTAACCGCAAAGCACACTGTATTATGTCAACACTGAAAGTATACGTGTTCCGCGCAGAACGCGCAATTTCGGCACGAATTTTGACGTATTTAGTGCATAGTTGAGTATCGATCATAGTTTGCGTTTTGTCCAAATATTACTGTTTATTTATACAGTAAACTTCTATAATATCACTGTACGCAATGTGTTATGTGGGGGCCGCATCGTTACCCGGCGCACTAAGTCCTGGCTGAAACGGGTGGTGCCGTCAGCGCCTTAACCCCGCGTGAGCACACTGTGTTATGTCAACAAGCACAACGTTTCTCCTTGAGATACCGCGTGCACAACAGCTGGCAACAGGCAGCGGAAAGGTACGTCAGCTGGCAGTGCTCCTGAACCACAGGAGACGCGTATGAGCCTGGTGGATATCGCCATTCTTATCCTCAAACTCATTGTTGCAGCACTGCAACTGCTTGATGCTGTTCTGAAATACCTGAAGTAATTCAGATTCAAGTCGCACCAAAGGGGAGCGGGTAACCGCTCCCCTTTCATATTTAGCGTGCGGGTTGGTGTCGGATGCGATGCTGATGCATCTTATCCGCCCTACCATCCCTCCCGGCAACATTTATTGCCGCTTTTGTTTACATATTCTGCCGCTAAACAATTCCCCATTCCTGGCGTATATCTGGCTAACATTTATCAATGTGATAGATTCCTCTCCCGCATTTATGGGAATGCGTAGTGACTTATTCTAATTATTTTTATAAAAGCATCCGTGATAATGAAAAGGCATAGAAACGTCAATTTGTTATTGATGTTGGTATTACTCGTGGCCGTCGGTCAGATGGCGCAAACCATTTATATTCCAGCTATTGCCGATATGGCGCGCGATCTCAACGTCCGTGAAGGGGCGGTGCAGAGCGTAATGGGCGCTTATCTGCTGACTTACGGTGTCTCGCAGCTGTTTTATGGCCCGATTTCCGACCGCGTGGGCCGCCGACCGGTGATCCTCATCGGAATGTCCATTTTTATGCTGGCAACGCTAGTCGCGGTCACGACCTCCAGTTTGACGGTATTGATTGCCGCCAGCGCGATGCAGGGCATGGGCACCGGCGTTGGCGGTGTAATGGCGCGTACGTTGCCGCGTGATTTATATGAACGGACACAGTTGCGCCACGCTAACAGCTTGTTAAACATGGGGATTCTTGTCAGTCCGTTGCTCGCACCGCTAATCGGTGGTCTGCTGGATACGATGTGGAACTGGCGCGCCTGTTATCTCTTTTTGTTGGTACTTTGCGCCGGTGTGACCTTCAGTATGGCCCGCTGGATGCCGGAAACGCGTCCGGTCGACGCACCGCGCACACGCCTGCTTACCAGTTATAAAACGCTTTTCGGTAACAGCGGTTTTAACTGTTATTTGCTGATGCTGATTGGCGGTCTGGCCGGGATTGCCGCCTTTGAAGCCTGCTCCGGCGTGCTGATGGGCGCGGTATTAGGGCTGAGCAGTATGACGGTCAGTATTTTGTTTATTCTGCCGATTCCGGCGGCATTTTTTGGGGCATGGTTTGCCGGACGTCCTAATAAACGCTTCTCAACGTTGATGTGGCAGTCGGTTATCTGCTGCCTGCTGGCTGGCTTGCTGATGTGGATCCCCGACTGGTTTGGCGTGATGAATGTCTGGACGCTGCTCGTTCCCGCCGCGCTGTTCTTTTTCGGTGCCGGGATGCTGTTTCCGCTGGCGACCAGCGGCGCGATGGAACCGTTCCCCTTCCTGGCGGGCACCGCAGGCGCGCTGGTCGGCGGTCTGCAAAACATTGGTTCCGGCGTGCTGGCGTCGCTATCAGCGATGTTGCCGCAAACCGGTCAGGGCAGCCTGGGGTTGTTGATGACCTTAATGGGATTGTTGATCGTGCTGTGCTGGCTACCGCTGGCGACGCGGATGTCGCATCAGGGGCAGCCCGTTTAAGCGCACATCACCGCAGCATCGTCATCAGCTCCATGGGAGAACGATGCTGCTTTATCAGATCACGCATCACCCGCATATGCGGTGCGGAGTAAGAATAAAACGCCTGATAGCCCGCACATAGCACGCTGTCTGGCGTCTCCTCCCGAGCGTGCGGACACAGCCGATGCCAGTCGCACGTTTGGCAGTCACGGCGCGAGTGCGGGTTTTCGCTGCCACACCATTTTTGTAGGGTGGCGTCAAAAAGCTCAATCGAAATACGACTGATATCTGCCCGCACCCAACACTCAAACAGGGTAATTAAAAATTTCCCCCACAGCTCTGCTGTCACCGAAGCGGCCGTCAGATCGCCCCGGTCATCAAATTCAAGATGGGGAATGAGCTGTACGGAGCGGATACCCCGTTGTTTGAAATTGTGATAAAAATCGGCAGGTTGCAGAGCATCCTTGTACTCTACAACCAGTTTATGCCTGTCCTCTTCAGCATCAATGACCTGACTTCCTGTCATGCGACTCTCTCAATAAATACGATAAGTTGATGTATATGCGTTACAGCAAACAGTATTGCGAGAGATAACACCGCGAGGGAGATCAAAAATTTGTCACGGACTACGTGAAATTGGGAAAAATCGCTATTCGTGACATCCATTAAATTGCGATTACGGGTGTAGTGCCAGAGGATCAGCGCCACGATGGTGAGAATGCCAATCGAAATCCAGAATAACATGCCCGCCTGGTGCCAGTTGTGTTTGATAGCCAACGCCATCAACGCGCCGTAGCCCAGCATGGTACGAAACCACGCCAGTGATGTACGCTCCGGCTGCAGCCCTGGGTCGGCAATGCGTCTGGCTTTGCGGCTATCCGGCATACAACACCAGTCCCATGACGATCACCGCCACGATCATCAATATTAAACTGATGATTAATAAGCTGTTGGTATAGGGCAGGTCCTCTTTCAGACGCATCGCTTTTTCATTGCGTAACCAGCGCAAGTAGCCATACATCGCTAACCCGCCGGAAAACAGACACAACAACAACGCCAGCAGTTCGCGAATGACGGGCGTGGCGAAATCTGGCGCAAGTTGGTCAAGCCCAACCCCCGCCGCCAGAAATCCTAGTGCGGTACGGATCCACGCCAGAAAAGTACGCTCATTAGCCAGCGAGAAGCGGTAATCGGGCGCTTCTCCGAGGCGGGAAATTTTCATTGTTGCTCCTTTGCAATTTCACTAACGCTCTATCTTTAGCGATTTTTTTAAGAATTTCGTCCGCCCGTTTCCTGATATGCTTTTGCCATCCGCTACAAGGAGGTCAGATGGGTATCATAGCGCAAACTAAAATCAGTTCATTGGGCATGCTGTTCGGTGCCATCGCTTTAATGATGGGGATTATCCACTTTTCATTCGGCCCTTTTTCCGCACCACAGCCAACGCTTGAAAGCATCGTGGCGGATAAAACGGCTGAAATTAAAAGAGGTCTTCTCGCCGGAATAAAAGGCGAAAAAATTACCACCGTGGAGAAAAAAGAGGACGTGGATGTCGATAAAATCCTCGATCAAAGCGGTATCGCACTGGCCATTGCTGCGCTACTTTGCGCATTTGTTGGCGGTATGCGTAAGGAAAATCGCTGGGGCATTCGCGGCGCGCTGGTTTTTGGCGGCGGGACGCTGGCTTTCCATACCTTGCTTTTTGGTATCGGCATCGTGTGCAGCATTTTGCTGATATTCCTTATCTTTTCCTTCCTGACCGGCGGTTCGCTGGTTTAAGCAGCCTGAATAATGCCCGCCGGGTGATCATCAGCGGGCATTATCGTCAGAACTTCTGTTTTTTCTCTTCCACCTTCACCCCTTGTGTCGGTAGGCCGGTGTCATAGTCGCGTACTACTGGCGAATAGCCATCTTGTGGGCGTGGACGAAATGCCCCCATCCAGCGCGGCTGTGCATCTTTACGCCACGGACGCAGGCTCCATTGATAACTGCGGAACGGATCGCGAATTTTGTCCATGTAATCCAATAAGGCGTCATGCATTTTGCTGCGAACGTCTGCAAAACGGATATCATCGATCAGGTTATGCATTTCATTTGGGTCATTACGGCGATCGTAAAGTTCATCACTGGTGAAGAGGTTGAGCACCAGTTTAAAGTCATCCGTCACCCAGCAACGCACCGGAATAAAACCGCCAAAGCTGTCATGCTCAATCTCGTAGCGGTTAAATTCCACCATTACGCCGCGTGGCTCTTTCACGGCAAGGATATTTTCCCCCGGCAGAATCTCTGGTTTTTCAATATCTGCCAGCGCCATCATTGTCGGCAGTAAATCGATATGACTGACTGGCGTATCGACCTGTCGCCGCTCCCCTTGCGGCGAACGGATGATCAGCGGAATACGGGTGATGTCGTCATACATCGCCGCTCCTTTACTGATCAGCTTATGTGCACCCATCATTTCACCATGATCGGAGGTATAAATGACCCACGTATTTTCACGTTGCTCTGGCGTTAAGGCATTGATGACCCGTCCGATTTGGTCATCAACAAAGTCATTACAGGCAAAATAGAGCGGATGGTGATAAAGCCCGTCATCACCGACTGGCGATGGCATCGCCTGCGCCCATAAGCGGTGATGTTCCGGTTTGTTAGCCAGGTCATCCTGTGCTTTCTCGCCCAGCTCGTAGTAAAAATCAGCGTATTTCTCTAAATACTCCACCGGACAGGTGAACGGGTGATGCGGCTCATCATACGAAACCACCATCAGGAAGGGTTCCTCGGCGCGCGCGGGCTGTTGCAGAAAATCCACCGCTCGATTGCTGATGCGGTGCGCCCAGGTGAAGGTTTCGTCAATATGGTTCGCCTGTAAATCTTCGACGCTGTTTAGGCCATTGCGCCACAGGCTAATCTCTTTTTCCGTCAGTTCGCTAAGATAGTTCGCCCCATCGAACCAGTAATCAGCGTCCCACTCCGGCGGACACTCGCCAGTGCCGAAATAGTCATGACCGTCGAGATGCCATTTGCCAATGTAACAGGTGTGATAGCCCGCATCCTTAAAGTAGCGCCCCATGGTGGAAATGTTTTTGCCTGGCGCGACGTTGTTGGTCCACGGGCCGGACTGGTTAGCGTAGATACCGGTAAACAGCCCGGCGCGCGCTGGTGTACAAACTGGTGAACAGGTATAGGCGGAATTAAAGCGAATACTTTCCGCCGCCAGACTATCAATATTTTGCGTATTCAGCGGCTTACCGCTATAGCAACCGACCATATTGGTGGCCTGGGTATCGGTCATGATGAACAGAAAATTGGGGCGTTTCATAGGCTATCCTTCGCGTCGGGAGTAAAGGTTACGGCTGGGTCGTGACGATGCCGCCAGCTGTCAAAAATCAGGTAGACAATCACTACGGCGGCAATGAAATAACTGATCATCGCTAACCAGCGCGTACCGTAGCCGCCGAATTCAGCCAGCCCGGCATAGACGCCAATCATCGCGAACAGGATACCCATTGACGCGATCTTGACGTTTTTCCACGGTTTCATGTCCACCGCAAACGCATCTTTGAAGGTGAACGGCGTGGCGCGCGGTTTGATAAAACCGATCACCAGCATCACTACCACGTTGATACAGAACGTACAGGCCAGCACATAGAGGAAATGGAAGTCGAACTTCACCAGATAGTTGATGGTGATGTAGCTGATTATGCCAATCCCCATCGCCACTTTTGCCGCCAGCGCCGGAATGCGCGGGAAGAAAAAGCCCATAATGATGATGGTAACCAGCGGCACGTTGTAAATACCGTTGAGCTGTTTCATCCAGCTATACAGCCCCTGCGGCGCGTTGGCGATCCACGGCGCGACCAGCACCGAAACGATGGCGATAAAGAAACCAAATTTGCGCCCGACGGTGACCAGCTGCTGCGGCTCGGCATTCTGGTTAATGATGCGACGGTAAATACCCATACTGAATAACGTACTGGCGCTATTCAGAAAGCCGTTGAAGGTACTGATCACCGCACCAAATAACACCGCGCCGAAGAAACCCACCAGTGGCACTGGCAGAACGTTATTGACCAGCGTCGGGTAGGCCATGTCGGCTTTCGGTAGATCCTGATACAGATGAAACGCAATCAACCCTGGCAGTACCAGTACCAGCGGGTCGAGCATTTTCAGCACCGCCGTTAACAGCGCCCCCTTTTGCCCTTCCGCCAGGCTTTTTGACGCCAGCGTGCGTTGCACGATGCCCTGATTTGTACACCAGTAAAAGGTGTTCACCAGAATTAAACCGGTAAATGCCGCGCCAATCGGCAAGGGATCGGTCGGGCCACCGACTGAGTTTAATTTCTCGGCGTGAACGGTGGTAATTTGCTCAATGCCCTGCGTAAAGCTGCCCTTGCCCATCGCGATCAGGCCAAATACCGGTACCATCAACCCGCCAATAACCAGCCCAATACCGTTAATGGAGTCCGCCACTGCCATTGCGCGCAGTCCGCCGATTACCGCATACAAAATTCCCGCCAGACCAAGCAAAATAACCAGTAGCCAGATAGCCGCGCCGTGGGAAATTTGTAACGATTCCCCGACGTGAAACAGGCTGTTGAGCGCCAACGCGCCGGAGTAGAGAACAATCGGCAGAAAGCAGACGCCGGTGGCAATGAGGAAGCAGAAGTCGATGATAATACGCGTCGTTTTATCATAACGTTCCTCCAGAAAATCGGGGATGGTGGCAATGCCGCGCTTCAGATAGCGCGGTAAAAAGATTAGCGCGAGGAAGATCAGCGTCACCGCTGAAGTCACTTCCCAGCCCATCACCGACATGCCGCTTTTGTAGGCCTGCCCGGAAAGGCCGACCAGTTGTTCCGTGGAAAGGTTGGTTAACATTAACGAAGCGGCAATAACCGGCGCTTTTAGTGATCGTCCGGCAAGAAAATAGCCTTGTTGCGATCCGGTATCTGCTTTACGGACCTTCCACCAGGTGATGACCGCCACCAGCAGCGTAAAACCGACAAAACTCAAGATTTGTAACGAATTCATCTCATAGCCCTTATTTATGTTTATGTCCCGGACGCATGAATATAGGGAGAGGTAAAATGCGTCGGGTCAGGCAGTCAGATTCTTAAAATACAAACATCGTATCCCTGAACGGATTGTTTTCTGTTAAGTTCAGGTTGTGAGCATAATTCGCCGGAGGGATATTAAAATGAATGGAAAATTGCAAAGTTCGGATGTAAAAAACGAAACTCCGTACAATATTCCCTTATTGATTAACGAAAATGTGATCTCCAGCGGAATTTCTCTGATCTCGCTCTGGCATACCTACGCCGACGAGCATTATCGGGTGATCTGGCCGCGGGACAAGAAGAAACCGCTTATCGCCAACTCATGGGTTGCGGTGTATACCGTACAAGGATGTGGGAAAATTATTTTAAAGAATGGCGAACAAATAACTCTGCATGGCAACTGTATTATATTTTTAAAGCCAATGGATATTCACTCTTATCACTGTGAAGGTTTAGTCTGGGAACAGTACTGGATGGAATTTACCCCCACCAGTATGATGGATATTCCCGTCGGTCAGCAAAGCGTTATTTATAATGGCGAAGTTTATAATCAGGAACTCACCGAAGTTGCTGAATTAATTACTTCACCAGAAGAAATAAAAAATAATCTGGCAGTCGCTTTTCTGACGAAAATTATTTATCAGTGGATTTGTCTTATGTACTCAGACGGTAAAAAAGATCCACAACGGCGGCAAATTGAAAAACTAATTGCCACTTTACATGCCAGTCTGCAACAACGCTGGAGCGTAGCTGATATGGCTGCCACGATCCCCTGTAGCGAAGCCTGGTTGCGTCGTCTGTTTTTACGCTATACCGGCAAGACGCCGAAAGAATATTACCTCGATGCACGTCTGGATCTGGCGCTATCGCTATTAAAGCAACAAGGGAACTCGGTTGGCGAAGTCGCTGATACGCTCAACTTCTTCGACTCCTTTCATTTCAGCAAAGCCTTTAAACATAAATTTGGTTATGCGCCGTCAACTGTGCTGAAGAATACGGACCAGCACCCAACGGATGCCAGTCCACACAATTAACGTAACTCTGGCCAGTACGCTTTGTTGGCCTCCAGCAACTCATCCAGAATAGCTTTGGCGACCGCGGCGCTCGGTACCGTTTTCGACAACGTAATCGCCTGCCACAGGTGCTGATATGAACGCTGTTCCCAGGCGTCCACGACCAGTTTTTCCACCGCCACTTGCTGACTCATTAACCCTTTCTGAAACTGCGGGATATCGCCGACCACCAGTGGTTCTGGTCCGTTGTGCCCGACCAGACACGGGATCTCGACCATCGCTTCATCATCAAAGTTATGGATTGCCCCGTTGTTAGGCACAATCAGCAACATCCGCTCCTGAGTGTTGAAGGCAATTGCCGCCGCCAGATCGACGATGTATGACGCATGTTCGTCAATTTCCAGCTTGCCCGCCGCTGAATTTCCTGCCGCCGTAATGGCGCGGCAAGCATCGAAAACCTGTTTCTCGCGATGTTCCATCACCTCATTCGCGCGGGTATGTTCAGGGTTGGAATGCTGAACGACATAATCCGGGAAGAGATAATATTTCAGATAGGTGTTCGGCAATGTATCCGGGTCCAGTGCCTGGACATCCCGCGCTTTTGCATAGGTGTCGTTCCAGCTCGCTTCAGTATGTGTATCTTGCTGCGGTGGAACATAACCGTGCTTAGAGACATATTGCCGCAGCTGGGGCATCAGGTCGTTGCCCTGCAAATCTTCAATTGATGTCCACCAGCCAAAGTGGTTCAGGCCGTAGTAGCGCACGCGCATCTGTTTGCGATCTTGCAGCCCAACAATTTGCGCCATCCGGCTTTCAATACCGATTGGCATGTCACAGATGTTGAGGATTTTCGCATTCGGGCGCAGACGACGCGTGGCTTCTGCGACAATGGCTGCCGGGTTGGAGTAGTTGAGCATCCAGGCATTTGGTGAATATTTTTCCATATAATCCACCAGTTCCAGGACGCCGCCAATGGAACGCATGCCGTACGCTATTCCGCCGGGTCCGCAAGTTTCCTGTCCAACAACGCCGTGGCGCAGCGGGATTTTTTCATCCAGTTCGCGCATCGGGTATTTGCCGACGCGGATGTGCGCCATGACAAAATCAACGTCGCTGAACGCCACTTCAGGATCGGTGGTGTAACTAAACGCAATGTCCGGCGCTTTCTCTTTAAGGATGACTTTACAGGCTTCAGCAATGACTTCCTGCCGCGCGCCATCGTTATCATAAAATTTCAGTGCACGAAGCGGGAAACGGTCCTGATTCGCCAGGAGCATCAACACGATGCCTGGCGTAAAGGTGCTTCCACCGCCTGCGACAACCACTGAGAATTTGGTCATTATACTGCCTCCGTAATGGCAACATTTTCTGCTGATTGATGAGAATTAATTAAGCTATCGAGCTGTTCACGTAGCTGGGATACATGCAGACCAATGATCACCTGAATGGCATCGCCACTACGGAAGACGCCGTGCGCTCCCAGCTTTTTAAAGACTTCGTCATCCAGCGTTTGTGACATGTCATGCAGTGCAATCCGTAGACGCGTCGCGCAATTGTTGATGCTGGAGATATTGCCGACCCCGCCCAGGGCTTGCAGGATACCGGCAGCCTGATCCAGCTCTTTTTTTGGCTCTGCCGCGGTGGTTTGGCCTCGCGAGGCTTTATATTCGGCTTTTGAGTAGAGTTTCACTTCCGCATCTTCACGTCCCGGCGTGCACATGTTGAACTGCAGAATCAGGGTGCGGAAAACCACGAAGTACAGCAGGGTAAAGCACAACCCAATGGCGATTTGGGTCAGCATCATATCCGCGTGGTTGCTGAACATCGGGATCCAGTTTTGCGGTAAAACCTGGTCAATCAAACCACCGCCCATGTTGCCCACCACACCAAAGAGATACATTACGGTCGACATTGAGGCCGCCAGCACGGCGTGTACTGCAAACAGCAACGGTGAAATGAACAGGAAGGTAAATTCCAGCGGTTCGGTAATTCCCACCAGCATGGCGGTTAAGGTTGCGGGAATCAGCAAGCCCGCCACTTTTACCCGATTTTCCGGTGCGGCAGTGAAGTACATCGCTAAAGAAATGCCCACGGCACCAAAGATTTTTGAGTTACCGTGCAGGGCAAAACCGCCTTCCGGGAACAACGATTTCAGCGGCTCGGCGCTCAAACTGAACTCTTGCAGATGCTGCGCCCAGTACATCTGAATGCCGCCTTCAACAGCTGCCGGACCAAAGATAAACGGTCCGTAGATGAAGTGGTGTAAACCGGTTGGGATCAGAATACGTTCGAGGAAGGTGTAAACCCACACCCCAAGCGCACCCGCCGAACGCAGGAACGCTTGCAGAGATTCAATTCCCATTTGTACTTTTGGCCAGCCGAGCAAAGTCAGCCAGGCGCAGGGGATCATCACCAGGAAGGCGATAATCACCACATAAGACGTCCCCTGGAAAATGCCGAGAAACACCGGCAGTTTTTTATCGAACAGGCGGTTATGCAACGCCGTCACAATGCCGGAAATGATAATTGCGCCGATAATGCTGGTATCGAGAGTTTTAATCCCCGCCATCATTGTCAGCCCGCTACCAGCCACCGCGTCCTGAGTGAAATCGACGCCGAAGTAGCTTCCCCAGGTCATTCCCATCGCGTTGATGAAATAGTTCCAGGTCAGGAAACTCACCATCACCGCCAGACAAGCACGCCCCTGCGCTTGCTTCGCAAGGCCAATGGGTAAACCGACAGCAAAAATCAGCGGCATATTACGGAATACCGTCCAACCGCCCTCTTCAATAATGTGTACGATTTGCGCGAATAAACTGTTCGGATCGGTCAGTGATTCCCCGACAAACATCGGGTTTTGCAGCAAGATGGCAAGACCCACCACAATCCCGGCGAAGGGAAACAGCAGCACTGGCGTGAACATCGCGCCGCCAAAGCGTTGAATTTGACTGAGCATTTCCACATCCTCTTTTCTCAATTCTGTAAGTAGGAAGCCTGATTGGTTATGCGGCAGGCCTGGAGCGAGGATAGGAAGATGCGATCGGCAGAACATGACGACCCAGTGGGATTCGTGATCGCTTTCATGCTTTTCGTTGGGCGGTAGAGATCTACGTTTTCGCAAAAAAGTAGACATCTGTGAGCACTGGTACACAGCATCGAACACATCTTTAAAAAAAAGATGTTTTTTCAATCGATTAAGCAGAACTTGTGGGCGTATTACCCGGGCTTTCAGGCAAAAAAAGAGATCTAGAGATGATCTACAAAAGCATTGCGGAGCGGTTAAGAATTCGACTTAATTCCGCAGATTTCACGCTAAACAGCCTTCTTCCCGGTGAAAAAAAGCTGGCGGAAGAGTTTGCGGTATCGCGGATGACCATCCGTAAAGCCATTGATCTGCTGGTGGCGTGGGGGCTGGTGGTCCGCCGCCACGGTAGCGGTACTTACCTGGTGCGCAAAGATGTATTGCATCAAACCGCCAGCCTGACCGGGCTGGTGGAGGTGTTAAAACGCCAGGGAAAAACGGTCACCAGCCAGGTGCTGATTTTTGAAATCATGCCTGCGCCTCCGGCCATTGCCAGCCAGTTACGGATTCAAATCAACGAGCAGATCTACTTCTCCCGTCGCGTTCGTTTTGTGGAAGGGAAACCGCTGATGCTGGAAGACAGCTATATGCCGGTAAAACTGTTCCGTAATCTTTCGCTGCAACATCTGGAAGGGTCGAAGTTTGAATATATTGAACAAGAGTGCGGGATTCTGATTGGCGGTAATTATGAAAGCCTGACGCCGGTGCTCGCCGATAGACTGCTGGCGCGGCAAATGAAGGTAGCGGAGAACACGCCACTGCTGCGGATCACCTCGTTGTCATATAGCGAGAGCGGGGAGTTTTTGAATTATTCAGTAATGTTCAGAAATGCCAACGAATACCAGGTGGAGTACCATTTACGGCGACTCCACCCGGAAAAGAGTTAACCGATACTCCAGAAGAGCACCGCCAGTAATTGGGGGGTGATAATGCGCAGGAACATCACTAACGGATAGACAGTGGCGTAAGAGAGCGCCGCCGCACCGCTCGTTGGATGAAGATTATTAGCAAACGCCAGCGCCGGAGGATCGGTCATGGAGCCAGCCAGCATCCCGCACATGGTCAGGTAATTCATTTTGGCTAACATCCGCGCCAGAATACCAACAGTAATCAGCGGAACGGCGGTGATCAGGGCACCATATCCAATCCAGCTTAGCCCTTCGCCATTGACCAGGGTATTCACAAAATCCCCACCAGATTTCAGCCCCACTACCGAGAGGAACAGCACGATCCCCAGCTCCCGCAGCGCGAGGTTGGCGCTTGGCGGCATAAACCAGTACAGCTTACCGATACTGCCGATACGCCCGAGGATCAACGCCATAATCAGCGGACCGCCCGCCAGCCCCAGTTTCAACGCGGCCGGGAATCCCGGCACAAAGACGGGAATAGAGCCTAACAATACGCCAAGCCCGATACCAATAAACACCGGCAACATCTGAACCTGTTGCAGTTTTTGCTGCGCATTCCCCAGCACATTGGCAACGGCATCAATTGCGGACGGACGCCCCACCAGGTTGAGGATATCGCCGAACTGCAGGCTGATATCGCCACTGGCGACCAGTTCGACCCCGGCACGGTTCAGGCGCGAGATAACAACGTCATAGCGTTCTTTAAAGTGCAGGTCGCGAATACGTTTTCCGAGCACGTTTTCATTGGTGACCACCACACGCTCGACGCGTAAATCAGTGCCTTTCGTGGACAGCGAGGTATCGACCTCCTGACCAATCACCAGTTGCGCATTATGTAAATCCGCTGGCTGCCCCACCAGATGCAGCAAATCGCCCAGTTGGATAATGGTATCTGGCGAAGGTACTTTTAGGGTTTCTTCTCGTTTCAGACGCGAGCAGATAATTTTGTCGCCGTTGAGAATCGGTACATCTTTAATGGCTAAATCATGCAGATTAGGGTTCTCAACGCGAATATTGATAGTCCTGATCAGCGCGCCGCCATTGGTGCGTGAAGACTCGTGCTGCTGGGCTTCTGTCTCGACATTGACGCGGAAAATAACCCGCAACATCCACATGGTGAACAAAATCCCGCAAATGCCGAATGGATACGCCATCGCGTAACTCATCCCCATCTGATCGACCATTTCCATTGGTGTACCCAGGTCGCGCAAGATCTGCTGCCCTGCCCCCAGTGCTGGCGTATTGGTTACCGCACCGGAGAAAATCCCCAGCACTACCGGCAGTGGAATATCAAACAGTTTATGCAGGATGGCGGTAACCAGACCACCGATGATGACGATCAGAACAGCAAACAGGTTGAGGCGTAATCCGGAGACGCGCAATGAGGCAAAGAAGCCCGGACCCACCTGAATCCCGATGGTATAAACGAACAGGATCAGGCCAAATTCCTGAATAACATGCAGCATATCGCTACTTAATGTCATCCCCGCCTGAGAAACAAAATGGCCGACGATGATCCCACCAAACAGCACGCCGCCAATACCTAATCCTATGCCGCGAAATTTGACGTTGCCGATAAACAAACCGACGACTGCCACCAAAGCCAGAATACTGACCGTTAATGCTATATCACTCATCGTCCATTTCTCTTGAGATAACATTTTAATTGCTACGGATTATGGCTGAATCGGTGAAGCAGATTTGCCTTATAGCGCACATTATCACGGGAAAGAACGTGCCGAAATATCTTAAACAGGCGAAAATTAACGCATTGTTGAAGAAGAAAGACAAAAAAAGCCCCACCAGAATGGCGGGGCAAAGAGAATAGCTAGTTAGCTATTTAACGCGGGACGTTCGCTGATAGCGATACGCTGCGCTGCGATGGGTTCAGGCTCATTACGAATTAAATCAATATGCAGTAAACCGTTTACGAAGGTTGCGCCAGAGACTTCCATATTTTCAGCCAGCGTAAAGCTCAGGCTAAATGGCTGATTCATAAGCCCTTGATGCAGCCATTTTTTCTCTTCTTTTGGCTGCTCCGGCGTGCCTTTTACGCTCAGGCGCGTACCTTCCAGTTGAATCTCTAAATCTTCCTGACGAAAACCTGCCAGCGCAAGGGTAATGCGGTAGTGGTTATCGTCGCTTTTCTCAATGTTGTACGGCGGGAAGCTCTGGCTTTCACCGGCGTTTTGCAGTGCGTTGGCCAGTTTGTCAAAACCGATCCATTGACGCATCAGTGGGGATAAATCGAAGTTACGCATAGTCATTTCTCCTTCTAAGAAGCGAGTAAGTACCTGCAAATCCGAAGATTCGCATATGCTCCCTGACGGCGAGCATGGAGATGTCAGGCCGCGCCAGGCGGCCTTAAGGAATTAGTTGATTTCGATACGGCGCGGTTTTTTCGCTTCCGGAATCACGCGTTCGAGATCGATATACAGCAGACCATTCACCAGGTTAGCGCCACGAACATGAATGTTCTCAGCTAACTGGAATTTGCGTTCAAAGTTGCGTTCAGCGATGCCCTGGTACAGATAGGTGCGCTCTTTTTGTTCGTCGGCGTGAGCACCTTTCACCACCAGCAGATTATCCTGGGCGGTAATTTCCAGTTCGCTCTCAGCAAAACCAGCCACAGCGATAGCAATGCGGTAATGGTTTTCGTCTACCAGTTCAACGTTATACGGAGGGTAGCCGCCATTACTCTGGCTCTGGTTGTTTTCTAAGTGGTTAAACAAACGGTCAAATCCAATAGCAGAACGGTAAAGCGGGGATAAATCAAAGTTACGCATAATCAATAGCTCCTGAAATCAGCGAGAATGTAAGACCTTCCACAATGGACAGGTCAGGTAGCCAGAACACCCATCAGGCGCGTCCTCATCGGCTACGATGTAAAAATGGGTCTGGAAATGAACTTTTCAAGCCTTATCAGCGGACTTTTTTTTGCAGTTTATGGTCTATTGCATAGACTGAGGGGGCAGCACGAAACGTTAAAGTGCGATAGCCGCCACAGTGCGACGTAATGATGATGTTATTTTCAGCAAGGGATCGCTATAACTCATCAGGCCAACACCCACGATCAACAGATGAATTTATTATGATAAGAAATGTGTTGTTAGCGTTCATGATATGCAGCGGAATGACATTACTCGGAGGATGCTCCAGCGTGATGTCCCATACCGGGGGGAAAGAAGGAACGTATCCCGGCACCCGCGCCAGCGCCACCATGATTGGCGACGAGGAAACCAACTGGGGCACTAAGTCGCTGGCGATTCTCGATATGCCGTTTACCGCTGTGATGGACACGCTTTTACTGCCGTGGGATGTGTTCCGCAAAGACAGCTCGGTGCGCTCACGCGTTGAAAAAAGCGAAGCCAACGCGCAAGCCACAAATGCGGTTATTCCACCCGCCAGAATGCCTGATAACTGATTTAGCGATCAGTTTCGGTGATCCACAGCTGGCCGCCTTCCATCCACGCCAGCCACTGACCATCCGGCGAGAAGACCACGGCGTCCGCAGAAGGTGGATTGGCGTGGTTTTCGGTTAAATACTCAACCTCGCCGCTTTGCGCATGGGCGCAAGCAATTCGATTATCCAGCACAAAGCCCAACCATTCTCCTGACGGATGCCAGTTAAATGCAGACTGAATATCCGTTTTATTATGGGTTAACTGGCGCGGCTCGCCGCCTTGTGGCGAGATAAGCCACAGTTGCACAATGCCGTTATCATCACGCATTAAAAACGCGATTTGCGTACCCTGCGGATTACAGCGCACCCAGTGGCGCGGGACGTTGACTAACCCCGGATAAGCCCGATGGTGGGTAAAGGTTAAACGTCGCTGCACGACGCCACGCGGTGGCGCGGGCAGGGTTGTTTCCGTTCCACTTAACGGCGCATCACCTGCCGCTTTCCAGCCAGCTTCATCTTGCGGTAACTCAACGATAAATAGCTCCGGCACTTTCTCGCCCTTTGGCGAAAGTGTGTCGCCAATAAACGCCAGCGCGTGATTTCCTACCCATCCTTCTTCATAAGCACGATTGATTTCATCACTGCCAGGCTGCGGCGTGGGCGTGGTTTTACTCACCAGCACACACCAGTGGCTACCGCTGTATTCACGCGGATGCTGCTTTTGTACATTGACCGGGCCAAACGGCGCAGCAACACCGACGTTTCGCAAATCCAGCGCCGAATCGAGTTGATGCATTACATGGTCGTTATAGGTAAAGCTCACCCTTTCTCCGTTCGGGCTAAAGACATGCACATGGCTGCCGCCGCGCAGCGCTCCTGGGGTGTACGGCGCGGTAATATCCATTGCATCGAGATTGCTCACCTTGCCGCCTTCAGCAATCACTCCGCGCCGATGATGGAAGTCGTAATGCCATGTTTCATCAGGATTTTCCGGGCCGTGAATAAAGACATATTTCTCTGACTTCGGATGAACGGTCACCACGCCGACGTGTGCGCCCTGTGACGCGCGATAGATAACCTCGACCTCGCCGGTATGGATATTCACACGCTCAATGGTCTCGCCAGTAAACGACGCCCCAGAAGGACGCACGTCAAATACCAGCCACTGGCTGTCGGGCGTCCAGGTATTGGTATTGGTGAGCAGGTGATTACGGGGAGCAAAGGTTATCTGTTTCATGGCGCGGTCCTGATACAAAACGGGTCCCGCCATCATACTTCACAAGGACTTCACTTTCAGACAATAGTCTTTTGCCATCGTGATGAATGTGAGTGAAAAGATGGAACATTTCGACGTGGCGATTATTGGCCTCGGTCCAGCAGGTTCGGCGTTGGCGCGAAAGTTAGCAGACAAAATGCAGGTGATCGCGCTGGATAAAAAGCACCAGCATGGTACTGAAGGTTTCAGCAAACCCTGCGGCGGTCTGCTGGCACCGGACGCGCAGCGATCTTTTATTCGCGATGGACTGACGCTTCCTGTCGATGTGATCGCCAACCCGCAGATTTTCAGCGTCAAAACCGTCGACGTCGCCGCATCGCTCACACGTAACTACCAGCGAAGCTATATCAATATTAATCGCCACGCTTTCGACTTGTGGATGAAATCGCTGATCCCCGCCAGCGTTGAGGTTTACCACGATAGCCTGTGTCGAAAAATCTGGCGTGAGGATGATAAATGGCATGTCATTTTTCGTGCAGACGGTTGGGAGCAGCATATTACCGCCCGCTATCTGGTCGGTGCCGATGGTGCCAACTCGATGGTGCGGCGACATCTCTACCCGGACCATCAAATTCGTAAATATGTCGCTATCCAGCAGTGGTTCGCAGAGAAGCATCCGGTGCCGTTCTACTCCTGCATCTTTGATAATGCGATAACTGACTGTTACTCATGGAGTATCAGCAAAGACGGTTATTTTATCTTTGGCGGTGCCTATCCAATGAAAGACGGTCAGACGCGTTTCGCGACGCTGAAAGAGAAAATGAGCGCCTTTCAGTTCCAGTTTGGCAAAGCGGTGAAAAGTGAGAAATGTACCGTGTTGTTTCCCTCACGTTGGCAGGATTTTGTCTGCGGTAAGGACAATGCCTTTCTGATTGGTGAAGCAGCGGGATTTATCAGCGCCAGCTCGCTGGAGGGAATTAGCTATGCGCTGGATAGCGCAGAGATTCTGCGTTCAGTGTTACTGAAGCAGCCGGAGAAGAGCAACGCCGCCTACTGGCGCGCCACCCGCAAACTGCGTTTAAAACTCTTCGGCAAGATAGTAAAAAGCCGATGCCTGACCGCACCGGCTTTAAGAAAGTGGATTATGCGCAGTGGTGTGGCGCATATTCCACAGTTGAAAGATTAGCCAACGCGCTTCACATCGCCCACCAGCAGGATGTAAAAGAGCGCGCCAATCAACGCGACGGCAGAAATATAAACCAGTGCAGGTGCGAAACCGTAACCCTGCGCCAGGTACCCCACCACCAGCGGAACGGTGATGCCGCCCAGACCACCGGCAAAGTTAAACACGCCGCCGGTTAAACCAATCAGGCGCATCGGTGCCAGAGAAGAGACCAGCGACCAGGTAATCGAAGCAAAACCGTTGCCGAAGAATGCCAGCGCCATCAGGCACATAATCATCATCGGATCGTTGGTGTAGTTAGCGCCCATAATGCAGGTGGAGATCAGCAAGCCGCAGATAATCGGCGTTTTACGCGCAAAGCCCAGTGAAAAGCCCTTACGTACCAGCAGATCCGCGACCCAGCCAGAGAGCAGGACGCCGACAAACGCCGCAAGAAACGGCACCGTGGTCATAAATCCTGCTTTCAGCGCTGTGATTCCTTTTTCCTGGGTTAAATAGTTCGGGAACCAGGTTAAGAAAAACCACAGTGTAGAAGCCACCGCAAATTGCCCAAGATAGACGCCAATCAGTTTACGATGGAACACCAGTTTCCAGTCTTTGGCTGTTAACGGCTGACGCGCCTCTTTCTTCACCGGCGCATCACCATCCACCAGACCGCCGCCATCACGAATGTAATCCAGTTCAGCTTTGCTGATACCTTTAGTCAGGCGCGGCGGCTGATAAACCTTAAACCAAATCAGCGACCAGATAATGCCGATACCACCAGTGACAATGAACACCCAGTGCCAGCTCAACATTTCCTGAATCCAGATCAGCAGCGGAGTCAGAAACGCCAGACCGACAAACTGACCAGACGTATAAAAACCAACGGCGGAAGCGCGTTCATGTTCCGGGAACCAGCTGGTCACCATCCGGTTATTGGTCGGGAAAGCGGGCGCTTCGAAAATACCGGTTATCGCGCGCAGACCAATTAATGACATTAATCCCGTGGCAAAGCCCTGGAATAAAGTCGCCACTGACCAGCCAAATATCGCAATAAAATAAGTCACGCGAGAACCTACGCGATCTAAAAACCAACCGCCGGGGATCTGGCATAGCGTATAAAGCCAGGCGAAGGCCGAAAATACATAGCCCATTTCCGCTTTGGTAATACCGAACTCTTCCTGAATATGGGCGGAAGCCACGGCCAGGTTAGCGCGGTCAACATAACAAATGACCACCGTAATAAAGATCATCACCAGCGTCAGATAACGCCGACGCCCCGGCTTTGCTGCATTAACGGGAATATCCATAGCGAGCTTTCTCCAGATTTTGGGCATAGCGAAGCCGCTCACCATGCCCTGTAATTTACAGAGGGTTATATTTTTGTATTGCTGTTTTAGTGCCCGATGAGGGGCTTACGTGGCAGGAATTACCACTCTGCTACGCTGTTATCTTCATGACGCCAGAGCGGATTACGCCAGTCCGGGGCATTTTTACTGAACTCAATAACTTTAGCTTCGTCGATTTCCACACCTAAGCCCGGTTTCGTTAATGGTTTAAAGAAACCGCCGACCATGCTGAAGTCTTCTTTGTTTTTCACAAAGTCGAGTAACTCCGCGCCTTTGTTGTAATGAATGCCCATACTTTGTTCCTGAAGTACGGCGTTATAGGAAACAAAGTCGATATGCAGACAAGCCGCCAGTGCAATCGGTCCGAGAGGACAGTGCGGCGCAAGGGTCACGTCATAGGCTTCTGCCATTCCGGCAATTTTGTAGCATTCGGTAATACCGCCTGCATGAGAGAGATCCGGTTGCAGAATCGAAATACCGCCCGCCTCCAGCACGCGTTTAAAATCGAAGCGTGAGAACATGCGTTCACCCGCCGCCAGTGGAATATGCGTTTGTGCCGCCAGTTTCGGGTAGTATTCGGCCTGTTCCGCCAGCACCGGCTCTTCAATAAACAGCGGGCGATACGGCTCCAGTTCTTTAATCAGCACTTTCGCCATCGGCGCGCTGACGCGACCGTGGAAATCAAGACCAAACTCAATCTGATTGCCAAAAGCTTCACGAATTTGTGCCACTGTGTTGACTGCCGCATCTACCGCGCGGGAGTTATCAATTAGCCCCAGTTCTTCACAACCGTTCAGTTTGAAGGTATCGAAGCCGATTTCGCGCAGCGTTTTAATGCCGTCGATAACATCCGCCGGACGATCGCCGCCGACCCAACTGTAGGCTTTAATTTTGTCGCGAACCAGGCCGCCCATCAGTTGCCAGACCGGCGCGTTCAGCACTTTACCTTTGATATCCCATAACGCCTGGTCGATCCCGGCAATGGCGCTCATCAGGATCGGACCGCCACGATAAAATCCGGCGCGATACATCACTTGCCATAAGTCATTGATGCGCGATGGATCCTGACCAATCAAATAGTCACCCAGCTCGTGAACTGCCGCTTCCACCGTACGGGCGCGGCCTTCGATCACGGGCTCGCCCCAACCGACCACGCCTTCATCGGTTTCAATTTTCAGGAACATCCAGCGGGGAGGTAAACGATACGTGGTAATTTTGGTGATTTTCATTGCACTGCCTCTCGATACGCCTTAACAAATGCTGCTGCCTGCTGCGCGGTGCGTTCTACGGTCTGCCCGGCGCGATAGAGATCGCTGCCTAAACCTGCTCCTGCACAACCTGCGTCTATCCACTGCGCCAGGTTTTCTGGCGTCACGCCGCCAACGGCAAAGACTGCGATGTCCGGTGGTAATACCGCTTTTAACGCTTTGATGTATTGCGGACCAAAAGCCGATGACGGAAATATTTTCAGCGCCTGCGCGCCCGCGTCGAGCGCTGTAAAGGCTTCGGTCGCCGTCGCGCAGCCGGGGCAAACGGTCATACCGTAGCCCACCGCACGGCGGATCACTTCACTATGGATATTGGGCGTAACGATGAGCTGGCAGCCCATCCTGGCGAGTGCATCGACCTGTTCAGGTTTCAGTACCGTACCTGCGCCAATCAACGCCTTGTCGCCATACGCATCAACGATGGCGGGAATGCTCTGCTCCCATTGTGGGGAATTCAGCGGGATTTCAACCGCGTCGAACCCGGCGTCAATCACCGCGCCAACATGCGCCAGCGCCTCGTCGGGCGTAATACCGCGCAAAATGGCGATCAGCGGGAGTTTAGTTTGCCACTGCATGAGCGATGCTCCTTATACCAGCCTGAAATGCCGTGTCGCCCGCTACCGCCGTCACGTCGCACCCCATCGCCTGAAAGGCTTGCTGGTAGCGCGCGGTCAGCGATGTTCCGGCGACAAGGGTGATGGCGTGTTGATGGGTCACATAGTCGCGCATACTGGCGACCTCTGCGCCAATCAACAAACCAGAGAGAAATTCGCTGACCTGTTCACGGGGAAGCGTTCCCAGCACATGCGAGGCGCGAACTTCAAAAAGCTGCGGCAATATGGCGGGCGCATTAAGGCCACGCTCAAGGCCAGCCGCGAAGGCATCGGCAGAGTTTTCCTGCGGCGGCAAACCTGCGCCAATCAATGAGTGATTTAACAGTAAATGATGTAATTCACCGGTCATCACGGTGCGAAAATCGTTGATTTGCTGGCTATCGGCCTGCACCCATTTGCAATGCGTACCGGGCATGACATAAAGAGAGGAAGGAGCCAGAGCACGCGCGCCGATCAATTGTGTTTCTTCGCCGCGCATCACATTATGGTTATCGTCATGAGAGATGCATAATCCGGGAATAATCCAGATATTGTCGCCAACCGACGTTAATTGATCGCTAATAGACGAAAAACGGGCAGGAACGGATAAATACGGCGCGACTTTCCAGCCGACATTGCTGCCGACCATTCCTGCCATTACCACTGGCGTATTCTCTTCACGCCAGTCGGTCGTCACTTCTGCTAACACCGCAGCCGGAGATTTTCCGTTCAGACGCGTGACGCCTGCTTCTGATTGCCTGCTGTCCAGGCAGTGGTCGCCCTGATAAAGCCAGGCGCGCAGATTGGTCGATCCCCAGTCAATTGCGATGTAGCGAGCTGTCATGTGATTTCCTTTAACCTTCGTGTCGAGCTGGCGATCATGGTAAGCGCCGCCTGCTCTGCCGCATCGCCGTCCTGATGCCGTATTGCATCGAACAGCGTCTTATGTTCCTGGAGCGTTTGCGGCATGTTGGCCTCATCGCCCATCCAGGTTCGTTCAAAAACCGCCCGCTGCAACGAACTGATCGCAATGCTAAGTTGCTGTAACACCGGGTTATGCACCGACTGCAGCACCGCCTCGTGGTAGCGAATATCCGCTTCGTTAAACGCTTCGCGGTCCTGATTGTTGGCAATCATCTCGTTCAGCGCCGATTCAATCTGCGCCAGATCGCTGGAAGTCGCGCGTTCTGCCGCCCAACGGGCAATCGCCGGTTCCACCAGGTTTCGCACTTCGCTCATGGCACTGATAAGCCGTGGGTCGTAGTCGTTTTCCAGCACCCATTGCAGTACGTCAGTGTCGAGGTAATTCCACTGGTTACGCGGTGCCACAAACGCGCCGCGATAACGTTTCATTTCAATCAGCCGCTTCGCCATCAGCGAACGGAACACCTCACGGATGATGTTGCGCGAGGTTGCAAACTCTTCACAGAGCTCCGCCTCAGCCGGAAGTGGAGAGCCTGGTACGTATTTGCCGTGAACGATCTGTTTACCCAGCGTAATGACAATGCGATCGGTTTTATTGAGAGTCATGGAGAGTCCTTGTGCTCTGTATGTTCTTCTCTACTTTACCCCGATCGATGCATAACGCGGCAACTTTGTAGTACCAGCGTGATGACGTTCGCGTTTGCTGTGCGTGTAATGTAGTACAAATTTATATTGTTGTACTACAATTTAGATCACAAAAAGAACAATGCATAAAAAAATGACATGCGTCGGGCAGAAATCTGAAAAGGGATGTCAGACGCTAAACAGGAGGGAAAGAAGAGTATGCTT
Source organism: Escherichia sp. WS3227_2 (assembly GCF_046486495.1). Classification (NCBI taxonomy): domain Bacteria; kingdom Pseudomonadati; phylum Pseudomonadota; class Gammaproteobacteria; order Enterobacterales; family Enterobacteriaceae; genus Escherichia; species Escherichia sp. WS3227_2. Next base: position 122,593 of record NZ_JBJQLG010000012.1, read on the forward strand.
TCAACGGCTTAGCTACTCGTTTAAAGGATTAATCATGAAGTTGAATTTTAAGGGATTTTTTAAGGCTGCCAGTTTGTGTTCTTTGGCATTTGCGTTGACCGGATGTATCACCTGGGGATTGGTTTCCAATACTGCAAGCCGTCCACATGCCGAGCAATGGCGGTCAGATACGATTAAGGGTTTATCGCTGGCAGAGGATAGTAACGGTACGAAAGGCTATGTTTTTGTTGGTGAATCGTTGGACTATCTGTTGACCACCGGCGGCGGTGAGGTGGTTAAAATGCTGAACGATCCGGCAATTCATGGTGAAAGAATCACCGTTTCTGATAACGCGAAATTTATTTTAAGCAGCAGTAATAAGAATTTCTCTGGTGCTATTACGCTCTATTACGACTGGAACAACGAAGAAGATAAGGCACTGGCAACACAATATGGTTTTATTTGTGATACCAGCCGTTGTACATGGATGCTGGACGGCCTGAAAGGCTCTATCCACCAGAAAAATAAAAAAGCGGATTACTCAAACGTGATGGTTTTCCATCAACCCTTTACGGTGGGATTTTATGAGTACAAAGCATCAGATGGCGTTCCGCGCGGCCTCGTTAATGCGCTGCTACCAGTCACTCTTACGCTGGATATAGTAACGTCACCACTGCAGTTCGTGATTTTATGCACTACCAGAAATTGTTAATCGCTGCGGGCAAACGCGTTTATACTGTTTGCCCGCCCACAGATTAATTCAACACAAACTTCTCAATAGCAAACGCGACGCCATCTTCAAGGTTGGATTTGGTGACAAAGTTCGCCACTTCTTTCACCGAAGGAATAGCGTTATCCATCGCCACACCGACGCCTGCATATTCAATCATTGCGATGTCGTTTTCCTGATCGCCAATCGCCATGATTTCTTCCGGTTTAATACCTAACACGTCGGCCAGTGATTTCACACCCGTACCTTTGTTAACGCGTTTATCGAGGATTTCGAGGAAGTACGGCGCACTTTTCAGCACGGTATATTTCTCTTTCACTTCCTGCGGAATACGCGCGATAGCCTGGTCGAGGATGGCGGGTTCATCAATCATCATCACTTTCAGGAACTGGGTATTGGGGTCCATTTTCTCCGCTTCGCAGAACACCAGCGGAATAGTGGCAACGAAGGATTCATGCACCGTGTAGTAGCTGATATCACGGTTGGCGGTGTACAGCGTGGTGCGGTCCAGCGCGTGGAAATGAGAACCGACTTCGCGGGAGAGTTTTTCCAGGAAACGGTAGTCGTAATAGCTGAGAGCGGTTTGCGCCACGGTGCTACCATCGGCGGCCTTCTGTACCAGCGCGCCGTTATAAGTAATGCAGTAGTCGCCCGGCTGTTCCATGTGCAGCTCTTTCAGGTAATTATGAACACCTGCATAAGGGCGGCCCGTCGTCAGCACGACATTTACGCCACGGGCGCGAGCTGCGGCAATCGCATTTTTAACGGCGGGTGAAATGGTGTGATCGGGCAGCAGAAGGGTGCCATCCATATCGATAGCAATGAGTTTGATAGCCATGAGTTCCCCAGGTAGATTGGTTCCTGACCCATGCTAACGCGATTCCGCTCAAAAATCAGTACAACACCCTGGGGAAAAGGGGGATGCAACGCGCGTTGCGTGCTCCCCATTTGCTTAGCGGAAGAGTTTCCCTTTCAGCAGTTCCATGCCTGCGGAAAGCAGATCGTTATTGGCTTGTGGTGACACTTCACCTTGCGGTGAGAGTGCATCAATAATCTTCGGCAATTGTTCTGCCAGTAAACTGGAAGCCGTACTGGTATCCACGCCCAGTTTTTGCCCGAGATCGGACACCGCATTTGTGCCGAGCGCCGATTCCAGTTGCTCGCCGCTAACCGATTGATTGCCCTGTTGATTACTCAGCCAGGTTGAGAGAATGGCCCCTAAGCCGCCACTTTGCAGTTTTTCCAGCAGCACCTGAATGCCGCCCTGCTCCTCAACCCAGCTCAAAATGGCCTGATATTTCCCCGCATCGCCTTTCAGAAAGGCACCGACAACTTCATCAAAAAGCCCCATGATAATCACCTGTAAAGCGTTACGTGTTGACTCAAAAAGTATAGATCTGCGGGATGATAATTGCGGATTGCAGAAATAAAAAGGGCGAAGATGATCTCCGCCCTTTTCTTATAGCTTCTTGCCGGATGCGGCGTTAACGTCTGATCCGGCCTACAAAATCATGCAAATTCAATATATTGCACGAGTCTCGTAGGCCTGATAAGCGTAGCGCATCAGGCACGCTCGCATTGTTAACGTCATTAAATATCGATATTCGCCGCTTTCAGGGCGTTCTCTTCAATAAACGCACGGCGCGGTTCAACGGCGTCGCCCATCAGCGTGGTGAACAACTGGTCGGCAGCAATCGCATCTTTAACGGTAACGCGCAACATACGGCGGCTTTCCGGGTCCATAGTGGTTTCCCACAGCTGTTCCGGGTTCATCTCGCCCAGACCTTTATAACGCTGGATGGAGAGACCGCGACGGGACTCTTTCACCAGCCAGTCCAGCGCCTGCTCGAAGCTCGCTACCGGCTGACGACGCTCGCCACGTTCGATAAATGCATCTTCTTCCAGCAAGCCACGCAGTTTCTCACCCAGCGTGCAGATACGACGATATTCGCCGCCGGTGATAAATTCGTGATCCAGCGGATAGTCAGTATCCACACCGTGGGTACGCACGCGAACAATCGGTTCAAACAGGTTTTGTTCGGCATTGGTGTGGACATCAAACTTCCACTGGCTGCCGTGCTGTTCTTTGTCGTTCAGTTCGCTGACCAGCGCATTCACCCAGCGGGTAACGGTCTGCTCATCAGAGAGGTCAGCTTCCGTCAACGTCGGCTGATAGATAAGCTCTTTCAGCATTGCTTTCGGATAACGACGCTCCATGCGGTTGATCATTTTCTGCGTCGCGTTGTACTCAGACACCAGTTTCTCTAACGCTTCGCCAGCCAATGCCGGTGCACTGGCGTTGGTGTGCAGCGTTGCGCCGTCCAGCGCGATAGAGATCTGGTACTGATCCATCGCTTCGTCGTCTTTAATGTACTGTTCCTGCTTGCCTTTCTTCACTTTGTACAGTGGCGGCTGAGCGATATAGACGTGACCGCGTTCAACGATTTCCGGCATCTGACGATAGAAGAAGGTCAACAGCAGCGTACGAATGTGCGAGCCGTCGACGTCCGCATCGGTCATGATGATGATGCTGTGATAACGCAGTTTGTCCGGGTTGTACTCGTCACGACCGATACCACAACCAAGCGCGGTGATAAGCGTCGCCACTTCCTGGGAAGAGAGCATCTTATCGAAGCGCGCTTTCTCGACGTTGAGGATTTTACCCTTCAGCGGCAGAATCGCCTGGTTCTTGCGGTTACGCCCCTGCTTCGCAGAGCCGCCCGCGGAGTCCCCTTCCACAAGGTACAGTTCAGAGAGCGCCGGATCGCGTTCCTGGCAGTCTGCCAGTTTGCCCGGCAGGCCCGCTAAGTCGAGCGCACCTTTACGGCGGGTCATTTCACGCGCGCGACGCGCAGCTTCACGGGCACGGGCAGCATCGATAATTTTGCCAACCACGATTTTCGCGTCGGTTGGGTTTTCCAGCAGGTATTCCGCCAGCAGTTCGTTCATCTGCTGTTCAACCGCCGATTTCACCTCAGAAGAAACCAGTTTGTCTTTGGTCTGGGAGGAGAATTTCGGGTCCGGCACTTTCACGGAAACGACCGCAATCAGGCCTTCACGCGCATCGTCACCGGTGGCGCTGACTTTGGCTTTTTTGCTGTAGCCTTCTTTGTCCATGTAGGCGTTCAGGGTACGGGTCATCGCCGCACGGAAGCCTGCCAGGTGAGTACCGCCGTCACGCTGCGGAATGTTGTTGGTAAAGCAGTAGATGTTTTCCTGGAAGCCATCGTTCCACTGCAACGCCACTTCGACGCCAATACCGTCTTTTTCAGTGGAGAAGTAGAAGATATTCGGGTGGATCGGCGTTTTGTTCTTGTTCAGATATTCAACGAACGCCTTGATGCCGCCTTCATAGTGGAAGTGGTCTTCTTTACCGTCGCGCTTGTCGCGCAGACGAATGGAAACGCCGGAGTTGAGGAACGACAACTCACGCAGACGTTTCGCCAGAATTTCATATTCGAACTCGGTCACATTGGTGAAGGTTTCGAGGCTTGGCCAGAAACGCACCATGGTGCCGGTTTTTTCAGTCTCGCCGGTAACCGCCAGCGGGGCCTGCGGTACACCGTGTTCGTAGATCTGACGGTGAATTTTACCCTCGCGCTGGATAACCAGCTCCAGTTTTTGCGACAGGGCGTTTACTACCGAAACACCAACGCCGTGCAGACCGCCGGACACTTTATAGGAGTTATCGTCAAATTTACCGCCTGCGTGCAGAACGGTCATGATCACTTCCGCCGCCGATACGCCCTCTTCCGGGTGAATACCGGTCGGAATGCCGCGCCCGTCGTCCTGTACAGAGACAGAGTTATCGGCGTGAATGGTGACGATAATTTCTTTACAGTGACCCGCGAGCGCTTCGTCGATAGCGTTATCTACCACCTCGAATACCATGTGGTGCAGACCGGTGCCGTCATCCGTGTCGCCGATATACATACCCGGGCGCTTACGCACCGCATCCAGCCCTTTCAGGACTTTGATACTGGAGGAGTCATAAGAATTCGACATCAACGTTTCTCGCTCATTTATACTTGGGTTAATCCGTTATTTTACCCTTTTCCACGGTAAACATCTTCGAATTTTCGTCCGACATGTCTATAACGTGTTCAGCACTGATCGCGCTGACAAAGACCTGTGATTGCGTCGCTTTTAAGCGGCTGGCAAGCAACCCGCGACGCTCATCATCAAGCTCAGAGGCAAAATCATCTATCAGGTAGAGACACCGCCGCCCGCTTTCACGGGTGAGGAACTCTCCTTGCGCCAGACGTAAGGCGCACATCAACAGCTTAAGCTGCCCACGCGATAAGGTATCTTCCACCGGCGCACCGTCGGCGCGAATGCGTAAGTCCGCTTTGTGCGGGCCATGCGCGGTGTAGGTTAGCTGGCGATCGCGTTCAAAATTACGTTCCAGCACCTCAGCATATTCTGTCTCTTTCTCCCAGCCGCGCTGGAAAGAGAAAGTCAGAGAAAACTCAGGGAGAAATTGCTTACAGGTATCAGCCATATCGGCCGCGATACCGGCGCTATACTCCGCGCGCCAGGTACTGATTTGCTCCGCCAGCGGGATCAGTTCTTTATCCCACGGGCGTAGCTGTTCGTAACGTGTCACCTGGCGCAGCGCCGCATTGCGCTGCTTGAGCAATCGCTTGAGATTGCTCCAGGCGGTGAAAAATCCGGGTTCGTTGTGAAAGCATCCCCAGTCGAGGAATGCTCTTCTGTATTTGGGGCCGCCGTTGAGTAAAGTAAACCCTTCAGGCGTTATCAGTTGCATCGGCATCAGGTGCGCCAGTTCCGCGACTTTATGCCCGTCAGTACCGTCGATGCGGACTTTGCTGTCGCCCTGTTTGTCTTTGGTTAAGCCAATCGCTGTCTCGCGCTCTTCGCCCTGTAATCGCCCGTGGAGAACAAACGCCTCCTGCTCGTGGCGAATGACGCGACCAATCTGCAAACTGCGAAACGCCCGACCATGGCCGAGCGTATAGATAGCTTCCAGCACGCTGGTTTTGCCACTGCCGTTGGCACCTACCAGAAAGTTAAAGCCGGGAGATAAAGCGAGATCCGCGGTTTCGATATTGCGGAAATCGCGGATCAACAAGCGGGTGAGGGACATTACAGTCTCATTGGCATGACAACATAGGCAGCCGACTGTGATGCGGCATCTTCAATCTGCACGCTGGAAACCGAATCGGTCAGCATCATGCGGACGTTTTCGCATTTCAGCGCGTTCAGAACATCCAGCACATAGCTGACGTTGAAGCCGATTTCCATCTCCGCACCGCTATAGGTAACGTCGAGGATCTCTTCCGCTTCTTCCTGTTCCGGGTTGTTGGCGGTGATTTTCAGCTGGTTTTCGCTGACATACAGACGTACGCCGCGGAATTTCTCGTTAGAGAGAATTGCCGCGCGAGCAAACGCCTGCTTGAGGAGATCGCAACCTGCTTCCAGATGTTTGTCCGGGTTCTTCGGCAGAACGCGTCGGTAATCCGGGAAGCGACCATCCACCAGTTTCGAGGTGAAGATAAAGTCGCCAACGTGGGCGCGAATGTTGTTGCTGCCAATCTGCACGCGCAGCGGATTGTCGCCGCCGTCGAGCATACGCATCAGTTCAATCACGCCTTTACGCGGCACGATCACCGAATGGCTTGGCAAAGATTGACCAATTGGCATTGAACAGACTGCCAGACGGTGGCCGTCGGTCGCCACGGTGCGCAGTTCTTCACCTTCGGTTTCAAACAGCATACCGTTTAAGTAATAGCGAACGTCCTGATGCGCCATAGAAAACTGGGTCGCTTCAATCAGACGCTTCATCGTCGCCTGTGGCAGGGTAAATTCGACTTCGCTCTGCCAGTCATCGAGGTTCGGGAAATCTGCCGCTGGCAGGGTAGACAGCGAAAAACGGCTACGCCCGGAGCGCACCAGCATCCGCTCACCTTCCAGCTGCACGGCAATTTCCGCGCCTTCAGGCAGACCACGGCAGATATCAAAGAATTTGCGCGCCGGAACGGTCGTCGCTCCTGGCTCGTGTGGCTGAACCAGCGCAACGCGTGCCACCATTTCCATCTCGAGATCAGTACCGGTCAGCGACAACGTACCGTCAGCAACCTGTAACAGCAGATTACCGAGAATCGGTAGCGTAGGACGACCACCTAACGGACCGCTCACCTGTTGTAGCGGTTTTAATAAATGCTCACGTTCTACGGTAAATTTCATAGGTTTACGATGACAATGTTCTGATTAAATTTGAAAAATCTTCTTTGATATCGTGGCTCTCTTCACGCAGCTGCTCGATCTTCCGGCAGGCATGAAGCACCGTCGTGTGGTCACGACCACCAAACGCATCGCCAATCTCCGGCAGACTGTGGTTAGTCAGCTCTTTCGCCAGCGCCATCGCCATCTGGCGCGGACGCGCCACCGAGCGGGATCGACGCTTAGAAAGGAGATCCGCGACTTTGATCTTGTAGTACTCCGCCACCGTCTTCTGAATATTGTCGATAGTGACCAGTTTTTCCTGCAATGCCAGCAAGTCGCGCAGCGCCTCACGCACGAAGTCGATGGTGATCGCCCGTCCGGTAAAGTTAGCGTTAGCAATAACGCGGTTCAGCGCGCCTTCCAGCTCACGTACGTTAGATCGTAGACGCTTGGCGATAAAGAACGCCACTTCGCCCGGCAAACGAATGTCGTTTTCGTCGGCCTTTTTCATCAGGATCGCCACGCGGGTTTCCAGCTCTGGCGGTTCGATCGCCACAGTCAGCCCCCAGCCGAAGCGGGATTTCAAACGATCCTCAACGCCGTTGATCTCTTTCGGATAGCGATCCGAGGTGAGAATGATCTGTTGATTACCTTCCAGCAGGGCGTTGAAGGTGTGGAAAAACTCTTCCTGAGATCGTTCTTTATTAGCAAAAAACTGAATATCGTCGATCAGCAGTGCATCTACGGAACGGTAGTAGCGTTTAAACTCTTCGATCGCGTTGTTTTGCAGGGCTTTTACCATGTCCTGAACAAAGCGCTCGGAGTGCATATAAACCACTTTGGCATTCGGCTTGCGCGCCATAATGCCGTTACCCACCGCATGCAGCAGGTGAGTTTTACCCAGACCCGTGCCGCCATAAAGGAACAACGGGTTATAGGCACCGCCAGGGTTATCTGCCACCTGGCGAGCCGCCGCGCGCGCCAGTTGGTTAGATTTACCTTCAACGAAGTTATCAAACGTGTGTTTGACGTTTACGTTAGAACGATAGGTCGGTTCTGCCGGGGCCGGGACGTTATCCCAACCTGAGCGCGTAGAAGGCGCAGCACGTTGCGGCTGCGTTTGCGCCACCTGTGCAGGGGCCGCGACGTTGCTCGTCACTGCCGCTTGTGGCGTTTGCGTCACCGGTTTGGTACCGACTTCAAAACGCAGCTGTGGGGCATCCGCTCCGCAGAAACTGGTTAGCAGTCCATTGATATTATTAAGGTACTTGTCCCGTACCCAATCGAGGACAAAACGGTTTGGCGCGTACAGGGCCAGCGTGTTATCGCTCAGTTCCGCCTGCAATGGGCGTATCCACATACTGAATTCTGTGGCTGGTAACTCATCCTGCAATCGGGCAAGACACTGCTGCCAAAGCGAAAGTGACACGGCGGACTCCACTCGAACAAAAGTCGATAATGACTAAGGCTGAAACATTCATGATTGTTGACGTACGTCGAAAAGACCCTGCATGAGGGTGACGCACGAACCGCTGTCTGCGGTTATATGCCCGATCAAGATCCTGCAAAACGATCGGGACCGCGGATCATAGCCTAAACTGCGCAAGAGATCTTCTGTTTCTCACAGATTTTCCCGATTTATCCACAGGACTTTCCAGAACTCGCTAAGTGTAAACGATCCTGCCGCGAGGCGGGCACGATTTACGCCGCATATTGGAAAATTTAATGACCATAGACAAAAATTGGCTTAATCGATCTAATAAAGATCCAGGACGATCCTTGCGCTTTACCCGTCAGCCCGTATAATCCTCCACCCGGCGCGCCATGCTGGTTTTCACTGGTGTGAGGCCGTACGTTTTCCACGCGAAAAGGTGCGGAAAAGCGCGGTAAATAAGGAAAGAGAATTGACTCCGGAGTGTACAATTATTACAATCCGGCCTCTTTAATCACCCATGGCTTCGGTGTCCATCGTTTCATTTTTCGGCGGATATCCAATAAAGCCATTGAATTTATTCAAGTTTAGGTAGAAATCGCCATGAAACGCACTTTTCAACCGTCTGTACTGAAGCGCAACCGTTCTCACGGCTTCCGTGCTCGTATGGCTACTAAAAATGGTCGTCAGGTTCTGGCACGTCGTCGTGCTAAAGGCCGCGCTCGTCTGACCGTTTCTAAGTAATAAAGCTAACCCCTGAGTGGTTAAGCTCGCATTTCCCAGGGAGTTACGCTTGTTAACTCCCAGTCAATTCACATTCGTCTTCCAGCAGCCACAACGGGCTGGCACGCCGCAAATTACCATTCTCGGCCGCCTGAATTCGCTGGGGCATCCCCGTATCGGTCTTACAGTCGCCAAGAAAAACGTTCGACGCGCCCATGAACGCAATCGGATTAAACGTCTGACGCGTGAAAGCTTCCGTCTGCGCCAACATGAACTCCCGGCTATGGATTTCGTGGTGGTGGCGAAAAAAGGGGTTGCCGACCTCGATAACCGTGCTCTCTCGGAAGCGTTGGAAAAATTATGGCGCCGCCACTGTCGCCTGGCTCGCGGGTCCTGATAGCCCTCATTCGGGTCTATCAACGCCTGATTAGTCCGCTACTCGGGCCGCATTGTCGTTTCACTCCAACCTGTTCAAGCTACGGAATTGAGGCATTGCGCAGGTTTGGAGTGATAAAAGGCAGTTGGTTGACGGTGAAACGCGTATTAAAATGCCACCCTTTACACCCTGGTGGTGACGATCCCGTCCCGCCCGGACCATTTGATACCAGAGAACACTAACGATGGATTCGCAACGCAATCTTTTAGTCATCGCTTTGCTGTTCGTGTCTTTCATGATCTGGCAAGCCTGGGAGCAGGATAAAAACCCGCAACCTCAGGCCCAACAGACCACGCAGACAACGACCACCGCAGCGGGTAGCGCCGCCGACCAGGGCGTACCGGCCAGTGGCCAGGGGAAACTGATCTCGGTTAAGACCGACGTGCTTGATCTGACCATCAACACCCGTGGTGGTGATGTTGAGCAAGCTCTGCTGCCTGCTTACCCGAAAGAGCTGAACTCTACCCAGCCGTTCCAGCTGCTGGAAACTTCACCGCAGTTTATTTATCAGGCACAGAGCGGTCTGACCGGTCGTGATGGCCCGGATAATCCGGCTAACGGCCCGCGTCCGCTGTATAACGTTGAAAAAGACGCTTATGTGCTGGCTGAAGGTCAAAACGAACTGCAGGTGCCGATGACGTATACCGACGCGGCAGGCAACACGTTTACCAAAACGTTTGTCCTGAAACGTGGTGATTACGCTGTCAACGTCAACTACAACGTGCAGAACGCTGGCGAGAAACCGCTGGAGATCTCCACCTTTGGTCAGTTGAAGCAATCCATCACTCTGCCACCGCATCTCGATACCGGAAGCAGCAACTTCGCACTGCACACCTTCCGCGGCGCGGCGTACTCCACGCCTGACGAGAAGTACGAGAAATACAAGTTCGATACCATTGCCGATAACGAAAACCTGAACATCTCTTCGAAAGGTGGTTGGGTGGCAATGCTGCAACAGTATTTCGCGACGGCGTGGATCCCGCATAACGACGGAACCAATAACTTCTATACCGCTAATCTGGGTAATGGCATCGCCGCTATCGGCTACAAGTCTCAGCCGGTACTGGTTCAGCCTGGTCAGACTGGCGCGATGAACAGCACCCTGTGGGTTGGCCCGGAAATCCAGGACAAAATGGCAGCTGTTGCTCCGCACCTGGATCTGACCGTTGATTACGGTTGGTTGTGGTTCATCTCTCAGCCGCTGTTCAAACTGCTGAAATGGATCCATAGCTTTGTGGGTAACTGGGGCTTCTCCATTATCATCATCACCTTTATCGTTCGTGGCATCATGTACCCGCTGACCAAAGCGCAGTACACCTCCATGGCGAAGATGCGTATGCTGCAGCCGAAGATTCAGGCAATGCGTGAGCGTCTGGGCGATGACAAACAGCGTATCAGTCAGGAAATGATGGCGCTGTACAAAGCTGAGAAGGTTAACCCGCTGGGCGGCTGCTTCCCGCTGCTGATCCAGATGCCAATCTTCCTGGCGTTGTACTACATGCTGATGGGTTCCGTTGAACTGCGTCAGGCACCGTTTGCACTGTGGATCCACGACCTGTCTGCACAGGACCCGTACTACATCCTGCCGATCCTGATGGGCGTAACGATGTTCTTCATTCAGAAGATGTCGCCGACCACCGTGACCGACCCGATGCAGCAGAAGATCATGACCTTTATGCCGGTCATCTTCACCGTGTTCTTCCTGTGGTTCCCGTCAGGTCTGGTGCTGTACTATATCGTCAGCAACCTGGTAACCATTATTCAGCAGCAGCTGATTTACCGTGGTCTGGAAAAACGTGGCCTGCATAGCCGCGAGAAGAAAAAATCCTGATTCGGTGAGTTTTCGCTAAAATAAGGGCGGTCAGTTGACCGCCTTTTTTCTTTTCGTAGGGCGGATAAGCACCGCGCATCCGCCACACAAAGCAACAGGAACATCATGAGCGATAATGACACTATCGTAGCCCAGGCCACGCCTCCGGGACGTGGCGGCGTTGGCATCCTGCGCATCTCCGGCCTCAAAGCCCGTGAAGTTGCCGAAACCGTGCTGGGTAAACTGCCTAAGCCGCGCTACGCCGATTATCTTCCGTTTAAAGACGCCGACGGCAGCGTGCTCGATCAGGGGATTGCGCTATGGTTCCCTGGCCCGAACTCGTTCACCGGCGAAGATGTGCTTGAACTGCAGGGTCATGGCGGTCCGGTGATCCTCGACCTGCTGTTAAAACGCATTCTGACCATTCCCGGCCTGCGGATTGCCCGCCCTGGTGAGTTTTCCGAACGCGCGTTTCTTAACGATAAACTCGACTTAGCCCAGGCCGAGGCGATTGCGGATCTTATCGACGCCAGTTCGGAACAGGCGGCCCGTTCGGCACTTAACTCGCTGCAAGGCGCATTCTCCGCACGGGTCAACCATCTGGTGGAAGCCCTCACCCACTTGCGCATTTACGTCGAAGCGGCAATTGATTTCCCTGATGAAGAGATCGATTTCCTCTCCGACGGCAAAATTGAAGCCCAGCTCAATGACGTGATTGCCGATCTTGATGCAGTGCGTGCTGAAGCACGTCAGGGTAGTTTGTTGCGCGAAGGGATGAAGGTGGTGATTGCCGGACGTCCTAACGCCGGTAAATCGAGCCTGTTAAACGCGCTGGCGGGGCGTGAAGCAGCAATCGTAACTGATATCGCCGGAACCACACGTGACGTGCTGCGTGAGCATATCCACATTGACGGAATGCCGCTGCATATCATCGATACCGCCGGGCTACGTGAAGCCAGTGACGAAGTGGAACGTATTGGTATCGAGCGTGCGTGGCAGGAAATTGAACAGGCCGACCGCGTACTGTTTATGGTCGATGGCACCACGACAGACGCCGTTGATCCGGCAGAGATCTGGCCGGAATTTATCGCCCGTCTGCCAGCGAAACTGCCGATCACCGTGGTGCGCAATAAAGCCGATATCACCGGCGAAACGCTGGGAATGAGTGAAGTGAACGGTCACGCGTTAATTCGTCTCTCGGCAAGGACTGGCGAAGGCGTGGACGTGCTGCGTAACCATCTCAAACAGAGCATGGGCTTTGACACCAACATGGAAGGCGGCTTCCTGGCGCGTCGTCGTCACCTACAGGCGCTGGAACAAGCGGCGGAACATCTACAACAGGGCAAAGCGCAACTGTTGGGAGCCTGGGCAGGTGAACTGCTGGCGGAAGAGTTGCGCCTGGCACAGCAGAACTTAAGCGAGATCACCGGGGAATTTACTTCTGATGACCTGCTGGGGCGGATTTTCTCCAGCTTCTGTATTGGTAAGTAACTCGTCTAAATTGATATAAAGGGCACTGTTCCGTTCTGGGGAAACTAACTATCAGAACGGAACAGCGCTTGTTTTTTATGAGCATCCTGCACCAAAACTGCCTTTGCTACTGGCTGGAGCGACTTTAAACACCTTGCAGTCCTGTCTTTACAGAGAACGATATTGCTTTAACCTATTAAGCTCCTCTTGCGGAAAGTTAAATTCGTCTACTGCTTTCCAGAATAGTTCTTTAAGTACAGGATTGCCATTTGCCAGACTTATTACAGATTTACCTTCATTATTCTTTTCTTCCAGCTGCATCATCACATCTTTAAGGTAATTTTCATTTTCACCAACCACAATTTTGAATATTTTCAGCCAGAGTCCCATATGTATATCATCCCCGTTATTTACCACATGAGAGAATGGCTTGCCATCAAAGTCACGGGTAAACTGCTCCACAATTTCATCGAAAGTGAACCCGTGTTGCAACGCCAGGCGAATCGCCGCATTCAGATATACGTCAATGACCTGTTTACTCATTTTCTTAAAGCTTGCAATATGCAAAGAGCAGACGGCATTATTTCTGCTCAGCGACAGTAGTTCTCTCACCACATCTTTATCATTTTCATAATGGCTGGCTATCACATCAGCTGTCTCCATCCAGGCGGCAACAATCTCCGTATACCCTTTCACTATCGCAGAATATAAGCCTGATGCCTTCGTCCATTTGTCTGACTCCCCCGTCCATTTTTCTCTTGCTGCCATCAGTTTCAATATATCTTCTTTATTCATTTCATTTTTAAACATTTTGGCTTTTATATTGGCGAGCAATATATTAACAACATTATAATTATTGGTCCTAATAGCGCTATTTAAATCATAAGTTGAGTCTATTTCATTTCCTATACTAAGAAGTATTTCATTTTTATTTACCCCAAATTCTTTCTCAAAGTCATCTATCGCTGACAACCATGCCTTGACACTTTCATTCTCATTTTTATTTTTTGATAAAGCTACAGAAATCGCGCTCACACCACGGTTATCTTTCGCAAGGAGTAGAGTTTCCAGGTCTTCCTGGCTAAAATTAAATTTCCTGGTCAACTCTTTTAAATTTTTTATATATTCATTAATCTTATTAAGATTATCGTATTGCAGTAACATACATAACCCATATGTTCCTCCAGGTCCTTTAGCAGCAAGAATCTCAAGAACCTTTGATACTGTCATTTCTTGGGAATTTTGCAACTTATCGAAAAAAAGAACAATGTTTTCATACGTCCCCATTTGCATTAATAGATATAATGCTGATGGTGATAATGGTGGTTGCAATTCATTTTCTATACCACTTAATAAATGGGCCTGTTCTCGAGGAAGATAAGGAATTATACCTACACACTCGGAGCAAATCTCTGTTTTTACCCATTTTATATTCGCCAACTCAATATTTATAAATGTTTGTAATGACCCAAAAGAATCACAGTTTTTTGCTTTATAGCGTACTGCAGTATTGGTTGCATTAGGATCATAAAAGGATACAACATATTCTGTTTCTCCTGCAGGCGTTTGTTTTATCCTCAAGCGGACGGCCATAGCGTGTGTATGAGATTTAATGATTGCCGCCATATGCGTTAACTTCTCTTTTTCCATCCTATGAAAAAAGACAGATAATGTCTCCCCAAACTTGTCACTGGCAACGACGAATGTACCGGGTGGTGGATTGTTTATTAGATTTTCAAATTGCTGATCAAGCTCGTATGGAATATGTTGCTGTATCCCTTCTGGAGTTGAATAGCATTCCTTCAATGGAACTTTCCCTGTATTTTCATTCAATGAATCTATACAATACTGCAGAGAAATATGCCTGCATACGACTAAATCTTCCGGTTTTTCATAAAAATAAACCTTACAGTTATAATCTACAATATCATATTTACTATTAGCTTTTATCTGCTCTTTAGTAAAACTCTCATCATCTGCGTTCGTATGAGGGCGAATAAAAATATCTTTGAGGGATGTTGTAAGCGCGGGTGGTACGGGAATCTGTGTAGCACACTTTCCTTCAATATCCCCCACAGTTACAATCAGACTTTCAGGGTCTTGCTCAGATGTGGAGACAATAATAATAAGTCCACCACCGATTAAAACCCATGGTTCAATCTCGCTACAATTATTAAAAAAATGATTTAACGGACCTTCTTTTCCAAGCGAATAAACTGAAGGATTTTTAAGATACGCCACTATATCATCAATGATCAATTGAGTTTTATTTTTTCCTCCATCCAACTCAGGCATGAAAGAAGGAGATTGTGCACATACACTGCCAACAGTTACGTTATCAACCATTTTCTTTCCCCTCATTCATATGAAAGTTGTAGTAATAATAAGGTTACTATTTAAAAACCAACTATCAAATTTCGCTCATTTATAGAGTTATTTGTCTTTTTACGTCATTACCCCATCAGGTCATCAACCTGGTAATGAAGTGAGTAAACCGCGACGTCAATGAGGGAAACAGCTCCTTGTAATGGAACCCCTATAATCAATGCCATCATCTTCAACAATAATGATAAAAATTAAAAAATTTATCCATTTATGGATTTTTGCTAATATTTTGCATGGGCCAGCCATCACAAACACAGACAATATCTAATTGTGATTCGATTCACATTTAAACAATTTTAGAATAGACAAAATTCTTGAGTATTATACTGTAGCCTCGTGTCTTTCGAGGATAAGTGCATTATGAATATCTTACATATATGTGTGACCTCAAAATGGTTCAATATTGACAACAAGATTGTCGATCACCGCCCTTGATTTGCCCTTCTGTAGCCATCACCAGAGCCAAACCGATTAGATTCAATGTGATCTATTTGTTTGCTATATCTTAATTTTGCCTTTTGCAAAGCTCATGTCTCATTTATTTAATTATTTTAGTAAATGATGGTGCTTGCATATATATCTGGCGAATTAATGGATATTGCAGATGTAATATTCACAGGGATCACTGTAATTAAAATAAATGAAGGATTATGTAATGGAAAACTTTAAACATCTCCCTGAACCGTTCCGCATTCGTGTTATTGAGCCAGTAAAACGTACCACTCGCACTTATCGTGAAGAAGCAATTATTAAATCCGGTATGAACCCGTTCCTGCTGGATAGCGAAGATGTGTTTATCGATTTACTGACCGACAGCGGCACCGGGGCGGTGACGCAGAGCATGCAGGCCGCGATGATGCGCGGCGACGAAGCCTACAGCGGCAGCCGCAGCTACTATGCTTTAGCCGAGTCAGTGAAAAATATCTTTGGTTATCAATACACCATTCCGACACACCAGGGCCGTGGCGCAGAGCAAATTTATATTCCGGTACTGATTAAAAAACGCGAGCAGGAAAAAGGCCTGGATCGCAGCAAAATGGTGGCATTCTCTAACTATTTCTTTGATACCACGCAGGGCCATAGCCAGATCAACGGCTGTACCGTGCGTAACGTCTATATCAAAGAAGCCTTCGATACGGGCGTGCGTTACGACTTTAAAGGCAACTTTGACCTTGAGGGATTAGAACGCGGCATTGAAGAAGTTGGCCCGAATAACGTGCCGTATATCGTTGCAACCATCACCAGTAACTCCGCAGGCGGTCAGCCGGTTTCACTGGCAAACTTAAAAGCGATGTACAGCATCGCGAAGAAATACGATATTCCGGTGGTAATGGATTCCGCACGCTTTGCAGAAAACGCCTATTTCATCAAGCAGCGTGAAGCAGAATATAAAGACTGGACCATCGAGCAGATCACCCGCGAAACCTACAAATATGCCGATATGCTGGCGATGTCCGCCAAGAAAGATGCGATGGTGCCGATGGGCGGCTTGCTGTGCATGAAAGACGACAGCTTCTTTGATGTGTACACCGAATGCAGAACCCTTTGCGTGGTACAGGAAGGCTTCCCGACATATGGCGGCCTGGAAGGCGGCGCGATGGAGCGTCTGGCGGTAGGTCTGTATGACGGCATGAATCTGGACTGGCTGGCTTATCGTATCGCGCAGGTACAGTATCTGGTCGATGGCCTGGAAGAGATTGGCGTTGTCTGCCAGCAGGCGGGCGGTCACGCGGCATTCGTTGATGCCGGTAAACTGCTACCGCATATCCCGGCAGATCAATTCCCGGCACAGGCGCTGGCGTGCGAGCTGTATAAAGTCGCCGGTATCCGTGCGGTAGAAATTGGCTCTTTCCTGTTAGGCCGCGATCCGAAAACCGGTAAACAACTGCCATGCCCGGCTGAACTGCTGCGTTTAACCATTCCGCGCGCAACATATACTCAAACACATATGGACTTCATCATTGAAGCCTTTAAACATGTGAAAGAGAACGCGGCGAATATTAAAGGGTTAACCTTTACCTACGAACCGAAAGTATTGCGTCACTTCACCGCAAAACTGAAAGAAGTTTAATTAATACTACAGAGTGGCTATAAGGATGTTAGCCACTCTCTTACCCTACATCCTCAATAACAAAAATAGCCTTCCTCTAAAGGTGGCATCATGACTGATCAAGCTGAAAAAAAGCACTCTGCATTTTGGGGTGTTATGGTTATAGCAGGTACAGTAATTGGTGGAGGTATGTTTGCTTTACCTGTTGATCTTGCCGGTGCCTGGTTTTTCTGGGGTGCCTTTATCCTTATCATTGCCTGGTTTTCAATGCTTCATTCCGGGTTATTGTTATTAGAAGCAAATTTAAATTATCCCGTCGGCTCCAGTTTTAACACCATCACCAAAGATTTAATCGGTAACACCTGGAACATTATCAGCGGTATTACCGTTGCCTTCGTTCTCTATATCCTCACTTATGCCTATATCTCTGCTAATGGTGCGATCATTAGTGAAACGATATCAATGAATTTGGGTTATCACGCTAATCCACGTATTGTCGGGATCTGCACAGCCATTTTCGTTGCCAGCGTATTGTGGATAAGTTCGTTAGCCGCCAGTCGTATTACCTCGTTGTTCCTCGGGTTGAAGATTATCTCCTTTGTGATCGTGTTTGGTTCTTTCTTCTTCCAGGTCGATTATTCCATTCTGCGCGATGCCACCAGCACCACTGCGGGAACGTCTTACTTCCCGTATATCTTTATGGCTTTGCCGGTGTGTCTGGCGTCATTTGGTTTCCACGGCAATATTCCCAGCCTGATTATTTGCTATGGCAAACGCAAAGATAAGCTAATCAAAAGCGTGGTCTTCGGTTCGCTGCTGGCGCTGGTGATTTATCTCTTCTGGCTCTATTGCACCATGGGAAATATCCCGCGAGAAAGCTTTAAGGCGATTATCTCTTCAGGCGGCAACGTTGATTCGCTGGTGAAATCGTTCCTCGGCACCAAACAGCATGGCATTATCGAGTTTTGCCTGCTGGTGTTCTCCAACTTAGCTGTTGCCAGTTCGTTCTTTGGTGTCACGCTGGGATTGTTCGATTATCTGGCGGATCTGTTTAAGATTGATAACTCCCACGCCGGGCGTTTCAAAACCGTGCTGTTAACCTTCCTGCCACCTGCTTTGTTGTATCTGATCTTCCCGAACGGCTTCATTTACGGGATCGGCGGTGCCGGACTGTGTGCCACCATCTGGGCGGTCATTATCCCCGCGGTGCTGGCAATCAAAGCTCGCAAGAAGTTTCCCAATCAGATGTTCACGGTCTGGGGCGGCAATCTTATTCCGGCGATTGTCATTCTCTTTGGTATAACCGTAATTTTATGCTGGTTCGGTAACGTCTTTAACGTGTTACCTAAATTTGGCTAAATCCTTCAAGAAGCCAGCCATTCGCTGGCTTCTTGCCTGTCAGGAAATCACTTATGTCCAAATGGCAACTCGCCTGATTCTCCTTCACCACGTATGCTTTGCGTCACCTTACTATCAGGACGCTTTAGCCCATGTCCCGCTTTTTGATTTGTAGTTTTGCCCTGGTTTTACTTTATCCCGCCGGGATTGATATGTACCTCGTTGGTTTACCGCGCATCGCCGCCGATCTCAATGCCAGCGAGGCGCAGTTGCATATTGCGTTCTCCGTTTATCTGGCGGGCATGGCAGCTGCGATGTTATTTGCCGGTAAAGTGGCCGATCGTTCAGGGAGAAAGCCTGTCGCCATACCCGGCGCGGCGCTATTTATTATCGCCTCGGTGTTCTGTTCACTGGCTGAAACCAGCACGTTATTTCTTGCAGGGCGCTTTCTACAGGGGCTGGGCGCGGGCTGTTGTTACGTGGTGGCGTTCGCCATTTTACGCGACACACTGGATGATCGACGTCGGGCAAAGGTACTGTCGCTACTCAACGGCATTACCTGCATCATTCCGGTGTTAGCGCCGGTGCTCGGACACCTGATTATGCTTAAATTCCCGTGGCAGAGTCTGTTCTGGACGATGGCAACGATGGGCATCGCGGTACTGATGTTGTCTTTGTTTATTTTAAAAGAAACGCGCCCTGCGGCCCCCGCAGCTTCTGACAAACCACGAGAAAATAGCGAGTCGCTGCTTAACCGGTTTTTCCTCAGCCGTGTTGTTATCACCACCCTCAGCGTTTCGGTGATCCTCACCTTCGTCAACACGTCGCCGGTATTGCTGATGGAAATCATGGGTTTTGAGCGCGGGGAATACGCCACCATTATGGCGCTGACCGCTGGCGTCAGCATGACCGTTTCATTTTCCACACCATTTGCCCTGGGGATCTTTAAGCCGCGTACCTTGATGATCACCTCGCAGGTGTTATTCTTGGCGGCGGGGATCACCCTTGCCGTTTCACCTTCCCATGCGGTTTCTCTGTTTGGTATTACGCTGATTTGCGCCGGTTTCTCGGTAGGTTTTGGCGTAGCGATGAGTCAGGCGTTAGGGCCGTTTTCATTACGCGCGGGCGTAGCCAGCTCGACCTTAGGTATTGCGCAGGTTTGCGGTTCGTCACTGTGGATTTGGCTGGCAGCGGTGGTTGGTATTGGCGCATGGAATATGCTGATCGGGATTCTGATTGCCTGTAGCATAGTGAGCCTGTTGCTGATTATGTTCGTCGCGCCTGGACGCCCCGTTGCCGCTCATGAAGAAATCCATCACCACGCTTGATCTCAATCTGCTGCTCTGTCTGCAACTGCTGATGCAGGAGCGCAGCGTGACCAAAGCGGCGAAGCGGATGAACGTGACACCTTCGGCGGTGAGTAAGTCGCTGGCAAAGTTAAGAGCGTGGTTTGACGACCCACTCTTTGTGAACTCACCGCTGGGCCTGTCGCCCACACCGCTAATGGTCAGCATGGAGCAAAATCTGGCGGAATGGATGCAAATCAGCAACCTGCTGCTGGATAAACCGCACCACGAAACGCCGCGCGGCCTGAAGTTTGAGCTAGCGGCGGAATCGCCGCTGATGATGATCATGCTTAATGCGCTGTCGAAACGGATCTACCAACGTTACCCGCAGGCGACCATCAAATTACGTAACTGGGATTACGATTCCTTAGATGCCATTACTCGTGGTGAAGTGGATATTGGTTTTTCCGGTCGCGAAAGTCATCCCCGTTCGCGGGAGCTGTTAAGCTCGCTACCGTTAGCCATTGATTATGAAGTGCTGTTTAGTGATGTGCCCTGCGTCTGGTTACGCAAAGATCATCCGGCACTGCATGAAACGTGGAATCTGGACACCTTTTTACGTTATCCGCATATCAGCATTTGCTGGGAACAGAGCGATACCTGGGCGCTGGACAATGTGTTACAGGAGCTGGGGCGCGAACGCACGATTGCTATGAGCCTGCCGGAATTCGAGCAGTCACTGTTTATGGCAGCGCAACCCGACAATCTGCTACTGGCGACCGCGCCGCGCTACTGTCAGTACTACAATCAACTCCATCAACTGCCGTTGGTTGCTCTTCCTCTCCCGTTTGACGAAAGTCAGCAAAAAAAGCTGGAAGTCCCTTTTACCCTGCTGTGGCATAAACGGAACAGCCATAATCCGAAGATCGTCTGGTTACGGGAAACCATTAAAAATCTTTACGCGTCGATGGCATAACCGAATCGTATGAAACGCGACCCAATTTCACAATAAAATGTAAAAAAGTTGTAATAAGCTTATCTGAATCGAACTTTTAGCCGCTTTAGTCTGTCCATCATTCCAGTAAATGATTACTCTTGTATTCATAATGGACCATTAAGCATGGAGCGAAAAATGGCGACTCACTTTGCCCGAGGGATTTTAACGGAAGGACATCTGATTTCTGTTCGTCTCCCCTCCCAGTGTCATCAAGAAGCCCGAAACATTCCCCCTCATCGTCAAAGCCGTTTTCTGGCGTCCAGAGGTTTACTCGCAGAACTGATGTTCATGCTGTATGGCATTGGCGAATTGCCGGAAATCGTCACCCTGCCGAAAGGTAAACCGGTTTTCAGCGATAAAAATTTGCCTTCGTTTTCTATTTCCTATGCCGGGAATATGGTTGGCGTGGCGTTAACAACCGAAGGTGAATGTGGCCTCGATATGGAACTACAGCGTGCGACGCGCGGGTTTCATAGCCCACACGCGCCCGATAACCACACCTTTTCCAGCAATGAATCGCTATGGATCAGTAAACAAAACGATCCAAACGAAGCGCGGGCGCAGCTCATCACGCTGCGCCGAAGCATGCTAAAACTAACCGGTGATGTTTTGAATGACGATCCGCGCGATCTGCAACTGCTGCCCATTGCCGGACGCCTGAAATGTGCTCATGTAAATCATGTAGAAGCGTTATGCGACGCGGAGGACGTGCTGGTGTGGTCCGTGGCGGTCACGCCCACGATTGAAAAGCTCAGTGTCTGGGAGTTAGATGGCAAACACGGCTGGAAAAGCCTACCAGATATTCACAGCCGCGCCAACAATCCTACCAGCCGGATGATGCGTTTTGCCCAACTCTCTACCGTGAAGTCTTTTTCGCCAAATTGATAGACAACCACAGGAGTCATCATGTCTGAAAAATTGAAGGTGGTTACGTTACTGGGGAGTCTGCGCAAAGGCTCATTTAATGGCATGGTTGCACGTACCCTGCCGAAAATTGCTCCGGCGAACATGGAAGTTAATGCGTTACCTTCCATTGCCGACATTCCTCTGTATGACGCTGACGTACAGCAGGAAGACGGTTTTCCAGCAACGGTTGAAGCTCTGGCGGAACAGATCCGTCAGGCTGACGGTGTGGTGATCGTCACGCCGGAATATAACTACTCGGTACCGGGCGGGCTGAAAAATGCCATCGACTGGCTTTCCCGCTTGCCGGATCAACCGCTGGCCGGTAAACCGGTGTTGATTCAGACCAGCTCAATGGGCGTGATTGGCGGCGCGCGCTGTCAGTATCACCTGCGCCAGATTCTGGTTTTCCTCGATGCAATGGTGATGAACAAGCCGGAATTTATGGGCGGCGTGATTCAGAACAAAGTTGAGCCGCAAACCGGAGAAGTGATTGATCAGGGTACGCTGGACCACCTGACCGGGCAATTGACCGCATTTGGTGAGTTTATTCAGCGAGTTAAGATCTAAATAAAAAACCCGCCAGCAATCATGCATGGCGGGTTTTTAACGCGCTGTCGATTTTAATGGGCGTCGATAAAGACAATCTTCAGGATAAACAGCAGCGCAACGATGATTACGCACGGGCTTAGATCACGCAGACGTCCGGTACCGATTTTCATCACGCAGTAGGAGATAAAGCCCAGCGCGATACCTTCGGTAATCGAGAAGCTGAACGGCATCATCACGGCGGTAATAAACGCCGGAACAGATTCAGTTAGATCCTGCCAGTTCACGCGAGCAAGACTTGAGGTCATCAAGACGCCAACGTAGATCAACGCACCAGCTGCAGCATATCCCGGCACCATCCCCGCCAGCGGCGACAGAAAGATAACCAGCAGGAACAGCAGACCAACAACCACTGCCGTCAGACCGGTACGACCGCCAACGGAAACGCCGGAAGAGGACTCAATATACGCCGTGACAGAAGAAGTACCGATAAACGAACCGGTCACCGAAGAGATACTGTCGACATACAGCGCCTGCTTCATACGCGGGAATTTCCCCTTCTCATCCGCCAGACCTGCTTTATCGGTCACGCCAATCAGCGTACCGGAGGAGTCAAACAGGTTGACCAGCATGAAAGAGAAAATCACCCCTGCCAGCCCGAGGTTAAACGACCCGGCTAAATCTACATGACCCACGACAGTCATTACGCTCGGCGGCGCAGAAACGATGCCATTGTAGTGGACATCACCCAGCATCCAGCCCAGCAGCGTCGTCACCACGATGGAAACCAGCACCGCCGCGTGAATGTTGCGCGAGGCCAGAATGGCGATGATGAAGAAGCCGAGGATCCCCAGCAGCACGCTGTGAGAAGTTAGATTACCGATGCTGACCAGCGTTTCCGGGTTAGCGACAATCACACCTGCGTTTTTCAGCCCCATCATACCAATGAACAGACCGATACCGCTGGTAATGCCCACACGCAGACTCACAGGAATGTTGGCTATCATCCAGTAACGAACGCGGAAAATCGTCAGTAACAGCAGACCAATCGCGCCCCAGAAGATTGCGCCCATCCCGACCTGCCACGGCAAGCCCATTGCCTGCACAACCACAAAAGCGAAGAACGCATTCAGGCCCATAGCGGGTGCCAGTGCAACTGGCAGGTTAGCAAACAGTCCCATCATAATACTGCCGAATGCAGCAATCAGACAGGTAGTAACGAAGACGGCGCTGGTATCCATGCCAGCAACGCCAAGAATTTGCGGGTTAACAAAAACGATGTAAACCATCGTCAGGAAGGTGGTAAAACCGGCGATCACTTCGGTCCGTGCCGTCGTGCCATGTTCGCGCAGTTTAAACACGCGTTCCAGCATCCCCTGGCCAGAAGCCTGGGTTGTGTGTTGTTGACTCATTATCTATTTCCGAACAAGGAGGGAAAATCCGTCGCTATCGTATACCAAAATGAGACAATATGGACGGCTGAAGATAACTTTTTTTCATTGTATTTGCTTATACGGCAACGATTGCGTGATGCGAATTGGCATGACGAAAACGTTAAACTAACGATAAAGGAAAGACATGTCCCAGATAGAAGCGGTATTTTTCGACTGCGACGGTACGCTGGTCGATAGCGAGGTCATTTGCTCTCGCGCCTATGTCACGATGTTCAGGGAATTTGGCATTCACGTTGACCTGGAAGAAATTTTTTCCCGTTTTAAAGGCGTAAAACTCTACGAAATCATCGACATCATCAGTAAAGAACAGGGCGTGACGATGGTCCAGGCCGATGCCGAGCACGTTTACCGCGCAGAAGTAGCACGTCTGTTTGATACCGAACTTGAGGACATCGCAGGAGCGAACGAATTGCTGGCGAGCATTAACGTGCCGATGTGCGTCGTCTCTAACGGTCCGGTCAGCAAAATGCAGCATTCGCTTGGTAAGCTCAATATGCTGCACTACTTCCCGGAAAAACTGTTCAGCGGCTACGATATTCAGCGTTGGAAGCCCGACCCGGCGTTAATGTTCCATGCGGCAAAAGCGATGAATGTGAACGTTGAAAACTGCATTCTGGTCGATGACTCCAGCGCCGGCGCGCAGTCAGGGATTGATGCCGGACTGGAAGTGTTTTACTTCTGCGCTGACCCGCACAATAAACCGATCGTTCACCCGAAAGTCACCACCTTTACCGAGCTGTCGCAGCTGCCTGCGCTCTGGAAGGCACGCGGCTGGAATATAACGCGATAATCGCCTCCTTACTTCAACGCTTACACATCAGTCACGCTGGTTTGAGATAAAGAATACCAGGTGTCTGATGAGTAAGCGTCTATTCCCTATGAATAATTTATGTCGTTATTCGTCCTGTCATCCACCCTCAGTATAGTTAAGCCTGGGTTATATTTTTTACAATATCGGGATACCGTTCGAACCAATCCAGAATATTACGCATCGCGTCACTGATGTTTTTATCATCTTTATATTGATTCTCAAGTCTATTATTTCGAACAATAGTAAGCTTAGAACGTATCTCATTGTCACAGTCAGCAATCTTCTTATTTAACGCCTCTACTTCATCCTGTACTTCTTTAGTATTCCAACTGTCCCTTTTGTTATCAAATAAAGTCCTTTTATCATCTACTGATTTATCACGCCTTATGGTTGAATCTTTAATTTCTCGCAATAAGTCATCGTAATTTTTAATGGAAGCATTTATTTCCTGATAGTTTTTTAATAAATCCTGCCTGTTAATTGCAAATGCACTGGATAAATATTGAAAATCGCGAGAAAACTTATTTAGCCTTGAGTCGTAATCTGTCTTAAAAGATTTAATATGTTCCAGTTGGTTTGATAGCGCTTCAATTTGTTTTTCTTCAACACCTTCAAAAATGGATGCAAGTCCCTTATAATCAAATGTTACATTTGTAGCAGATTCTTTATAAGACGCCTTTATTTGCTTTTGGACATATTCTTTTAGATTCTCAGTAAGTATTGTTCCATCTGGCGACAGAATCATTTTATTTATTATAGATTCAACAAACTTAATCCGGTCACTTTCTATCATATTGTTAATGATATTTTGTGCATTTTCCTGCATATCTTTAAAAATAAAAAAATCAACCCTACTATTATCAAAATGATATTTTCCCTCGTACGATTTATTTTCACCATAAAGTGTAGACAAAAACGACTCTAACTCTAAAAATGCGTTTCTATATTTTTTATTAGCCTTTGACTCGGAATTGTAAAAATTTATTATATCGATATTGATAGCACTTACATTTTTTAAGAAATCAGGTATCTGTTCTTTACTTATAGCTCCGTCCAGATCCATATAAGTGTATTTTCGCGCTGTAAGACCATTTATTGAATAATTTGTATTTGTATCAATAGCACAGTCTTTGCACCTATCTCTACTGTAATAACCGCCTAAACTTGCCCCAATCAAATTACTATTTTTAAAGAAAACATTATTGTTCTCTGTATTGTTCTTGCTAAATGAAGAGTTAATTCCTTTCTTTATATTATCTATACATTTCGAAAAATTATCATCTAACCTAAGATTTCTCGATCTTCTTTCAATATAATCAGAAAAATACTCATCGGGGTTAAACATATATTTATCTGAACCATCTTCACTAAGACCACTGTTTATTTTAATATGGTTCAAATTACAATTATAAAAGACAGTTCCGGTATCCTGCTCCCTGGTTTCATCATAGTTAGACTTGTTGAACGAATTTGCTAAAAAATCCATTCTATGAGCATCAAGTCCTGCTATATTACAGTTATAAAAATGACTTAAAAGTATACTCGAATCTGGACAATATCCACCCTGAATTATGCAATCATGAACAAAAGACTGCATAAAAAGATAAGAACCTAATTTTTCATTAATACTTACAGGTTGTGTAACGTTGTAGACTTTAGACGTCTCACATCTATAATTTTCAATTTCGCATTTAGAAATAAAACAACCTTTAAACATACCTATTATTGGTTTATTGTTTTCGGACCCCACAGTATTATTAACAGTCTCATAAAGCTGTATATTGTTGAATTGACAATCCTCGAAATAACAATTTTCAAAAACCGGACCTTCAAGGTTAGGACTGTTTATCACTCCTGAAAAAATTACATTTTTAAAACTACAATATTTTAATGAATTTAAAACATCCTTAGACAACGATGATAAATCGATTGTTGTATTAATAATAGGGATTCTATTTTTAATCAGCGTCTTAAGTTTTACAGAATAATCATCAAACGTTAATCTCTTCAAGGGAGAATTATCAAAATGTGAATCATCGAGATAATTATCAAGAGTTAATCTCTCTGAAGAAACCTGTTTCTTTTCGTCATCATTCGGAGTAGCCCCCGTGTAGAGATTAAAGGATCTACTCACAATAACTTCATTATTTTCATTTGTAGTGAAGTCTGTCTTAGTACTAAATCGCCATTGTTGTTCTATTTTTGCCAGAGATTTAATCTTATCGAACACCTCAGCTTTATTATCAACTTTCGTGACAAATTCGTAAATTAAGCCTTTAACTTCTTTAATATGAGAGCCGGGAAAAAGATCGCGGACAAACTCCCACAGCGTACGTTTTTTAAATAAATCCCCTTTGCCATCAAGAATATTTTCAATATCCTTAGAGTTTACATTATATTTCTTATTATTAATACTTACAGCAATTTTATCACAATATCCTTTATGATTAAGTTTCTCCTTATTCATTGCTTCTAAAAAAGGATTAGTATTAACAAAAACATCTGGTTTTAATTTAACGGCCATAAACCCTCCGGCGTGCAATATTGAGTTGTTTTGTTTGAAAAATAATAACTTCTATGTTGTTAATTAACTGTACTGCTAGTTAGGTTAGCAACAAGTGTTACTTATATTACCGGTGAATACTGTAAAAAATAGCTCATTATTTCCATTTTAACCCAGGGTGTTCACCCTGGATTTGCAATTTTTAGGGGGTTAACGGTACATTCCACGGGTTAACCGCAGCATCAGAAAATGAGCGTTTTTTTATAGCCGCTTTTATTGTCGAGGTTAAAATAAAGAGATTTTATTAAATTTTATCAAGGTGATTTATGGATAATCTTATTGGCACACCACCAAACCACGCACTTCCCCATAAGTATATAGACATGGAGCAAATGGAATATTTATGTCATCTCAATCGTTTTTCTAAATTACCTGACGATTTTTTGATAACTGGTCAGAGAGAGGACCTTTTTACATATAAATTTATTTTAGATGGCTCATTTTCAAATGAGCAGCATTTATTCCCCAAAGGAGAACTACAGAAGATACAACAGAGATTAAGTTCTCTTATGCATAAAAACATGTTTCATTGTTTTCATGTTTTTTTATTAAAACTATGCTCAATTGAGAGTATTCCACTCCCAAATGCCGATTACGCTTTCTTTGATGACGAAATGCCATTTACATTAACTGATGAACAGATCGAAAATATTTCTTTTTTAAACGCATATCACAAAGAAAAGAAAGGAAACAACGACATTGTTACATTTGATTTCATGAGCGCTGATCACCACCATAATTTTAGCACAACCATAGCTTTAACAAATGATAGCTTCCATATATCTTCAATAAACAACCATAACTCACAGGTTATATTCGATGAAAACATCCATTTACATCCCTATGAATTACCAGAATCATCACAATGGTGTTATCAGTTAATAAAAAACATGATTTCTTTACATTGCAGATATAATAACAATTTCAAAATCAAAAAAACCTGTTGTTTTGATTTTAAAAATAAATCTTTTTGTAATGCCAGGTTGCAATATATAACGTTTATTGCATGTTTATTTTCACATGCAAACATGAAATATTCGACATTTCATGATGTTAATCTTGATATGTGTGAGATAAAGAATTGCAATTTTGACAATTCAGAAATGAATTTCATTTCATGTGTCGGGACAAATTTTAGCGGTTCTACATTTAATAATGTAAAAACAACAACAGCGCAACTAATTAAGACACCAACAAAGTGGACGAATAACATTCTAAAATATTGGTTCTCCAGTTCTAATAAACGTAATATCATCTTCACCTTTAATACAATATCTGATAGAGATATAAAATTAAAAGGCGTCAAGGATATTTTATTGTCGTTGGTAGACCATAAGGCTAATATTTATAGTGTAAGGCAAGAGCTTCTGGATTTTCTTAATAATGATTTATATAAAAATGATGGCGAGATTCTTTATTATAAAGAATCAATAGTGTTGTTTTGTGTTGAATAGCCGACTATAGATTATTCAGATTAACTACCGCACTCTATGTTGTGTTTATACCCATGTCAGGAAACAGGTCATTTGTGAATCCTGACACCAGACAATGACTATCGCCCAAGGATAATCCACAACCGCTGGAAGCAGTCTCATTTCAGCAGGATAAAACCGTAGAGTGCGATTGCGATGAATAATAAATACAGACTTATTATTCCAGTCTGTTTTATTGCGTTGAATCATTCAACTGACCCGGTTAGTAAAATGCACCATTCACTCGGAAAACTCAACATATTGCACTATTATACGCCGTCTGGAAAGGGCGTAGCAGTGATATAACAATTTTATCGTCTCCTAACGTCAACGCTTACACATCAGCTACACTGGTTTAATTAAAGCACACCAGATTTCTAATGCGTAAGCGTCTTTTTCGTATAACATCATTGTCACAGGAACGACTGATACATTAAATTACATCATTAAGAATTCAAACCGTTTTATCTATATTTTCTATATTTTTATTTATTACCTCTGGAAAAATTCCCTTAATAGCCTCCACCATATTTTTATTTTCTTTTAGCCAACGACTGATACCTGTAATTACATCATTAAGTATATTTCCTGGTTCATAGTTTAACTTAAAGCTCTCTATTTCATTATTAAGAACCCGGATCGCCTCATCTATTTTTTTTATTTCCTCATCTATTTCCTCTATCTCATTTTGGATTTTGCCTTTTCCTTTTATATCATTATCATTTAAATTAATCTTCTTTCCGTCCAAATCAAGCTTTATTTTGAGTTGAGTATTTCTTGCATCAGAAAGATTGGCTAAATCTTTCATTTTATAAGTAAACACTTCATTTATATAATTATAATAGTCATCAATGACCCCCAGTAAATATTGTTCAATGTCAAAGAATGACGCAATTTCACGGGCTACATCTGCTGGTTTTTCTGTATACTGCTCCTGGTTTATTTTTTCTTCTGCCTTAAAGTTTTTCACCGTTAAAAAAACATTTTGCATTTTCACAAAATCCTCCACTTTATGACCATTCTTCCTCTCATGATCGTAGTAAAGAAATTGCAAATCATTAAAATCAAAGTAAAATCTATTGCCATTTGGATTAATAGAACGATATGTTTTTATTTTCCCATTTTCATCGAAACGTCTATACCAATCAAGGTTATTATAGATTTTCTGCATGAAATTCACTTTATTAGTATCTATTTCACTAGCTATATCTTTTTTTCTATTGTACAAAACATTATCTATAATATATTTTATAGTTTCATCATTAAGTTGAAAATCTTTTACATCATCACCAGGCATGATGTTATGCAGATTAACTAATAAGGATTGTAAATCGGCTAGTGCCTTTTTGTAATTATTCTTCAAATTATCGCTATGTTCATTAATATCTTCTATCCGTGAATAAATGTTCGTTAACTTTTTCATGAAAGGTAAAATATCATTTTCAGCTATAGCTCCTCTATAGGACATATAAACAGGAATTTTAACCTGAGTGTTTGCAGCAAGATTACCACTTAACCTGGTATAAAGATTAATAGCACAATCATGCAATGGATTTCCACCGGTTAACTCGCCCAAACAAGCACCATATAAACAGCAATTATTAAGTTCTAGATGATTATCTATATCGTCATTTATATTATAATGAGTCTTCATATTTTGGAAAATATTTTCTTGGATTACATCTAAAAGATGTTTATCCAGATTAAGTTTATTTTCACTTTTTCCGAAATATTTTCTGGGATCATAATCTCGTAAATCTTCACGAATTCCATCTCGTTTGCATGTCATATTAACATCACGAAAATTACAATCATAAAAATTATTACTATTACTAAAACGATCTCTAGTGTTTCTATAAAACGAAGTTTCTATGAAATCCATTCCAGCACCATTAAGCTTTGCTATCTTGCAAGATAATAATCCACTTGCAATAACACTTGCTTCTTTACAGTCTCCATCTTGAAGATTGCTTTCATATACAAATGACTGCATAAACAGATATGCACCGACTTTCTTACCCCCTTTTTGGGGATCTTGATTTATAGAGTATATTTTTGATGTCTCTATCTTGAAATTTTTCATTTCGCATTGATACAAAAAACACCCTTTAAACATACCGTAAATCGGTATTTTATTATTTGGTCTTACGTTACAAAGAACGTCATAGCTTTCACAGGTCACTTTATCAAAGCCAACAAGGGACACATTCTCGAAATTACAACTATCAAAAAAACAATTTTCAAATACTGGGCCATTAAGGTTCTCGTAAGATATATTACCAGTGAATGTCATATTTTTAAAGTGACACTGTTTTAGCGATACCAGAACATCTTTTTTCAGTGCAGATAAATCAATTGTCATATTTTCAAAGGGGATTTTATTTTTTAAATATACGCTTAGCTTTTCATTATCATTAGGGAACTGCATTTTCAATATCCCTGATTGTAAAGCCTTCTCGTCAAATTGTATATCATGCTTATAAATATCCAAGCTGAGTACTTCTGAAAATACAGAATGTATTTTATTTTCTTCAGCTTCATTATGATGATCTTTCGAGTTAATATTTATTTTAAATACTCTACTAACAATAATATCTTTATTCTCATCTACTGTAAATTCTGTAGTCGCACTAAAGCGCCATTTTTCTTCTGGAATGGCGAGATATTTAATTCTCTCAAATCTCTTAACTTTGTCCTCAGTTTTCGTTACAAATTCTACAATTGTTTCTTTAGCCTCCTTAATATGATACATGGGAAAGAGATCGAGTATAAATTCCCAAAGAGTGAGTTTAAGAAAAGATTGTCTATCACCAGTTATAAGGTTTGTTATATCTTTATGGGTTATTGAATACTTCTCCTCATTACCAACAGACAAACAAAATTTTTCTGACTTTTTTTGTAATCTATTATTTTCATCTGTCATTTTAGTCAGCGTAGAAAAATTATCTGTAACTGTATTATATGATGATATAGCCATAATCATTTCTCCTGAACACAATATTTATTCGCCCGAGCACAACACATTGCCGATTTGTCTTAAAAAAGCATACTTGGGTGTTGGTTTGCTACGATTATGACTAAACCACCTATGAATACTGTAAAAAATCGCTCATTTTTTATGTTTCGATATAGGGCTTTTACCCTGGTTTTTGTTTTCTTTTCCATTCTCTGTGCAGGCAGCGATATAAATGAAAGGAATAATAAAAATGTTTTTATAGCGGGGCACTACATTAAAAGTAAAATAATCCAAATGAAATAATATATTTGCATTGCACTGGGGAGAGTTTCGAGGTGAGTTTGTGTGGCAATATTTCAGGGAGAAAGTTTATCAGCCCGGTAACTATGTATGACCGGGCTGATTGCCAGATGCGGCGTAAAAGCCTTATCTGACCTACAGTTAGCGTTACTCTTTCGGGTCTTTTCCGGCCAGCAGTTTATCCAGCTCATCACCGCCTACATGACGGAAATCCTGACCTTTCACGTAGTAGAAGATAAACTCACAGATATTCTGGCAGCGGTCGCCGATACGTTCGATTGAACGTGCGCAGAATAGCGCGGTAAGTACGCTTGGAATGGTGCGCGAATCTTCCATCATGTAGGTCATCAGTTGACGAACAATACCTTCGTACTCCTGATCGACTTTTTTATCTTCACGATAAATACGTACCGCTTCGTCAATGTCCATCCGCGCGAACGCGTCGAGCACGTCGTGCAGCATCTGGATGGTATGACGGCCCAGCGACTCCAGACTTACCAGCAACGGCTGATGCTGCTGGGAGAATTTCTCCAGCGCAGTACGGCAGATTTTGTCCGCCACATCGCCAATACGCTCCAGTTCGGCAATGGTTTTACTGATCACCATAACCAGACGCAGGTCGCTCGCCGTCGGCTGACGTTTGGCGATAATGCGCACACAGGCTTCATCGATCGCCACTTCCATCATGTTGACGTTTTTGTCGCCTTCGATGACGCGCTTCGCCAGATCGCTGTCCTGGTTGTGCATTGCGGTGATCGCGTCAGAAAGCTGCTGCTCCACCATGCCGCCCATGGTCATCACCTGCGTGCGGATGCTTTCCAGTTCGGCATTGAACTGGCCGGAAATATGTTTATTAAGATTGAGACTGTCCATAACGCACTCCTGAATCAACCGTAACGACCGGTGATGTAGTCTTCTGTTTGTTTCTTCGCTGGCTTGGTGAACAGATCGTCCGTGTTGCTGAACTCAATCAATTCGCCCAGGTACATAAACGCCGTGTGGTCGGAACAACGCGCAGCCTGCTGCATGTTGTGGGTGACGATCACTACGGTGTAATCCTGCTTCAGTTCGGTGATCAGCTCTTCAATACGCCCGGTAGAGATAGGGTCGAGCGCCGAACATGGTTCGTCGAGCAGTAGCACTTCCGGGCGAATGGCGATACCACGCGCAATACACAGACGCTGTTGCTGACCACCAGAGAGAGAGTAACCGCTCTGGTGCAATTTATCTTTGGTTTCGTTCCACAATGCGGCTTTGGTCAATGCCCACTGCACGCGCTCGTCCATGTCGGCACGGGAGAGCTTCTCAAACAGACGCACACCAAAGGCGATGTTGTCATAGATGGACATCGGGAACGGCGTCGGTTTCTGGAACACCATGCCCACTTTCGCACGCAGCAGGGCGATATCCTGAGAGTTGGTCAGGATGTTGTCGCCATCGAGCAGAATTTCACCTTCCGCACGCTGTTCCGGGTACAGTTCAAACATCTTATTGAAGGTACGCAGCAGCGTCGATTTACCGCAGCCGGACGGCCCGATAAACGCCGTAACCTGGTTTTTGGCGATATCCAGGTTGATGTTTTTCAGGGCATGGAATTTGCCGTAGTAGAAGTTCAAATTACGAACCTGAATTTTACTCGGGGCAGTTTCAACCATACTCATTGCAATCTTTTCCTCATCGTGCCTGATGCTCTTCGCTAATCAGGCTTACCGTAGGCCGGATCAGGCGTTTACGCCGCATCCAGCAAAGTGTTAACCGTGTTTATTCTTCGCAAAAACAACGCGCGCCAGAATGTTCAGCAGCAGGACGCACAGGGTAATGATCAACACCCCGGCCCAGGCCAGTTGTTGCCATTCCGCAAACGGGCTCATCGCAAACTTAAAGATCGTCACCGGCAGGTTGGCGATCGGCTGCATCATGTCCGTGCTCCAGAACTGGTTGGAGAGCGCGGTAAACAGCAGCGGCGCGGTTTCACCGGCAATACGGGCAATCGCCAGCAGAATACCGGTCATGATCCCGGACACCGACGCTTTCAGCGTGATCGCGGAGATCATCTTCCACTTCGGCGTACCCAGCGCATAAGCCGCTTCACGCAGGCTGTCTGGCACCAGTTTCAGCATGTTCTCGGTGGTGCGGATAACAATCGGCACCTGCAACAGCGCCAGCGCAATCACGCCCGCCCAGCCGGAGAAGTGCTCCATCTGCGCCACCACGATGGTGTAAACAAACAGACCAACCACAATCGACGGTGCGGAGAGCAGAATGTCGTTAATGAAGCGAATCACTTCTGCCAGCCAGGATTTACGACCATATTCCGCCAGATAAATCCCCGCCATAATGCCCAGCGGCGTACCGAATACCGTGGCCCACAAAATTAACAGGCCGCTACCCGCCAGGGCGTTCGCCAGACCACCGCCTTCCGTATTTGGCGGCGGCGTCATTTCGGTGAACAGCGCCAGCGACATACCATCGATACCGCGAGTGATGGTGGACATTAAAATCCAGATCAGCCAGAACAGGCCGAAGGCCATCGTCGCCATTGAGAGCGTCAGTGCAATACGGTTTTTGAGGCGACGACGCGCCTGCATTTTGCGGCGGGATTCTGCCAGCGCCGCAGTGGTTTGCATTTCAACCATAGCCATTAACGTGCCCCCTCATTCTTAGCCAGGCGCATAATCATAAACTTCGATGCGGCGAGGACGATGAAGGTAATCACAAACAGGATCAGGCCCAGTTCCATCAGTGCGGCAACGTGCAGACCGGATTCCGCTTCCGCAAATTCGTTGGCCAGCGCAGAGGTGATACTGTTGCCCGGCATGTACAGCGAGGCGCTGTCGAGCTGGTAGGTGTTACCGATGATAAAGGTCACCGCCATGGTTTCACCGAGCGCGCGCCCCAGACCCAGCATAATGCCGCCGATAACACCATTTTTGGTGAACGGAAGAACGATACGCCAGATAACTTCCCAGGTGGTGCAACCGATACCGTAGGCCGACTCTTTCATCATTACCGGGGTTTGCTCGAACACATCGCGCATTACCGCCGCAATGTACGGAATAATCATGATGGCGAGGATCACGCCTGCCGCGAGGATACCGATACCAAAGGCCGGGCCGGAGAACAGCGCGCCAACAATCGGGATATTCGACATGATATTGCCAACCGGCTCCTGGAAGTAAACGGCGAACAGCGGCGCAAAGATAAACAGGCCCCACATGCCGTAAACGATACTTGGAATGGCTGCCAGCAGCTCAATGGCGATACCCAGCGGGCGCTTCAGCCAGCCAGGCGCAAGCTCGGTCAGGAACAGGGCGATACCGAAACTCACCGGGACGGCGATCAGCAGCGCGATAAACGAGGTCACCAGCGTACCGTAGATCGGCACGAGCGCCCCGTAGATATCGTTCGGCGCATCCCACTCTTTGGTCCACAGGAAAGCCAGACCAAATTTCTGAATGCTCGGCCAGGAGGAGATGATCAGAGAGACAATAATGCCACCCAACATCAATAGCACAATCAGCGCCGCCAGTTTTACCAGCACGCTGAAAATTATGTCGCCCTTTTTACCCGGTGGGTTAAAAGCAGGCTTGGTTGCAGCCATAAGTTACTCTTCAGTTAAACGCGTTTACAAAGTCATTTTGTAATGCCGGATGCGGCGTAAAACACCGTACCCGGCCTGGAGTTTTATTAGTACAGCGGCTTACCGCTACTGTCTTTAATATTGGTCTTCCACGCAGCACGAACCTGTTCAACTACGCTATCCGGCAGGCTGGCGTAATCCAGGTCGTTCGCCTGTTTAGCCCCGGTTTTGTATGCCCAGTCGAAGAACTTCAGCACTTCGGTGCCTTGTTCTGGTTTCTTCTGATCTTTGTGGATCAGAATGAACGTGGTTGAGGTAATAGGCCATGCATCTTCGCCTTTCTGGTTAGTCAGATCCTGAGCGAATGTTTTGCTCCAGTCTGCGCCTTTTGCTGCATTAGCGAAGTTTTCTTCGGTCGGACTAACCGGTTTACCATCAGCGGAGATCAGTTTGGTATACGCCAGGTTGTTCTGCTTCGCGTAAGCATATTCAACGTAACCAATTGCACCCGGCAGACGCTGAACGAACGCGGCGATACCGTCGTTACCTTTACCGCCCAGACCAATCGGCCATTTTACGGTAGAGCCCGTACCAACGTTGTTTTTCCACTCTTCGTTCACTTTCGCCAGGTAGCTGGTGAAGACGAAGGACGTCCCGGAGCCATCTGCGCGGCGTACTACAGCAATGTTCTGTGACGGCAGTTTCAGACCCGGATTCAGTTTGGCGATGGCTTCATCATCCCACTTCTTGATTTTGCCGAGGTAGATGTCACCAAGGGTTTTACCATCCAGCACCAGCTCGCCTGATTTCAGACCCGGCAGGTTAACCGCCAGTACCACGCCGCCAATCACGGTCGGGAACTGGAACAGGCCTTCCTGAGCCAGTTTTTCGTCAGACAGCGGCGCGTCAGAGGCACCAAAATCAACGGTATTAGCGATAATCTGTTTTACGCCACCGGAAGAACCGATACCCTGGTAGTTAACTTTATTACCGGTTTCTTTCTGGTAAGTGTCAGCCCATTTGGCATACACCGGCGCAGGGAAGGTTGCACCTGCACCTGTCAGGCTTGCTTCTGCAAACACAGAGAAAGCACTCATCGATAAGGTCGCGGCGACAACAGTTGCGACGGTGGTACGCATAACTTTCATAATGTCTCCTGGGAGGATTCATAAAGCATTGTTTGTTGGCTACGAGAAGCAAAATAGGACAAACAGGTGACAGTTATATGTAAGGTTTATGACAGTTTTATGACAGAGAGATAAAGTCTTCAGTCTGATTTAAATAAGCGTTTATATTCAGTTAATTACAAATATTAATAACGAAGAGATGACAGAAAAATTTTCATTCTGTGACAGAGAAAAAGTAGCCGAAGATGACGGTTTGTCACATTGAGTTGGCAGGATGTTTGATTAAAAACATAACAGGAAGAAAAATGCCCCGCTTACGCAGGGCATCCATTTATTACTCAACCGTAACCGATTTTGCCAGGTTACGCGGCTGGTCAACGTCGGTGCCTTTGATCAGCGCAACGTGGTAAGCCAGCAGCTGCAGCGGAACGGTGTAGAAGATCGGTGCAATCACCTCTTCCACATGCGGCATCTCGATGATGTGCATGTTATCGCTACTTACAAAACCCGCATCCTGATCGGCGAAGACATACAACTGACCGCCACGCGCGCGAACTTCTTCAATGTTGGATTTCAGTTTTTCCAGCAATTCGTTGTTCGGTGCAACGACGATAACCGGCATATCGGCATCAATCAGTGCCAGCGGACCGTGTTTCAGTTCGCCTGCAGCGTAGGCTTCAGCGTGAATGTAAGAGATCTCTTTCAGCTTCAATGCGCCTTCCAGCGCGATTGGGTACTGATCGCCACGGCCCAGGAACAGCGCGTGATGTTTGTCAGAGAAATCTT
Source organism: Escherichia sp. WS3227_2 (assembly GCF_046486495.1). Taxonomy (NCBI): domain Bacteria; kingdom Pseudomonadati; phylum Pseudomonadota; class Gammaproteobacteria; order Enterobacterales; family Enterobacteriaceae; genus Escherichia; species Escherichia sp. WS3227_2. The sequence goes on from NZ_JBJQLG010000012.1 coordinate 159,916, forward strand.
CTGCCAGTGCTTCAATGCGTTTGTCCTGAGACAGCATCTGCTCAATACGGCTCGGCAGCGCCTGCAGACCATGCACGATGTCATGTTCAATGGAGGCATCCAGACCTTTCAGACGAGACAGCTTCGCCACCAGCATCAACAGCACGGTTAACTGGGTGGTGAATGCTTTAGTGGACGCCACGCCAATTTCCGTACCGGCATTGGTCATGAGCGCCAGATCGGATTCGCGCACCAGAGAAGAACCCGGAACGTTACAGATTGCCAGTGAACCAAGGTAACCCAGCTCTTTTGACAGACGCAGGCCCGCCAGGGTATCCGCGGTTTCGCCAGACTGTGACAAGGTGATCATCAGGCTGTTACGGCGCACGGCAGATTTGCGATAGCGGAATTCAGAAGCGATTTCGACGTCGCACGGAATACCTGCCAGCGATTCAAACCAGTAGCGGGAAACCATACCGGAGTTATAAGAAGTACCACAGGCGAGGATCTGAATATGCTCAACCTTCGACAGCAGTTCGTCGGCGTTCGGTCCCAACTCGCTCAAATCTACCTGACCGTGGCTGATGCGCCCGGTAAGGGTGTTTTTGATCGCGTTCGGCTGTTCGTAGATCTCTTTCTGCATATAGTGGCGGTAAATACCTTTATCGCCCGCGTCATATTGCAGATTGGATTCGATATCCTGACGTTTTACTTCCGCGCCAGTTTTATCGAAGATGTTTACCGAACGGCGAGTGATTTCCGCAATATCGCCCTCTTCAAGGAAGATAAAGCGACGGGTCACCGGCAGCAACGCCAGCTGGTCAGAAGCGATAAAGTTTTCGCCCATGCCCAGACCAATCACCAGCGGGCTACCAGAACGTGCCGCCAGCAGGGTATCCGGGTGACGGGAGTCCATGATCACTGTACCGTACGCACCACGCAGTTGCGGGATAGCACGCAGAACAGCCTCACGCAGAGTACCGCCTTGTTTCAGCTCCCAGTTCACCAAATGTGCAATCACTTCGGTGTCGGTTTCAGAAACGAAGGTATAGCCACGCGCTTTTAACTCTTCACGCAGCGGTTCATGGTTTTCGATGATGCCGTTATGCACCACCACAATGTGTTCAGAAACATGCGGATGCGCGTTAGCTTCTGAAGGTTCACCGTGGGTCGCCCAGCGAGTGTGAGCAATACCGGTGCCGCCATGCAGAGGATGTTCTTCCGCTGCCTGAGCCAGCATCTGGACTTTACCGAGGCGACGCAGGCGGGTCATATGACCTTCTGCATCAACAACGGCCAGACCGGCAGAGTCATATCCGCGGTATTCCAGACGACGTAAACCTTCAAGAAGGATTTCTGCTACATCACGTTGCGCGATCGCGCCAACAATTCCACACATAGTTTTTGATTCCGATTTATATCGTTGTCGGTCAACCTGTATGCCCGTTTTTTCGGGCGCCCCGAGCCTTGTAGAGAGTGGGGTTATTTTTATAGTTACTGCTTGTGGGCGGGAGATTATGTTATCTCCTCATCCCATATGACCGGATTTCCCAGCCAGAATTACTTTTTCTTTACCGGACGACGCCAGCCTTCTTTTTGAGTCTGCGGCACACGGCTGATCGCCAGGGCGTTTTCGCCGACATTACGCGTCACAGTTGTACCCGCAGCAATGGTCGCGCCTTTGCCTACTGTTACCGGGGCCACCAGCTGAGTGTCGGAACCGACAAACACATCGTCGCCGATAATTGTCTTAAATTTATTCGCACCGTCGTAGTTGCAGGTAATGGTTCCCGCGCCGATGTTAACGTTATCGCCAATTTCCGCATCGCCCAGGTAAGTCAGATGCCCGGCTTTCGAGCCTTTACCCAGACGCGCTTTTTTCATCTCAACGAAGTTACCAACGTGTGCACCTTCCAGCAACTCAGCACCAGGACGCAGACGGGCAAACGGGCCAATAGTACAGGCCGCTGCCAGATTCGCGTCTTCCACAACGGTATACGGACTGATTTCGCAATCATCGCCAATCACGCTGTTTTTAATCACACAACCGGTGCCGATTTTCACGCGATGACCGAGAGTCACGTTGCCCTCGATGATAACGTTAGTATCAATTTCAACATCGCGCCCGTGAGTAAGCGTACCGCGCAGATCAAAACGCGCCGGATCGCGCAGCATAACGCCTGCTAACAGCAGTTTTTCAGCCTGTTCGGACTGGTAAACGCGCTCCAGTCGGGAGAGTTGCAGGCGGTTATTCACGCCTTCTACTTCGCTTAAACGTTGCGGATGAACGGCGACGATTTCACGCCCTTCCTGATACGCCAGCGCAATAATGTCGGTGATGTAGTATTCACCCTGAGCGTTATTGTTGGTCAGCTTCGCCAGCCAGCGTTTCATATCTGCGCCGTTGGCAATCAGAATGCCGGTGTTGATCTCCTGAATCTGACGCTGCTCGTCGGTGGCGTCTTTGTGCTCAACAATGCCGGTAACTTTGCCGTTTTCACGGGTGATACGTCCATAACCGGTCGGATCATCCAGTTTTACCGTCAGCAGGCCAATGCCACCCTGCGGTTTAGCATCACGCAGGCGCTGGAGTGTTTCGACAGAGATCAGCGGCACGTCGCCGTAGAGCATTAAAATGTCTTCATCATCGGCAAAGAAAGGTGCGGCCTGCTGCATCGCATGACCTGTACCCAGCTGTTCTGCCTGAAGCACCCAGTTCAGGTTGTCATCTTTCAGCGCCTGTTTAAGCAGATCGCCGCCGTGACCGTACACCAGGTGAACGTGCGCTGCGCCTAATTCATTCGCAGCATCAATGACATGCTGAACCATCGCTTTCCCGGCAAGGGTATGCAGCACTTTCGGAAGATCGGAATACATGCGCGTGCCTTTGCCTGCGGCAAGGATCACTACGCTCATAGCATTATTCAACATACGCGTCCTGACTGTAATTTGAGAACGAATTTAAACCGCTTCACCTTGAAAAAACTACATTTTTTTCATCGTGAAATGGACAGAGGATAAATTGTTCAATAACGGATTATCCCCGCTGACGAAAGCGCCATTTTCGACCATCGTCACACCTTTTGTCTGCAGAAAATTAAGGCAGTACCTTCATTTAAGCGTCAGGTGGATGTTTTTGCTCTTATTTCGATCAATGAATAAACGGGAAAACAGGGTGTTTTATATCAGCAGGATCTATGTGAACGCTCTTCAGGACGGGTCAATACGCGTAAAAAAAAGCCAGCCTGTTACCAGACTGGCTTTTGTGCTTTTCAAGCCGGTGTTACATCGCTTTTTTGGTCAACTCGATAACGCGCAGCTGCGCGATCGCTTTGGCCAGTTCCGCAGACGCCTGAGCGTAATCTACGTCGCCGTGAGAGCTGCTAATGTGCTCTTCAGCCTTACGTTTCGCTTCCATGGCTCGCGCTTCGTCGAGATCCTGGCCGCGAATTGCGGTGTCGGCCAGAACGGTCACGTTGCCAGGCTGCACTTCAAGAATGCCGCCAGACAGATAGATAAACTCTTCGTGACCGTGCTGTTTCACGATGCGAATCATACCAGGCTTAATGGCGGTGAGCAGCGGTGCGTGGCCAGGGTAGATCCCCAGTTCACCTTCGCTACCCGTTACCTGGATTTTCTCGACCAGACCAGAGAACATTTGTTGCTCTGCGCTGACGACGTCCAGGTGGTAAGTCATTGCCATATCACCCTCCGATTAAGGCGTTAAAGTTTTTTGGCTTTTTCCACAGCTTCTTCGATGGAACCGACCATGTAGAACGCCTGCTCCGGCAGGTGATCGTATTCGCCTTCCATGATGCCTTTAAAGCCACGGATGGTGTCTTTCAGGGAGACGTATTTACCCGGAGAACCGGTGAATACTTCTGCCACGAAGAAAGGCTGGGACAGGAAGCGCTGGATCTTACGAGCACGCGCTACCACCAGTTTGTCTTCTTCAGACAGTTCATCCATACCCAGGATGGCGATGATGTCTTTCAGTTCCTGATAACGTTGCAGGATGGACTGAACGCCACGCGCGGTGTCGTAGTGTTCCTGACCAACCACCAGCGGGTCCAGCTGACGGCTGGTGGAGTCCAGCGGGTCAACGGCCGGGTAGATACCCAGAGACGCGATCTGACGGCTCAGTACCACGGTTGCGTCAAGGTGCGCAAAGGTGGTTGCCGGAGACGGGTCAGTCAAGTCATCCGCAGGTACGTATACCGCCTGTACGGAGGTGATAGAACCAGTTTTGGTGGAGGTGATACGTTCCTGCAGAACGCCCATCTCTTCCGCCAGGGTCGGCTGATAACCTACCGCTGAAGGCATACGGCCCAGCAGTGCGGATACTTCCGTACCGGCCAGGGTGTAACGATAGATGTTGTCAACGAACAGCAGAACGTCACGACCTTCGTCACGGAATTTCTCAGCCATGGTCAGACCGGTCAGAGCAACGCGCAGACGGTTTCCCGGCGGCTCGTTCATCTGGCCATACACCAGGGATACTTTGTCGATAACGTTGGAGTCGGTCATTTCGTGGTAGAAGTCGTTACCCTCACGAGTACGTTCACCTACGCCCGCAAACACAGAGTAACCGGAGTGCTCGATCGCGATGTTACGAATAAGCTCCATCATGTTTACGGTTTTACCTACACCCGCACCACCGAACAGACCAACTTTACCGCCCTTAGCGAACGGACACATCAGGTCGATAACTTTGATACCGGTTTCCAGCAGTTCCTGAGAGTTTGACAGCTCTTCGTAGGAAGGTGCTGCGCGGTGAATTGCCCAACGCTCTTCTTCACCGATCTCGCCTTTCATGTCGACCGGTTCACCCAGTACGTTCATGATACGGCCCAGAGTCGCTTTACCTACCGGGACTTCGATCGGGTGTTCGAGGTCTTTTACATCCAGACCGCGACGCAGACCGTCGGAGGAACCCATTGCGATGGTACGCACGATACCGCCGCCGAGCTGCTGCTGAACTTCCAGCACCAGACGCTCATTACCATTTTGCACCTCAAGAGCATCGTACACGCGCGGTACGGCATCCTGAGGGAATTCGACGTCAACTACGGCGCCGATTACCTGGACAATCTTTCCAGTAGCCATCTTAAATCCTCTACGAAATAACCTGTTTAAACCGCGGCGGCCCCCGAGACGATCTCGGTGAGTTCCTGAGTAATGCTGGCCTGACGAGCTTTGTTGTATACCAACTGCAGCTCTTTAATCAGGCTGCCGCCATTGTCGGTCGCGGCTTTCATCGCCACCATACGGGCGGCCTGCTCGCTGGCCAGGTTTTCAACCACGCCCTGATAAACCTGAGATTCGACATAACGACGCAGCAGGGTATCCAGCAACGCCTTCGGATCGGGTTCGTACAGGTAATCCCAGGATTTATGTTTCAGATCATCATCATCTGATGCCGGTAACGGCAGCAGCTGGCTGATGGTCGGAACCTGAGACATGGTGTTAATAAATTTGTTGCTGACAATGTAAAGCTTGTCCAGACGGCCTTCGTCGTAGGCCTGCAACATCACTTTTACCGGACCGATCAGTTCGGACAGGGAAGGGTTATCCCCCATGCCGGTGACCTGGGCAACAACATTGCCGCCCACGGAGTTGAAGAACGACACGCCTTTCGAGCCGATCATTGCGAGGTCGCATTGAACGCCTTTGTCGGTCCAGGTCTTCATTTCCGCCAGCAGTTTTTTGAACAGGTTAATGTTCAAACCACCGCACAAACCACGGTCGGTCGACACCACCAGGTAGCCCACGCGTTTAACGTCGCGGTCTTCCAGGTAAGGGTGCTTATATTCCAGATTACCGTGTGCAAGGTGACCAATCACTTTGCGCATGGTTTCTGCATAAGGACGGCTGGCCGCCATGCGATCCTGCGATTTACGCATTTTGGAAGCGGCGACCATCTCCATCGCTTTAGTGATCTTTTGCGTGTTCTGGACGCTTGCGATCTTACTACGTATCTCTTTTGCGCCGGCCATGAGCTTCTCCTCAATGCCTTGCGGCCTGCCCTAAGGCAAGCCGCCAGACGTTACCAGGATTGGGTTGCTTTGAAGGAATCGAGGATGCCTTTCAGCTTGCCTTCGATTTCGTCGTTGTAGCCACCGGTCTGGTTGATCTCTTGCATCAACGGAGCGTGATCACGGTCGACGTAAGCCAGCAGAGCGGCTTCGAAGCTGCCGATTTTCGACAGTTCAACATCCGCCAGGTAACCACGTTCTGCTGCGAACAGAACCAGAGACTGTTGCGCTACGGACATCGGCGCATACTGTTTCTGTTTCAGCAGTTCGGTCACTTTCTGACCGTGGTCAAGCTGTTTACGTGTTGCATCGTCAAGGTCGGATGCAAACTGAGAGAACGCTGCCAGTTCACGATACTGTGCCAGAGCGGTACGGATACCACCGGACAGTTTTTTCATGATCTTGGTCTGTGCTGCACCACCAACACGGGATACGGAAATACCCGGGTTAACCGCAGGACGAATACCGGCGTTGAACAGGTTGGTTTCCAGGAAGATCTGACCATCGGTAATGGAGATTACGTTGGTTGGAACGAACGCAGAAACGTCACCCGCCTGAGTTTCGATAATCGGCAGCGCAGTCAGAGAACCGGTTTTCCCTTTCACTTCACCTTTGGTGAAGGCTTCAACGTATTCGGCGTTAACACGCGCAGCACGCTCCAGCAGACGAGAGTGGAGGTAGAATACGTCGCCCGGGAATGCTTCACGTCCTGGCGGACGACGGAGCAGCAGGGAGATCTGACGGTAAGCAACAGCCTGTTTAGACAGGTCATCGTAAATGATCAGCGCATCTTCACCGCGGTCACGGAAGTATTCGCCCATTGCGCAACCAGCGTACGGTGCCAGGTATTGCAGTGCAGCGGATTCAGACGCGGTTGCTACCACAACGATGGTGTTAGCCAGTGCGCCGTGCTCTTCCAGTTTACGTACCACGTTAGAAATGGTGGACGCTTTCTGGCCGATAGCGACATAGATACATTTGATACCGGAATCGCGCTGGTTGATGATGGCATCGATAGCCAGTGCGGTTTTACCGGTCTGACGGTCACCGATGATCAATTCACGCTGACCACGACCGATTGGGATCATGGAGTCAACGGCTTTATAACCGGTCTGTACCGGCTGATCTACGGACTGACGTTCGATAACGCCCGGAGCGATTGCTTCTACAGCAGAGAAGCCGTCGTGATCCAGCGGACCTTTACCGTCGATTGGTGCACCCAGAGTGTTAACCACACGGCCCAGCAGGCCACGGCCAACCGGAACTTCCAGGATACGGCCAGTACACTTAACTTTCATGCCTTCGGCAAGGTCAGCGTACGGACCCATAACAACCGCACCTACAGAGTCGCGCTCGAGGTTCAGTGCGATAGCGTAACGGTTACCCGGCAGGGAGATCATTTCACCCTGCATACAATCGGCCAGGCCGTGAATGCGGATAACACCGTCACTTACAGAAACAATAGTACCTTCGTTGTGAGCTTCACTCACAACATTGAACTGAGCAATGCGCTGCTTGATCAGTTCGCTGATTTCGGTGGAATTCAGTTGCATGCTCCAGTCCCCTTAAGACTGCAAGACGTCTGCAAGGCGCTCAAGACGACCGCGTACGCTGCCATCAATGACCATATCACCCGCTCGGATGATAACGCCTGCCATTACAGACTTATCGATTTTGCAATTCAGCTTAACTTTGCGTGACAGACGTTTTTCCATCGCAGCAGAAATTTTCGCGAGCTGTTGTTCACTCAGTGCGGCAGCGGAAATGACGTCTACCTCAGCGGTAGCCTCACTCACGGCACGCAGGTGAATAAACTGCTCCAGAACATCCGGGAGCGCGTTAAGACGACCATTCTCAGCCATAACCCGAATCAGGTTCTGACCGTTTTCGTCCAGTTGCTCACCACAAACTGCGATAAACGACTCGGCGAGCGTTTCTGGCGCAAGCGCGCCAGAGAGAAGCTCTGCCATTTGTTCGTTTTTGGTTACCTCGGCGGCAAACGCCAGCATGTCCTGCCAGCGTTCTACACTTTGGTGTTCGACGGCAAAGTCAAAAGCTGCTTTGGCGTAGGGGCGAGCTACCGTAATAAATTCAGACATCAGCCCCTCCCTCCTTACAGTTCAGCGACAAGTTTATCCACGATGTCGCTGTTAGCAGCTTCATCCACGGAACGTTCGATGATCTTCTCGGCGCCAGCAACAGCCAGGATAGCAACTTGCTTACGCAGCTCTTCACGGGCACGTTTACGCTCGGCTTCAATTTCCGCCTGCGCCTGGGCCACGATTTTAGTACGTTCCTGTTCTGCCTCAGCTTTCGCTTCGTCCAGAATCTGCGAGCGGCGTTTGTTCGCCTGCTCGATGATTACCTGGGCTTCCGCTTTCGCTTTTTTCAGCTGGTCGGTCGCGCTGGCCTTTGCAAGGTCAAGGTCCTTATGTGCTCGTTCTGCGGAAGCAAGGCCGTCAGCAATTTCTTTTTGACGTTTTTCGATGGCTGCCATTAATGGCGGCCATACGTACTTCATGCAGAACAGAACGAACAGGACAAACGCGATGGCCTGGCCGAGGATTGTTGCGTTAAGATTCACAGCACAATGCCTCTATTTAGTTAACGTTCTGATATTGCTCTTTAAATAAAAGCAACGCTTACTACGCGACAGCGAACATCACGTACAGACCCAGACCTACAGCGATCATCGGGATAGCATCCACCAGACCCATAACGATAAAGAACTGAGTACGCAGCAGAGGAATCAGATCAGGTTGACGCGCTGCGCCTTCCAGGAATTTACCCCCGAGGATGCCGATACCGATCGCAGCACCGATTGCCGCCAGACCCATCATCACAGCGGCAGCCATGTACAGCAGATCCATATTCAGGTTTTCCATGACAGTCTCCAGTTTGTTTCAGTTAAAACGTAGTAGTGTTGGTAAATTAATGTTCTTCAGACGCCATCGACAGATAGACGATCGTCAGAACCATGAAGATGAAGGCTTGCAGCGTAATGATCAGGATGTGGAAAATGGCCCACGGCACATTCAGGATCCACTGTGACCACCACGGCAACAGACCAGCAATCAGAATGAAAATCAGCTCACCGGCATACATGTTACCGAACAGTCGCAAACCGAGTGAAACTGGTTTGGACAGCAGGCTTACCCCTTCAAGGATTAAGTTGACAGGAATGAACGCCCAGTGATTGAACGGCTGCAGCGTCAACTCTTTCGTGAAGCCGCCGATGCCTTTCATTTTGATGCTGTAGAACAGAATCAGGATAAATACACCCAGTGCCATAGACAGCGTTACGTTCACGTCCGCAGACGGAACCACACGCAGTGCAGGCAGACCCAGTACATGTTCAGCAATGTACGGCAGCAGGTCGATAGGCAGTAAATCCATCAGGTTCATCAGGAATACCCAGACGAAGATCGTCAGGGCCAGCGGAGCAATCAGCTTGCTTTTGCCATGGTACATGTCTTTCACGCTACCATTAACAAAGCCGATCACCAGCTCAATCGCGGTCTGAAACTTACCTGGCACACCGCTGGTCGCCTTTTTGGCTACGCTACGGAATAAAACCAGGAACAACAGACCCAGCACCACCGAGAAGAACATGGAGTCAATATTGATTGTCCAGAAGGTGGCTGGGGGGTTATGTGGATCCACCAGCGAGAATGTACGCAGGTCCAGCTGAAGGTTGTTCAGGTGGTGTCCTATGTAATCCTGCGGCGTCATATTTTCTGAAGCCATGATGCCTTTTACCCTTTGTTGTTAATTACAGCCGGTGCCAGTATCTGAACCACCAGCACCAAAACCCACGTAACGATCAGCGGCAAGAATACCGCCTTTAAAACCGCCAACGCCACCACCAGTAACACCAACATCGCCAGAACTTTGAAAGCTTCGCCAAATGCGAATGTCCAGGCCACCCGGCCTTTCGCTGGTGTATGCGCCTGGTGACGCCAGGCAAATATCATAAACAAAACGTTAGGCAGAAAGACTGCCAGGCCCCCGCTTATTGCAGAGACGCCCCAGAAGGGGTCTTTGAGGCTGAACAGCAATCCACTTGCTATCACCACCAGTAACTGAACGAGCAGAAGCTTCCGAGCAACGTTTCGACTCACGAGCGACACAGACATCACGTTTTTCACTCCTGCTCCCTTCGAGGTATGCCGCGTGTCGTATAAAACTTTCTTTAAGGCTTAGAGTCAAGCATCAAAAAGCGGTCAAATTATACGGTGCGCCCCCGTGATTTCAAACAATAAGTAGCCAAAAGGTGAATAAATGTTTAAATATTTTTCCAGTGCATACAATTGCGACTTTTCTGCAAACCATGTTCGATCATGAAAAACTGTAAATAACGCGTAAACACTGGTGATAAAGCGTGCTTCAGATCACATATTGAGCATGTTCGCGCACAGCATATTTATTTACTTGGCAAATGATGCCTTTGCAAGTTTATGATATTTCAGTCTAAAAACAGATACTGTTTTAATAAATGACATTTACACAACAAAAACCACCCATTGACATTTTTAATAATGCTTTAACAGCCAATGATGATTCTTAGCGCCGATTTTTAGCAGACTGATATTTTCACTTATGACTTATTTTCTGCTTACCAAAAAAAGCCACGTTACTTTGTTGATGCAAAAGAGTGAACGTGGCGTTAAATGTAACCAGTTATATCAGTAGAAAACCTGGTTGTTGTTAACAGTCTAACCGGTCAATTTTTTATGATTTTTTTGATAAAAATTAAATTTTATTTGCTTTAATCACCACCAGATGACGTTCGCCATCCAGGGCCGGAACGTGAAGTTTAACCACTGATTCGACCTGATATTCTTCGGGCAACAAAGCGATTTCATCTTCCGGCATTTGGCCTTTCAGCGCGTAGAAACGACCTTGCTCACCAGGAAGATGGTGGCACCAGCTCACCATATCGTTCAGAGAGGCAAAAGCGCGGCTAATTACGCCATCAAATGGCGGCTCAGAAGGAAACTCTTCTACCCTGCTCTGTACTGGCTCAATATTCTCCAGTTTAAGCTCATGTTGCACCTGACGAAGGAAACGCACGCGTTTACCAAGGCTATCCAACAACGTGAAGTGGGCTTCAGGACGTACGATAGAGAGTGGAATGCCAGGCAGTCCTGGTCCGGTGCCGACATCGATAAACCGTTCACCTTGCAGATACGGTGCCACCACAATGCTATCGAGAATATGGCGTACCAGCATCTCATTAGGATCGCGGACCGAAGTCAGGTTGTACGCTTTATTCCATTTATGCAGCATATTCACGTAGGCAATTAGCTGGTTTTTCTGGTGATCGGTAAGCGAAATTCCTGCGTCTTTCAGCAGAGAGGTGAGTTTGTTGAGCACGGTGATTACCTGTTCTTGATGCGTTGCCCGGTAAGCGGGTGCTTACCAGGCATTTTTAATGCGTTATGCGCTACGACGCAGCATACCCTGTTTTTTCAGCCACACCAGCAGAATGGAGATGGCCGCAGGCGTGACGCCAGAAATACGCGAAGCCTGACCGATAGAGGCCGGTTTGTGATCGTTAAGTTTGGCGATCACTTCGTTAGAAAGACCGGATACCTGGCGGTAATCCAGCGTCGCTGGTAGCAGGGTGTTCTCGTTACGCAGCTGCTTTTCGATCTCATCTTGCTGGCGCGCGATATAACCTTCGTATTTAACCTGAATCTCAACCTGTTCCGCCGCCTGTTCGTCTGTCAACGCAGGGGCAAACGGCGTCAGCGTGGTTAATTTTTCATAAGTCATTTCCGGACGACGCAGCAGATCTTCACCACTGGCTTCACGGGAAAGCGGCGCAGTCAGGTGAGCATTCACTTCGGCTGCAGCTTCCGCCGACGGGGTTACCCAGGTCGATTTCAGGCGCTGACGCTCACGCTCGATATTCTCAAGTTTCTCGTTAAAGCGCGCCCAACGTTCGTCATCCACCAGGCCCAGTTCACGACCGATTTCAGTCAAACGCAGATCTGCATTATCTTCGCGCAGCATCAGACGATATTCTGCGCGCGAGGTAAACATACGATACGGTTCTTTGGTTCCTAAAGTGCACAGGTCATCAACCAGTACGCCGAGATACGCCTGAGAACGCGTCGGAGCCCAACCTTCTTTGTCAGCAGACAGACGGGCAGCGTTAAGACCAGCCAGCAAACCTTGCGCAGCGGCTTCTTCGTAACCGGTAGTGCCGTTAATCTGACCAGCAAAGAACAGCCCCTGGATAAACTTGCTCTCCAGCGTCGGTTTCAGGTCGCGTGGATCGAAGAAGTCATACTCAATGGCATAACCCGGACGCACGATCTTCGCGTTTTCCATCCCCTGCATGGAGCGGACGATTTGCATCTGCACATCGAACGGCAGGCTGGTGGAGATACCGTTCGGATAAATTTCGTTTGAGGTCAGCCCTTCCGGTTCAAGGAAGATCTGATGCTGATTTCTGTCGGCGAAGCGCATGACTTTGTCTTCGATCGACGGGCAGTAGCGTGGGCCGACACCTTCGATCACCCCTGCATACATTGGGCTACGATCGAGGTTACTGCGGATCACATCATGGGTTTTCTCGTTGGTATGGGTGATATAACACGGCACCTGCTGTGGATGCTGGGACGCATTACCCATAAACGAGAATACCGGCATTGGGTTATCGCCATGCTGTTGCGCCAGCACGCTGAAGTCGATAGTACGCGCATCAATACGCGGCGGTGTCCCGGTTTTCAGACGACCAACGCGCAGCGGCAGTTCACGCAAACGGCGAGAGAGCGGAATGGACGGCGGATCACCAGCACGACCACCGCTGTAGTTATCCAGACCGATATGAATTTTACCGTCGAGGAACGTCCCAACGGTGAGCACGACGGCTTTGGCACGGAACTTCAGTCCCATTTGGGTAACAGCACCAACCACGCAATCGTTTTCGACAATAAGATCTTCAACCGCCTGCTGGAAGATCATCAGGTTCGGTTGGTTCTCCAGCGCCGTACGTACCGCCTGCCGGTAGAGCACACGATCCGCCTGAGCACGGGTAGCGCGAACCGCTGGTCCCTTGCTTGCGTTTAGTATCCTAAACTGGATACCCGCCTGATCGATCGCTTTCGCCATCAGACCGCCGAGTGCATCCACTTCTTTTACCAGATGTCCCTTCCCAATACCGCCGATCGCCGGGTTGCAGCTCATCTGCCCCAGAGTGTCGATATTGTGTGTCAAAAGCAGAGTCTGTTGACCCATACGCGCCGCGGCCATCGCGGCCTCGGTGCCTGCATGACCCCCGCCAATGATGATGACGTCAAAAGGATCCGGATAAAACATGGTGATTGCCTCGCATAACGCGGTATGAAAATGGATTGAAGCCCGGGCCGTGGATTCTACTCAACTTTGTCGGCTTGAGAAAGACCTGGGATCCTGGGTATTAAAAAGAAGATCTATTTATTTAGAGATCTGTTCTATTGTGATCTCTTATTAGGATCGCACTACCCTGTGGATAACAAGGATCCGGCTTTTAAGATCAACAACCTGGAAAGGATCATTAACTGTGAATGATCGGTGATCCTGGACCGTATAAGCTGGGATCAGAATGAGGGGTTATACACAACTCAAAAACTGAACAGCGGTTGTTCTTTGGATAACTACCGGTTGATCCAAGCTTCCTGACAGAGTTATCCACAGTAGATCGCACGATCTGTATACTTATTTGAGTAAATTAATCCACGATCCCAGCCATTCTTCTGCCGGATCTTCCGGAATGTCGTGATCAAGAATGTTGATCTTCAGTGTTTCGCCTGTCTGTTTTGCACCGGAATTTTTGAGTTCAGCCTCGAGTTTATCGATAGCCCCACAAAAGGTGTCATATTCACGACTGCCAATACCGATAGCGCCAAAGCGGACCGCAGAAAGATCGGGCTTCTGTTCCTGCAATGCTTCATAGAAAGGAGAAAGGTTATCCGGAATATCTCCGGCACCGTGGGTGGAGCTGATAACCAGCCAGATCCCCGAGGCAGATAAATCTTCCAACAGCGGACCGTGCAGCGTTTCGGTGGTAAAACCCGCCTCTTCCAGCTTTTCAGCCAGGTGTTCTGCCACATATTCGGCACCGCCGAGGGTGCTGCCGCTGATAAGAGTGATATCTGCCATAAACCGCCACCTTTATTAAGAGTGGCGTATTGTACGCTGTGAACGCGTTGGGATCTACCTGTGGAAAAGTATGGGATTAAAAAAGCCGATCAGGGCTTGATGGTACGCATGATCGGGTTTTGCAGGACGATCAATGTCTCGGTGGACTGAATTTCATCAATTGTTTGGATCTTGTTGATAAGTACATGCTGGAGAGCGTCGATCGAACGGCACATCACTTTTATAAAGATGCTGTAGTGGCCGGTGGTGTAATAGGCTTCAGTGACTTCATCAAGGCTTTCCAGTTTCGCCAGCGCGGAAGGATAGTCTTTGGCGCTCTTTAATATAATGCCGATAAAGCAGCCTACGTCATAACCGAGCTGCTTCGGGCTGACATCAATACGCGCCCCGGTAATGATCCCCGCCTGCTTCATTTTCTCTACTCGAACGTGAATCGTCCCCGGACTGACGCCAAATTGTTTCGCCAGTTCGGCGTAAGCGGTGCGCGCATTGCCCATTAATGCTTCCAGGATGCCACGGTCCAGATTGTCGATTAGATAATTTTCCATAGGATTTTCTTATGCGGATTGATGATTCATTCTATTTTAGCCTTCTTTTTTAATGAATCAAAAGTGTGTGAGGCTTTTTATTGAATGATTATTGCATGTGTGTCGGTTTTTGTTGCTTAATCATAAGCAACAGGACGCAGGAGTATAAAAAATGAAAACCGCTTACATTGCCAAACAACGTCAAATTAGCTTCGTGAAATCTCACTTTTCTCGTCAACTGGAAGAACGTCTGGGGCTGATCGAAGTCCAGGCGCCGATTCTTAGCCGTGTGGGGGATGGCACGCAGGATAACTTGTCGGGCTGTGAAAAAGCGGTACAGGTAAAAGTGAAAGCTCTGCCTGATGCCCAGTTCGAAGTGGTTCATTCACTGGCGAAATGGAAACGTCAGACCTTAGGGCAACACGACTTCAGCGCGGGCGAAGGGCTGTACACGCACATGAAAGCCCTTCGCCCCGATGAAGACCGTCTTTCCCCGCTGCACTCGGTCTATGTTGACCAGTGGGACTGGGAACGCGTAATGGGCGACGGCGAGCGTCAATTCTCGACTCTGAAAAGCACGGTAGAGGCGATCTGGGCGGGAATTAAAGCAACCGAAGCTGCGGTTAGCGAAGAGTTTGGCCTGGCACCGTTCCTGCCGGATCAGATCCACTTCGTACACAGCCAGGAGTTACTGTCTCGTTATCCGGATCTCGATGCCAAAGGGCGTGAGCGGGCGATTGCGAAAGATCTTGGCGCGGTATTCCTCGTCGGGATTGGCGGCAAGTTGAGTGATGGTCATCGTCACGACGTGCGCGCACCGGATTATGATGACTGGAGCACCCCGTCAGAGCTGGGCCATGCGGGTCTGAACGGCGATATTCTGGTATGGAACCCGGTACTGGAAGATGCGTTTGAGCTTTCTTCCATGGGGATCCGCGTGGATGCCAACACGCTGAAGCATCAGCTGGCGCTGACCGGTGACGAAGATCGCCTGGAGCTGGAGTGGCATCAGGCGCTGCTGCGCGGTGAAATGCCGCAGACCATCGGCGGCGGTATCGGGCAGTCTCGTTTGACCATGCTGCTGCTGCAACTGCCACATATCGGCCAGGTTCAGTGTGGTGTATGGCCGGCAGCTGTTCGCGAGAGCGTCCCTTCTCTGCTGTAATAATTTATCGCCGCCAGCGTCTGAGCAGGCGGCTTCGCATCCCGGTATCAAAGCGCCAGATATGATCGAAAATGCGCATGATGCCGGGTTTGCCATGTGCAGACATCGCCACGGCATGAAAGCGATGCTGATGTACCCGCTGCAACTCTTTCACTTTGCTCGTCACGTCGTCAGGCAACCGCTGGGCGATAAAATCAGAAATCACCACCGCATCGGCATCAAACCATTCCCGGCTTTGCAAGCGTTCCATAATGGCGCGAAAACAACTGGCCAGATCGGTGCCGCCACGAAACTGCTGGCTTAAAAAACGGATTGCTTGTTCGATGCCTTGTGGGCCTGAAAGCTCATAACGGACGATCTCGGTGGAAAATAACATAATATAGCAGCGCCGGTTTTCAGCGAGAGCAATGCGCATCAAGGCCAGGCAGAACGCTTTCGCACACTGTTCATTAAAGCCGCCCATTGAGCCGGAAGTATCCACGCAGACAATAAACGGTCCGCGCGGCTGTTCGTCGTAATCTTTATGCACCACCGGGCGTTCGATCACTTTTTCTCGCCACGACTCACCGTGCAGGCGATAGGTGAGCAACTGTTTTTCCACCAGCCGACGGTAAAACTCATACTCCAGTTCCGTTATCCCCAGTGTCGCCAGTTCTGGCGGCAGGAGACGTAAAATATCATCGCTTTGTTGCAGACCATCAACCTGCTCAGGAACTGTCGCCGGTTCGCGCACCAGGGTGCGGAAGGTTTCCATCTGCGCATCGTTGCGCGGTATTGATTTGGCTTCCCGGGAACGCCCCAGCTGCTCTGCCAGGCGTTTCAGTTCCGGCTGTTCGTTAAGAAATTCACCGTATTTCACAATCAACTGATAGTCGCCACGTTTAAGCTGACCGGCGCTCATATCCCACAGACGACCAGCTGCGGTATTGTTATCTGCGAGAATCGGGTCAAGTTGTCCGCTCAGCGTCATGCGTTCCTGAACTTCACTCAACAGTTGTTCGCGTTCTTCTTCTAATAGCTGTTGATTTAACGTCGTTGCTTGCACGATCAGACTTAAACGCCAACGCTGGAGAAATAGCGTGTGTAACGCTGAAGTGATCGTGCTGTTAGCATCAACCAACTGTCGGGCTTGTTCTGCCCATGGGGAATTCAGACGATGCAGTAAGTCCAGGATCTGTGGTAGCTGCACAATAAACTGCGGCGTGGAGAGGAGCTGACTTTGCTGATAGCACATCACCTCTTCGGTGAGTTCCGGCGGGACTCGGGCATCTTTCAGCCGACTGCGCAGCGCCTCACGCCAGCGGGGAACATCATCAGTGATTGCCGCCTTCAGTCGTGGGAATTTTTCAAAGAAGACTGCCAGCTGCGGTGAGGCCAGCAGCGCGATGATCATCTCTTCGATCAATCCCTCTTCGCTGACGGCCAGCATCACATTAAGCGTATCCAGCGTTAGCATTGTTGTGCCTGGCGAATCTGTGCGCCGACATCCTGTAGGCTGGCTTCAATGCGACCTAACCAGTCGCCAGGGATAAACAGACATTTTTGCTGTTCGCTGAATAAAGCGTGTTGCTTGCGCCAGTCGCTTTCAAGCTCTTCCAGTTGTTGTTTTATTTCACCTGGCAGACCTTCAGCCGATGAACCGGGAAGTGCCAGCGTACTGCCTTGTAAACTTACATCGCGTACAACAAGATGTTGGGCGCTATCCACTTCCAGATTCAATTTCTGGGCAAAGCCGATACCGTTCAGTTTGCCGCGAATTTCACCACCTTTACTCAGCCACTGTTCCAGCGCGTTACGCTCAAAGGAGATATGAACCACTTCCATATCATGCAGTTTTAACGGTTTTTGCAGCAGCAGAGTCAGAGTGGAAGCAGTAACGTTAACAGGAAGTTGATACTGCTGACGACGGCTGAAAATGCCGCCCAGACGAATTACCGTTAAGGCTGTTTTATCGCTTTGTTGCTGCTGGAGTTGCAGGTGACGTTGCACAATCGCGCCCAGGCGGGTCAACATTCCTTGCTGTTGCCAGGCATGACCGGTCATCAATACATCAATTTGTTGTTGTATCAAATTCAGGCTTTGCGCGTCATACCACAGGCAATCTTTCAGCAAAATGAGATCAACCGGGGCAACAGCACTGCGACCGCTAAAAAAGGCGCTGGCCTGCAATAATCGAATCGCTTTTTTCCAGCGACGATCCGAGACATAAGGCGCATCCGGTAATTTATCCAGTTGCTGGCGCAGCATAAAAATCAGCTCAAATACATGATCGGGCAGCGTAATTTCACCAATCTCTTTCTGCCAGCGTTCATATTCTTCATCTGTGACCTGCAAGGAGGCAGGAACCGGATTGTCGTTTTCATCCTGTTGACTGGTCAGCATGGAGCGGAAATTCGCTTTATCCTGCACTTTATCTAACCACAGACGAATCAGCATGCGGTCATATAACGCTTCCAGACTGCTGTCTGCTTCCGGCAGCTCGTTGGAGGCCGCCACCAGCAGGCGCATCGGGATTTTTTCTACGTGTGCACCGTTACGGAACTGGCGCTCGTTAATGGCGGTGAGCAGGGTATTAAGAATTGCCGGACCCGCTTTCCAGATCTCATCCAGAAAGACGATTTCTGCTTCCGGCAGGTAACCGCTGGTTAAACGTTCATAGCGCCCTTCATCTTTTAGCGCCTGAATAGAAAGGGGACCAAAAACTTCTTCCGGCGTGGAGAAGCGGGTCATCAGATATTCAAACGCGCGGGCATTCTGAAAGGCGAATTTTAAGCGCCGGGCGATCAAACTTTTGGCAATGCCTGGCGGGCCAAGGAGGAACACACTTTCACCACTTAATGCCGCTAATAAACACAAGCGGATGGCGTGGCTACGTTCATAAAGCCCCTTTTCCAACGAACTGCTCAGGCGGGAAATTCTTTCCGCTAATAAATGAGGGTGAGCCATAATGAAGTGGCGTCCTTTCGTCAAAAGTTCTGCGTAAATTGCGAGTATAGACGTTTCTTGCTGGTGGCTAAAATAGTCTCAAAGGGGGGGTATTTTTCTTTGAGCCAGGTTAATGTGGCCGCATTTAGGAGTACGATTTTGCCGTTAATCGTGCATACTGTGCGCTTTTTTGTGGGCCAAGGGACTAAGCACACATTTCATATTTCAACGAAAGACTAGTCTATGAGCACTGATAATAAGCAATCATTGCCCGCGATTACCCTCGCGGCGATTGGAGTTGTCTACGGCGATATTGGTACCAGCCCGTTATATACACTTCGTGAATGTTTGTCCGGCCAGTTTGGTTTTGGCGTTGAACGCGATGCCGTGTTTGGCTTTTTATCGTTGATCTTCTGGCTGCTAATCTTTGTGGTTTCCATTAAATATCTCACCTTCGTGATGCGGGCAGATAACGCCGGTGAAGGGGGGATCCTGACGTTGATGTCGCTTGCCGGGCGTAATACGTCGGCGCGAACCACATCAATGCTGGTGATTATGGGGCTAATCGGCGGCAGCTTTTTCTATGGTGAAGTCGTCATAACACCCGCTATTTCGGTGATGTCAGCCATTGAAGGTCTGGAAATCGTCGCCCCGCAGCTGGATACCTGGATAGTTCCCCTCTCAATTATCGTTCTCACTTTATTATTTATGATTCAAAAACATGGCACGGCTATGGTCGGTAAGCTGTTTGCGCCGATCATGCTGACCTGGTTTTTGATTCTGGCAGGACTGGGGTTACGTAGCATTATTGCTAACCCGGAAGTGCTGCATGCGCTGAATCCGATGTGGGCGGTGCATTTCTTCCTTGAATACAAAACGGTTTCTTTTATTGCATTAGGGGCAGTGGTGCTGTCGATTACGGGGGTCGAGGCGCTGTATGCTGATATGGGGCACTTTGGTAAGTTCCCGATTCGTCTGGCGTGGTTCACCGTCGTATTGCCTTCCTTAACTCTTAATTACTTCGGTCAGGGAGCGCTGTTGTTAAAGAACCCGGAAGCAATTAAGAACCCGTTCTTCCTGTTGGCACCGGACTGGGCGCTGATCCCGCTGCTGATCATCGCCGCACTGGCGACGGTAATCGCCTCGCAGGCTGTTATCTCTGGCGTCTTCTCATTGACGCGTCAGGCGGTACGTCTGGGATATTTGTCGCCGATGCGCATTATTCACACCTCCGAAATGGAGTCAGGGCAAATCTATATTCCGTTTGTGAACTGGATGCTCTATGTCGCGGTCGTGATTGTGATTGTCAGCTTTGAGCACTCCAGCAACCTGGCGGCGGCGTACGGGATTGCGGTGACCGGAACCATGGTGCTGACGTCTATTCTCTCGACTACCGTGGCACGTCAGAACTGGCACTGGAATAAGTATTTTGTTGCGCTGATCCTGATTGCTTTCCTTTGTGTCGATATTCCATTGTTCACCGCTAACCTCGATAAACTGCTCTCCGGCGGCTGGTTGCCATTGAGCCTCGGTACGGTGATGTTTATCGTGATGACCACCTGGAAGAGCGAACGTTTCCGTTTGCTGCGGCGGATGCATGAACATGGTAACTCTCTGGAGGCGATGATTGCTTCGCTGGAGAAATCACCGCCCGTTCGCGTGCCCGGGACCGCGGTGTATATGTCACGTGCAATCAACGTCATTCCCTTTGCGCTGATGCATAACCTTAAACATAACAAGGTATTGCATGAGCGGGTGATTCTGTTAACTCTGCGCACCGAAGATGCGCCATATGTCCATAACGTCCGTCGGGTACAGATTGAACAACTGTCGCCCACGTTCTGGCGCGTGGTGGCAAGTTATGGTTGGCGAGAAACGCCAAACGTGGAAGAAGTATTCCACCGCTGCGGTCTGGAAGGATTAAGTTGCCGGATGATGGAAACCTCCTTCTTTATGTCGCATGAGTCGTTGATCCTCGGCAAACGCCCGTGGTATTTGCGTCTGCGCGGTAAGCTGTACTTGCTGTTGCAACGTAATGCGCTGCGTGCGCCGGATCAATTTGAAATCCCGCCAAACAGGGTTATCGAACTGGGTACTCAGGTCGAAATCTAACGCCAGACGCCTCCTTTCTCCATAAGGGGGCGTTTTTGTTTTCATGGTTAATCACCATGTAAAACGTTTCGAGGTTGATCACATTTCCGTAACTTCACGATGGTTTTCCCAACTCAGTCAGGATTAAACTGCGGGTCAGCGAAACGTTTCGCTGATGGAGAAAAAAATGAAAAAAGGCACCGTTCTTAATTCTGATATTTCATCGGTGATCTCCCGACTGGGACATACCGATACGCTGGTGGTGTGTGATGCAGGTTTACCCATCCCCAAAAGTACAACGCGTATCGATATGGCATTAACCCAGGGTGTACCTTCTTTTATGCAGGTGCTGGGCGTCGTCACAAATGAAATGCAGGTCGAGGCAGCCATTATCGCGGAAGAGATCAAACAACATAATCCGCAACTCCACGAAACGTTGCTCACTCACCTTGAGCAGCTGCAAAAACACCAGGGAAATACCATTGAAATTCGTTACACCACGCATGAACAATTCAAACAACAAACCGCAGAAAGTCAGGCGGTAATTCGCAGCGGAGAATGTTCTCCGTATGCGAATATCATTCTCTGTGCTGGCGTGACGTTCTGAGGCCGTCATGGAAGCATTACTTCAGCTTAAAGGCATCGATAAAGCCTTCCCGGGCGTAAAAGCCCTCTCGGGTGCAGCGTTAAATGTCTATCCTGGCCGCGTGATGGCGCTGGTGGGCGAAAACGGTGCGGGTAAATCCACCATGATGAAAGTGCTTACGGGTATCTATACTCGCGATGCCGGTACGCTTTTATGGCTGGGGAAAGAAACGACGTTTACCGGGCCGAAATCTTCCCAGGAAGCCGGGATTGGGATTATCCATCAGGAACTGAACCTGATCCCGCAGTTGACCATTGCCGAAAACATTTTCCTCGGTCGTGAGTTTGTTAATCGCTTTGGCAAAATTGACTGGAAAACCATGTATGCCGAAGCGGATAAATTGCTGGCTAAACTTAACCTGCGCTTTAAAAGCGACAAGTTAGTGGGCGATCTTTCCATCGGTGACCAGCAAATGGTTGAAATAGCCAAAGTGCTGAGCTTTGAGTCGAAAGTCATCATTATGGATGAACCGACCGATGCGCTGACCGATACCGAAACCGAATCCTTGTTCCGCGTCATCCGCGAGCTGAAATCGCAAGGCCGCGGTATTGTCTATATTTCCCACCGCATGAAAGAAATCTTCGAGATTTGCGATGACGTTACCGTTTTTCGTGATGGGCAATTTATTGCTGAGCGTGAAGTAGCATCACTGACCGAAGATTCGCTGATTGAGATGATGGTGGGCCGCAAGCTGGAAGATCAATATCCGCACCTGGACAAAGCGCCAGGAGATATTCGCCTGAAAGTCGATAATCTCTGCGGACCTGGCGTTAACGATGTCTCTTTTACTTTACGCAAAGGCGAAATTCTTGGCGTCTCTGGTTTGATGGGCGCAGGTCGTACCGAACTGATGAAAGTGCTCTACGGCGCACTGCCGCGCACCAGCGGTTACGTCACCCTGGATGGGCATGAAGTTGTTACCCGTTCACCGCAGGATGGCCTGGCAAACGGCATTGTGTATATCTCCGAAGACCGTAAACGTGACGGTTTAGTGCTGGGCATGTCAGTAAAAGAGAATATGTCGCTGACCGCGCTGCGCTACTTCAGCCGCGCTGGCGGCAGTTTGAAGCATGCCGATGAACAGCAGGCAGTAAGTGATTTCATTCGTCTGTTTAATGTGAAAACGCCGTCGATGGAACAGGCAATTGGTCTGCTTTCCGGTGGCAATCAGCAAAAAGTGGCGATTGCCCGTGGTCTGATGACACGCCCCAAAGTGTTGATCCTCGATGAGCCTACCCGTGGCGTAGATGTCGGCGCGAAAAAAGAGATCTATCAACTGATTAACCAGTTCAAAGCCGATGGCTTGAGCATCATTCTGGTGTCATCGGAGATGCCAGAAGTATTAGGCATGAGCGATCGCATCATCGTCATGCATGAAGGGCATCTCAGCGGGGAATTTACTCGTGAGCAGGCCACCCAGGAAGTGTTAATGGCTGCCGCTGTGGGCAAGCTTAATCGCGTGAATCAGGAGTAAAAAAATGACAACCCAGACTGTCTCTGGTCGCCGTTATTTCACGAAAGCGTGGCTGATGGAGCAGAAATCGCTTATCGCTCTGCTGGTGCTGATCGCGATTGTCTCGACGTTAAGTCCGAACTTTTTCACCATCAATAACTTATTCAATATTCTCCAGCAAACCTCGGTGAACGCCATTATGGCAGTCGGGATGACGCTGGTGATCCTGACGTCGGGCATCGACTTGTCGGTAGGTTCTCTGTTGGCGCTGACCGGCGCAGTTGCTGCATCTATCGTCGGCATTGAAGTCAATGCGCTGGTGGCTGTTGCTGCTGCTCTCGCGTTAGGTGCCGCAATTGGTGCGGTAACCGGGGTGATTGTAGCGAAAGGTCGCGTCCAGGCGTTTATCGCTACGCTGGTTATGATGCTTTTACTGCGCGGCGTGACCATGGTTTATACCAACGGTAGCCCAGTGAATACCGGCTTTACTGAGAACGCCGATCTGTTTGGCTGGTTTGGTATTGGTCGTCCGCTGGGCGTACCGACGCCAGTCTGGATCATGGGTATTGTCTTCCTCGCGGCCTGGTACATGCTGCATCACACGCGTTTGGGGCGTTACATCTACGCGCTGGGCGGCAACGAAGCGGCAACGCGTCTTTCTGGTATCAACGTCAATAAAATCAAAATCATCGTCTATTCTCTTTGTGGTCTGCTGGCATCGCTGGCCGGGATCATTGAAGTGGCGCGTCTCTCCTCCGCACAACCCACGGCGGGGACTGGCTATGAGCTGGATGCTATTGCTGCGGTGGTTCTGGGCGGTACGAGTCTGGCGGGCGGAAAAGGTCGCATTGTTGGGACGTTGATCGGCGCATTAATTCTTGGCTTCCTTAATAATGGATTGAATTTGTTAGGTGTTTCCTCCTATTACCAGATGATCGTCAAAGCGGTGGTGATTTTGCTGGCGGTGCTGGTAGACAACAAAAAGCAGTAATAACGACTACAGGACATCTTGAATATGAACATGAAAAAACTGGCTACCCTGGTTTCCGCTGTTGCGCTAAGCGCCACCGTCAGTGCGAATGCGATGGCAAAAGACACCATCGCGCTGGTGGTCTCCACGCTTAACAACCCGTTCTTTGTATCGCTGAAAGATGGCGCGCAGAAAGAGGCGGATAAACTTGGCTATAACCTGGTGGTGCTGGACTCCCAGAATAACCCGGCGAAAGAGCTGGCGAACGTGCAGGACTTAACCGTTCGCGGCACCAAAATTCTGCTGATTAACCCGACCGACTCCGACGCAGTGGGTAATGCTGTGAAGATGGCTAACCAGGCGAACATCCCGGTTATCACTCTTGACCGCCAGGCAACGAAAGGTGAAGTGGTGAGCCACATTGCTTCTGATAACGTACTGGGCGGCAAAATCGCCGGTGATTACATCGCGAAGAAAGCGGGTGAAGGTGCCAAAGTTATCGAGCTGCAAGGCATTGCCGGTACATCCGCAGCCCGTGAACGTGGCGAAGGCTTCCAGCAGGCTGTTGCTGCTCACAAGTTTAATGTTCTTGCCAGCCAGCCAGCAGATTTTGATCGCACTAAAGGTTTGAACGTAATGCAGAACCTGTTGACCGCACATCCGGATGTTCAGGCTGTATTCGCGCAGAATGATGAAATGGCGCTGGGCGCGCTGCGCGCACTGCAAACTGCCGGTAAATCGGATGTGATGGTCGTCGGATTTGACGGTACACCGGATGGCGAAAAAGCGGTGAATGATGGCAAACTAGCAGCGACTATCGCTCAGCTACCCGATCAGATTGGCGCGAAAGGCGTCGAAACCGCCGATAAAGTACTGAAAGGTGAGAAAGTTCAGGCTAAGTATCCGGTTGATCTGAAACTGGTTGTTAAGCAGTAGTTTTAATCAGGTTGTATGACCTGATGGTGACATAAATACGGCATCGACAGATGAACGTGTAATATAAAGAAAAGCAGGGCACGCGCCACCCTAACACGGTGGCGCATTTTATGGACATCCCGAATATGCAAAACGCAGGCAGCCTCGTTGTTCTTGGCAGCATTAATGCTGACCACATTCTTAATCTTCAATCTTTTCCTACCCCAGGCGAAACCGTAACCGGTAACCACTATCAGGTTGCATTTGGCGGCAAAGGCGCTAATCAGGCTGTGGCTGCTGGGCGTAGCGGTGCGAATATCGCGTTTATTGCCTGCACTGGCGATGACAGCATTGGTGAGAGCGTTCGCCAGCAGCTCGCCACTGATAACATCGATATTTCTCCGGTCAGCGTGATCAAAGGCGAATCAACAGGTGTGGCGCTGATTTTTGTTAATGGCGAAGGTGAGAATGTCATCGGTATTCATGCCGGCGCTAATGCTGCCCTTTCCCCGGCACTGGTGGAAGCGCAACGTGAGCGTATTGCCAACGCGTCAGCATTATTAATGCAGCTGGAATCACCACTCGAAAGTGTGATGGCAGCGGCGAAAATCGCCCATCAAAATAAGACTATCGTTGCGCTTAACCCGGCTCCGGCTCGCGAACTTCCTGACGAACTGCTGGCACTGGTGGACATTATTACGCCAAACGAAACGGAAGCAGAAAAGCTCACCGGTATTCGTGTTGAAAATGATGAAGATGCAGCGAAGGCGG
Source organism: Escherichia sp. WS3227_2 (assembly GCF_046486495.1). Taxonomy (NCBI): domain Bacteria; kingdom Pseudomonadati; phylum Pseudomonadota; class Gammaproteobacteria; order Enterobacterales; family Enterobacteriaceae; genus Escherichia; species Escherichia sp. WS3227_2. The sequence continues at coordinate 185,544 of NZ_JBJQLG010000012.1, forward strand.
CGCAGGTACTGCATGAAAAAGGTATCCGTACTGTACTGATTACTTTAGGAAGTCGTGGTGTATGGGCTAGCGTGAATGGTGAAGGTCAGCGCGTTCCTGGATTCCGGGTGCAGGCTGTCGATACCATTGCTGCCGGAGATACCTTTAACGGCGCGTTAATCACGGCGTTGCTGGAAGAAAAACCATTGCCAGAGGCGATTCGGTTTGCTCATGCTGCCGCTGCGATTGCCGTAACACGTAAAGGCGCACAACCTTCCGTACCGTGGCGTGAAGAGATCGACGCATTTTTAGACAGGCAGAGGTGACGCTTGGCTACAATGAAAGATGTTGCCCGCCTGGCGGGCGTTTCTACCTCAACAGTTTCTCACGTTATCAATAAAGATCGCTTCGTCAGTGAAGCGATTACCGCCAAAGTTGAAGCGGCGATTAAAGAACTCAATTACGCGCCATCAGCCCTGGCGCGTAGCCTCAAACTCAATCAAACACATACCATTGGCATGTTGATCACTGCCAGTACCAATCCTTTCTATTCTGAACTGGTGCGTGGCGTTGAACGCAGTTGCTTCGAACGCGGTTATAGTCTTGTCCTTTGCAATACCGAAGGCGATGAACAGCGGATGAATCGCAATCTGGAAACGCTGATGCAAAAACGCGTTGATGGCTTGCTGTTACTGTGCACCGAAACGCATCAACCTTCGCGTGAAATCATGCAACGTTATCCGACAGTGCCTACTGTGATGATGGACTGGGCTCCGTTCGATGGCGACAGCGATCTTATTCAGGATAACTCGTTGCTGGGCGGAGACTTAGCAACGCAATATCTGATCGATAAAGGTCATACCCGTATCGCCTGTATTACCGGCCCGCTGGATAAAACTCCGGCACGCCTGCGGTTGGAAGGTTATCGGGCGGCGATGAAACGTGCGGGTCTCAACATTCCTGATGGCTATGAAGTCACTGGTGATTTTGAATTTAACGGCGGGTTTGACGCTATGCGCCAACTGTTATTACATCCGCTGCGTCCTCAGGCCGTCTTTACCGGAAATGACGCTATGGCTGTTGGCGTTTACCAGGCGCTGTATCAGGCAGAGTTACAAGTTCCGCAGGATATTGCGGTGATTGGCTATGACGATATCGAACTGGCAAGCTTTATGACGCCACCATTAACCACTATCCACCAACCGAAAGATGAACTAGGGGAGCTGGCGATTGATGTACTCATCCATCGGATAACCCAACCGACCCTTCAGCAACAACGATTACAACTTACTCCGATTCTGATGGAACGCGGTTCGGCTTAGATTTACGCTGTCTTTTGATCAAATTATTACCATCGGTTGTTTTCAGAAGCATGAACATTGCTGCTGAAGCAACAGTAATAATGCCCATCGTGATAAACGTATAGTGGAATTGTTCGACAGTCGTTGTGCCTTCCATCCCTTCATAAACGCGAAGGACGGCCGCACTTACAGCAACGCCTAAACTGATAGACAGTTGCTGCGTGACCGCCAGAACACTGTTACCGCTGCTGGCGTTGTCATCGGTCAGATCGGCAAGTGTGATGGTATTCATCGCGGTAAATTGCGTCGACATAGCCATCCCTAATATAAACAACGGCAAGATCAGCATCCATATCGCCATTGCCGGTGATTGCAAAGAGAACTGAGCGATCATTAGCCCAATAATCACCGTGATCCCCACTAATGTATGGCGATAGCCCAGACGACGTAAGACTTGGGTAACCATCGATTTTGCAATAATGGAACCTAACGCTGTCGGTGCCATCATACAGCCGGCAATAAACGCCTGATAACCAAATCCTACCTGTAACATCAATGGCATAAGGAACGGTACACAGCCGGTCCCCAGACGGGTTGCAATATTACCTACGATACCGATCGAGAAAGTGCGGGTTTTAAATAAATCTAATGAAATTAATGGGTTTGGCGTGCGTCGTGCATGGAGAATATAGAGAAGCAGTAACCCGATGCTGGTGACAATTACCGTCAAGGCAATCCAACTGGCGACAATCTTTTCCCCGAATAGCTCTATTCCGCTTGAGAATAGAACAAGGCTAAGGCCAAACAGCAAAAAGCCAGTGATATCGAATCTGCGTCGTGCGGTGGTGAAATTGGGCATATGTTTGCGCGCGTAAAGAAGGCCCGCAATACCTATGGGGATATTGATTAAAAATATCCAGTGCCAGGTTGCCCAGGTGACCAGCACGCCGCCAAGAACGGGGCCTAAAATTGGCCCCACCAGACCCGGCATGGCGACAAAATTCAATACAGGAAGAAGCTCATTACGAGGATAAGCGCGCAGTAAGGCCAGCCGAGCAACAGGCATCATCATTGCGCCGCCTATCCCCTGAATAACCCGGAAGACAACCAGCTGTGGTAGCGAGTTAGAAAGTGCGCAGGCCAGAGAACCCAACGTGAACAGACTCACGGCAAGGGTAAATATGCGACGCGTACCGAAGCGATCGGCTAGCCATCCGCTTACAGGAATAAGCATCGCCACCGTCAGCGTATAACTGATGATGGCTGATTGCATCGCGAGAGGAGAACGATTAAGGCTATGAGCGATTGCGGGTAAGGCGGTATTCAGAATAGTGGCATCAAGTGCCTGCATGAAGAAGGCCATCGCCGCGATCCACGGCAAACCCGCCATACTGCGCTTCTTTTTATCGCTCATTCAATGTCCTGTTATCGGGTTATCACTTATCAGGTGAGCGTAGCAGCGCCTGACAAGCTTTAAATGCCGCGTCGCCATCGCTTTGGATAATCGCATCGACAATCGCCTGATGCAGATCCAGCTTTATCACTGTGTCGCTGGTAATTGACGTGAAGTAAGTGTGATAAACCGAATGGAATAGCGAGGCGAATGAGGTCAAAAACGGATTGGCGCTCATTTCATAGATATGCTCATGCCAGGCCATATCGACCTCAATCCAGCGTTCACGGCGAAAGTTCTCTTTTAATGCCACCATTTCGGCCATTAACGTATTGAGATGCGCCTTCTGTTCCGCGGTGCCAACCGTTGCAGCCAGTAGGCAAGCTTGCGGCTCCAGACAGATACGCATAACCAGAAAGTGATCGATGACCTGATGAAAGTTCTCTTCTGTCATCCACCAGGTAAGCAATTCCTGATCAAGAAAATTCCAGTTCGATTGTGGCATTACCCGGGTACCAATTCGCGGTCGCGGTAAAACCATCCCTTTTGCCGTTAACGTTTTGACCGCTTCGCGTACCGCTGTACGACTCACTCCAAATTGCTCGCCCAGCTCAATCTCACCGGGCAAAATGGTGCCGGGTTCATATTCACCTTTTAAGATGCGTTGCGCCAGCTTCTCAGCCAGAACATACGAAAGGTTTTTCTGTGCAGCTAACTGTTGTGCGCTTAAAGGCATTACTAATCTTCCTTTTTCTTTTTATTCCTCCTTAGTATGCCACCAGGAAGTGTGATTACGGTTGCAAAAACGGCAAATTGCTTGTTTTATGGCACATTAACGGGGCTTTTGCTGAAAAAATGCGCGGTCAGAAAATTATTTTAAATTTCCTCTTGTCAGGCCGGAATAACTCCCTATAATGCGCCACCACTGACACGGAACAACGGCAAACACGCCGCCGGGTCAGCGGGGTTCTCCTGAGAATTCCGGCAGAGAAAGCAAAAATAAATGCTTGACTCTGTAGCGGGAAAGCGTATTATGCACACCCCGCGCCGCTGAGAAAAAGCGAAGCGGCACTGCTCTTTAACAATTTATCAGACAATCTGTGTGGGCACTC
>NZ_JBJQLG010000013.1:0-148903 GCF_046486495.1 Escherichia sp. WS3227_2
TCAAAAAAGAATAAAACTCAGTCTTGGGGGACTCAGTCCGGTAGAATACCGGACTGAGCATCAAAAAGCCGGTTAACTGAAACTGTCCAGGTTTTGGGGTTCAGTTCATCACGCCGCATCCGGCATCTTTCCTAACGCCGATCGAGAGAAATTGCCCCCGGCCCGGTAATTGCCAACAGCAGGAATGCGCCAGCGATACTGACATTCTTCCAGAAATTAATCATATTTGGCCCAACCGCATCGCCGGTCATATCCCAGTAATGGTGACCAATTACCGCCGTACCCAGCGTGTAGAAAATAAACAGCACCGCCAGCGGACGGGTGAAAAAGCCAAGCACGATTAATATCGCGGCGGGCACTTCCATAACTACCGCAATAATCGCTGCCAGCATCGGCATTGGCGCGCCCAGCGAGGCCATATATTGGACCGTACCGTCAAAACCCATCATTTTGGGAAAACCAAAAATAATGAAAATTAAGACCACGGCGATACGGGCAATTAATAACAAAACGGGGCGTGCAGCACCAAAATCAAAATAACGTAGTGAGTTCATAACCAATCCCTTTGCAAGATAATGTGATTTAAACGTAATACACACTCTGGTACCTCGCCACGCCCCAGGCGTTGAGATATTCGCTAATTATCCTGGTTACAGTGATTTAAGCGCGATGTCCTCATCTATCAGCAGTTTCGCATCAAACGTTTTGCCGCTCTGGATCCATTTGCGGATTAAGCGAATCTCACGCCCCTGATTCAGCGTTACCGCACCGATAAGCACGCCGTTTTGCAGATTAAACCAAATCGCCTTCTGAGTTTCCGGGTTGCCACGACAAAGCCAGTCATCGCCACGCATATCGCCAATAAACTGTAAGTTATCACTGTACTGATCGCTCCAGAACCACGGCGGCGGCAGTCGCGGAAGCGGTAGCCCCAACATTGCGGCAGCGGCAATTTGCGCCTGGTTATTGGCGTTTTCCCAGCTTTCGCAGCGGTGTAGTGCGCCATTTTCAAGACGGGTGATTGCCACATCGCCACCGGCAAAGATCGCGGGATCGCAGGTGCGGCAAGCCTCATCAATGACAATGCCATTGGCAGTATCAAGGTTGGCCTCGCGAGCCAGTTGGTCGTTGGCGCTGATACCAATACCGTAAATCACCACATCGGCCTGAAGCGTTTCGCCACTTTGCAGCGTCAGTTCTACTTTTTCACCATCGACCACATGTTCAATGGCATTATTGAGCAGAATGTGCACACCAGCCTGCTGATGGCGCTGCAAAAGATAGCGTTGTACGGGCGGTGGTGCATTACGGCCCATGACGGTTGCCGCCAGTTCAATCACTGTCACCTTACATCCGCGCTGCGTGGCGCTGGCAGCCAGTTCCAGACCAATAGTTCCGGCACCGACAATCACGACTGACCGTTCGGGCTGCAGAACTTCTCTCAGTCTGGCGGCATCGCCGGCATGGCGCAGGGTAAAGCAGCGTTCTCCCAGTGCATCAAGCAACGGCAGCGGTCGAGCTGCCGCGCCGGTTGCTATAAAAAGCTGATCCCAGTGCCAGCTTTCGCCGTTGGCTAACACTAACTCTCGTGTGTCGCGGCCCAATGTTTTGATGGTTACACCGGAATGCAGATGAACATTGTTTTCCTGCCACCAGTGAGCGGGTAACACAGACTGCAACTGTGGGGAATCTTCCAGCAACATGGATTTCGAGAGCGGAGGGCGTTCATAAGGAAGATGTTGCTCATCGGAAAACAGATGCAGCTCACCGGTGAACCCTTGCTGGCGTAGCGAGGCCGCAGCCATTGCCGCCGCTTGCCCGCCCCCGACAATAATGATCGTTTTTTCTTTCATCGTACGTCCTTAAAGATCCAGCCCAGCCGCTACGTGGCGAATGCCGCGAATCGCTAAACCCGCATCAGCGTTGATCATCACACCGCTTAATGCGCGATTATTGCGCCGCGATGCCAACATCACATACGGACCCGTAAAATCCGCCGGTTGCGGGAAAAATTGCAGCGGTAATATGGCGGCAATTTTCTCCGGCGTCAGAGACTGCATTATCGAGGTTTCACTTTGCCCGAGCGCCTGTGGGCCGCGCAGGTCGCTAGCCATACCACACGGGCCGACGCCATTCACCCGCACTTTCGGTGCCAGTTCATAAGCCAGTTGGCGAATAAGTCCGGTTGCGGCATGTTTACTGGCGGTGTACAGCGGGCCACCGCCGCCGGGATACCAGGCGGCGTTTGACAGTGTGAAAATCATGCTGCCTTCACTGGCGATTAACGCCGGAGCGCAGGCTTTTGCGCCCAGCAGGTAACCGAGTACGTTGACATTAAACAGCTCGTGGAAGCCGGTTTCGAGCGTCTCTGCGGGAGTATTAACCAGTGAGGCATTGTGATCCCAGATGCCCGCATTGCCGATAAAACAATCCAGCTTGCCGGAACGAGTCAGGATCTGATCGATCGCGCGTTGATAATCGGCATAACAGGTCACGTTGCCTTCCACCGCCAGAATATGTTCGCCAAATCGCTGACGCAGACTGGCGACTTTTGCCGCCGACAGTTCCAGCGTGGCAACCTGCGCGCCTTCTTCGATAAATCGCTCGACCAGCGCCAGGCCTAACCCCGATCCGCCGCCGGTAATAAAGATGGACTCGTTATGCAGATCGCTCATGGCTGCGCCTCCGGTAAGTCGATGAAGATGTCACCACCTTCAACGTGTACTGGATAAGTGGTGAGCGGATCGGTGGCGGGCAGGCATAACGCTTTCCCCGTTTTCAGGCAAAAACTGGCGGCGTGCAGCGGGCACTCCACCGTGGCGTCATCTTCCAGATACCCTTCTGACATCGACGCATTACCATGGCTGCAACGATCGTTAATGGCATAAAACTCGCCGCCTACGTTGAACAGGGCGATGACGGGCGAGGTATCGATCCGGAGAGCCTCACCCTCCGGCACATCCGCAACGGGACACGCATAAATTCGATTCATCAGAACAGTACACTCAGGTTATGGGAGGAGATGACCGCTTGATCCAGGACGATATCCCGTTCCAGCAAGCGCCAGTTCCCGTCCTCCAGACGGCGAACTTTGTCGAAACGCGTTCCAACATAGAATGTTTCATCGCGCTCTTTTTGTGCCCGATAAAGCAGATAATTTACCCTCACGGCAAATACGTTTGGTATGTCGGTTTCGCTTACCTGGCAGTTGCTGATTAAGTGACGGGTGCGTGACGGCGGCTCTTCTGCCCAGGCCATGCCCGTTTCCAGACGGGCGATTCGCCGCTCCAGCTGGTCTTTGGTGTCATTAAAAATCCAGGTCGTCGGCGGCTGAACGCCTTTGCGGCGGTCGCGCGTTTGCGCGTTAACTGTGGTGCGCATGGTGTAACGAATCTCTTCGTCGAGCTGCGCCAGCCAGTCACGAAATTTCCAGTCATCCAGCAGACTGGCTTCGTGAAAGAGAAACTGGCTAATGCGGTGATGTAACTCCAGTGAAACTTGCGCACTCATTTCATCACCTCCTGCTGGTAAGCGGCGGTTTTATCGAGCACTTCCTGCCAGCTTTCGCTACTCAGGAGATCGGCCCAGCGTTGGTACATTCCACGAGCGGCCGTTTCTGAGAAGATATAGTTAGTAATGCCTGGAATGCCGTCGTCGCGACGCTTTTCCTGACCAAGCCCCATTTCCAGACACAGTTTGCTGTTGCGGGCGCGGTGACCTTTCAGCAATTTCTGGATTTCACACCAGTTCTCCGAGTCATCCTGCTCAAGAAAACCTGCAGGACCGAAAGCACGAGTGGCGCTGTTTTCAAAAGCAGCTTTAACTTCATCGGAGGCGGCTTTGTCAGTAATACAGAACGCCCACACTTCGACTTGATCAGGGCCGCGCGGATGCCAGACGCGGAGTGTGGCAGTGCCGTTTAGCCATGAAAGCGTGGGGAAAATATTGTTATGACCCGCCAGGCGCAGGGCGCGAACTTCACCTAAACGTTGTTCTGCTTCGGCATAGGTTTCGCGGTAATAGCTGGAAACCGCGCCATCGACCCAGACATTAGCATCCGGTTTTTCAGTAAAGAAGAAACCGCTACCGTGACCGTCCTGACCAAATTGCAGCGCATCTTTGGCGGTTTCCCACACCGGGCGGGCGGTTTGTCCATCACCGAGACGCTTATCGCTGCCATCATCTTTCGCCCCTAATACCTGAACGGCAGAAGCATGGCTGAACAGAGCATGATACTGGTCACTGGCGAACTGCTCTGCCGGGAATTTCCAGTTGCAGTTGATCACCCACTTTTGTACACCGCCGACAATTTCGGTGCCGCCTTCGCGACGATCCAGCATGCCATCCAGATACCAGGCAATGTCACCCAGGTAATCACGCAGGCCCGGTGCGCTGGTATCCCAGTTGCCAAAAATCAGCCCTTTATAACTCTCCACACAAGGAACTTCGTTTAGTCCCCAGTGGGATTTACACAACCCTTGTGGGTAGGCGCGAGGTTCCAGCGGTACATCGATCAACTCGCCGTTAATGCCATAAGACCAGCCGTGATACGGACAGGTAAAGGCGCGCGTGTTGCCGCAATCTGCATAACTCACACGCATGGCCCGGTGGCGGCATTGGTTGAGAAACGCCTTAATGCTGCCGTCTTTCTGACGCACTACGACAACCGCATCTTCTCCCATGTAGGTGTTAAAGAAATCACCGGGTTTTGGGATCTGGCTTTCGTGGGCGAGAAATAGCCAGCAACGACCGAAAATGCGCTCAAGCTCCAGTTGGTAAATATCCGGGTCGGTATAAATACGCGGAGTGACCCGACCGTTTTGGGTGTCAATCAGTTGGTAAATGTTCAAATCTGAGGGTGTGGTCATATTTTTTAATCCTGAAAGATAAGATGTATTGACCTTCTATTTTTGTGCCATAAGGATGTTGCTGGTTGGTTGCTAATATGTGAAATAGTTAATTTCTACCAGCTGAGACGTTTTTTCGATAACAAGGGGAAGGTGATGGAACTACGACATTTACGCTATTTCGTCGCAGTGGCGCAGGCACTGAACTTTACCCGTGCGGCGGAAAAACTGCATACCTCACAGCCTTCGTTAAGCAGCCAGATCCGCGATCTTGAAAACTGTGTCGGTGTTCCGTTGCTGGTGAGGGATAAGCGCAAAGTCGCGTTGACGGCGGCGGGAGAATGTTTTCTCCAGGACGCGCTGGCAATCCTCGAACAAGCGGAAAATGCCAAATTACGGGCGCGGAAAATTGTTCAGGAAGACAGACAATTAACCATTGGCTTTGTGCCATCGGCGGAAGTGAATTTACTGCCAAAAGTATTACCGATGTTTCGTCTCAGACAGCCAGACACCTTAATTGAGCTGGTGAGTTTAATCACCACGGAACAGGAAGAAAAAATTCGCCGTGGTGAACTCGACGTCGGCTTAATGCGCCATCCTGTTTATAGCCCGGAGATTGATTATCTGGAGCTTTTTGACGAACCATTAGTGGTGGTGTTACCGGTTGATCACCCTTTAGCACATGAAAAAGAGATCACCGCCGCGCAACTGGATGGCGTGAATTTCGTCAGTACCGATCCGGCGTATTCCGGTTCGCTTGCGCCGATCGTTAAAGCGTGGTTTGCGCAAGAAAACAGCCAGCCAAATATCGTCCAGGTGGCAACGAATATTCTGGTGACCATGAATCTGGTGGGGATGGGGCTGGGCGTCACTTTGATACCCGGTTATATGAATAATTTTAATACCGGCCAGGTGGTATTTCGACCCATTGCCGGAAATGTGCCTTCCATTGCTTTACTGATGGCGTGGAAGAAAGGGGAGATGAAGCCGGCATTACGCGATTTCATCGCCATTGTGCAGGAACGTTTGGCAAGCGTAACGGCATAATTACGCATTATCTTTGCAACATGCGTCACGGATCGCAGTTTTTGAGTGCTTGTGAACTGGCGTTACAGACATCGGGAAGCAGGCTCGAATATTCTTATTTTTCAACTTGCACCAACATTCGATTAACTCCAGACTAACGCCTCCTGACGGGAGGGACTCATGGTTTTGCAATCCACGCGCTGGTTGGCGCTCGGCTATTTCACATACTTTTTTAGTTACGGCATTTTTCTACCTTTCTGGAGCGTCTGGCTTAAAGGGATTGGTTTAACGCCAGAAACCATCGGCCTGTTATTGGGGGCAGGTCTGGTTGCCCGTTTTCTCGGGAGTTTGCTCATCGCGCCCCGCGTCAGCGATCCTTCTCGCCTGATTTCCGCCTTGCGCGTGCTGGCACTGCTGACACTTCTCTTTGCTGTCGCCTTCTGGGCGGGGGCGCACGTAGCGTGGCTGATGCTGGTGATGATTGGCTTTAACCTCTTTTTCTCACCGCTGGTACCGTTGACCGATGCACTGGCGAATACGTGGCAAAAGCAGTTCCCGCTTGATTACGGCAAAGTGCGATTGTGGGGCTCGGTGGCGTTTGTCATTGGCTCGGCGTTGACGGGTAAACTGGTCACTATGTTTGATTATCGGGTGATCCTCGCGCTGTTGACGTTGGGCGTGGCATCCATGCTGCTCGGCTTTCTCATCCGTCCGACGATTCAGCCACAAGGGGCAAGCCGCCAGCAGGAGAGCACCGGTTGGTCTGCGTGGTTGGCGCTGGTTCGCCAGAACTGGCGCTTTCTGGCCTGCGTTTGTTTATTGCAGGGGGCGCATGCGGCCTATTACGGTTTTAGCGCCATTTACTGGCAGGCTGCTGGCTACTCGGCCTCGGCGGTGGGCTATTTGTGGTCGCTGGGCGTGGTGGCGGAAGTCATTATCTTTGCGCTGAGTAATAAACTTTTCCGCCGTTGTAGTGCACGCGATATGCTGTTGATCTCGGCGATTTGCGGCGTAGTGCGCTGGGGCATTATGGGAGCAACTACGGCGTTGCCGTGGTTGATAGTGGTGCAAATTCTGCATTGCGGCACCTTCACGGTCTGCCACCTGGCCGCCATGCGCTATATTGCCGCTCGCCAGGGTAGCGAAGTCATCCGTTTACAGGCGGTTTACTCTGCCGTCGCGATGGGCGGCAGTATTGCGATCATGACCGTTTTCGCCGGTTTCCTGTATCAATATCTGGGCCACGGCGTGTTCTGGGTGATGGCGCTGGTGGCGCTTCCGGCAATGTTTTTGCGCCCGAAAGTTGTTCCCTCATGCTGATTCGAGCATTTTGCGGATCTGCTCCTGTTGATGTGTTGTCAGTGTCAGGTCCGTATAGATCAGCGGTGGTGAAAAGAGCGGTAACGGCATGGTATAAGGAGCAATAATCAGTGCCGCGCCACGCGGAGCGCCTGTCTGCAAAAATACCTTTACCGACATATGTTTAATGTTGAGCGGCAGTAACGTTAGTTCGCGTAGCTGCTGCTCAATCTGCGCTTCTCGCTCGCTATCATTCCCGGTCAGTAGAATAATCTGTTTCTCATGCAGGTCGTTTTCCTGCATTAGCCAGGCACCGAAAATCACCGCGACCAGACCGCTTTCCTCATCAGAAAGATGGACGCCGTATTCACTTTCAAATCCGGCCAGCGCCGCGCGGGTGGTGCGCACCAGGCGTGGATACAGGCGGGCGAACTCTTCCGGCAGGGTGTTATCAATACCGATGGCAAACAAACTGCGATTTAACGCCTGGGCGAGGTGGGTATAAAGCTGATCGCATAACCCCTGTTCATCATAAAAACGAACATTTCCCAGCTCACGAAAATGGTTTACCAGACGTTTGATAGACTGACGCAGTTGTCTGTCCCGCTGATGCGCATCCCGCAGTGGATCGGGAACCCGCAACATGGAAAAAAGTAATGCCATAAACAGTGGCTCATCAGGCGGTACAGGCTGGAGCGCCCGACGCTGCCAGTGGCGTCCAATTTCCTGCGCTACCTGAAATTCAAGGCAGGATTCCGCCCAGCGACGTTGGAGCGGATTAAACTGAGGCGTAATTCCAGCGTGGTGTTGCAGCAAACAATATTGCAGATACAGACACAGGAAATGAATATCGCGCGTTTCAAAGCGTTTTTGCAGCCGTCGGGAGCAGAGATTCACTAACGCTTGTAGATTGGTATCGTCGTAAAAGTTACGCGCAATTCCGCGCCGCTTCAGTTCACTCTTCAGGGCGGGGGTGAAATGGCTGGTAATAAATGACGGACACAGACGGAAACCACGTCGTAGCCAGTGAAATAAACACAAACGTTGGTTAAGCACTGTACCTTCAACCCGGTAGCTACCGTCATAACCAGTAGTCAGTGTGAGTTGATGATAGCGCAGGATCTCACGTCCTGTTTCGCTGATATCAAGACTGGCAATATCATCATCCACACCATTAAGCTCGCTGAAAGTTGCCGTGGTGGCGGTCAACCCCGGCTGAAAGAGTGTCAGCAAGATCTGGCAGCGGCGCTGGGGAGCCGAAAGGACAGATGGTGGAGCAAGCGTAGGCATCATCTGTAGATCTCCCATAAGCATAATTGATAAGAATAGCTAAAGTTTGCTCAGGGAAATGGCGAAGGGAATGCTAATCATCAGAAATGTTGGCAAGCGTCACAGAATTTTTCTCATCTTAAACTGTTCTGACCAGTGGATTAGCATGTCTTAAGGTGGTTTTGTGAATGATTATCGTGCTAGCGATCATGGGTTAGTTCTGCGGATTCAACGCGCTAAGGATAAAATCCACCATCTGTTCGCGATAAACATCGCCGTGACGATCAGAAAAAGCATCAATGTGTTCGCCATCCGGGATTAGGATCAACCGTTTTGGCTCTTTTGCCAGGCTATACAACTTTTCGCTGTGCTGCCATGGGATAACGTGATCAGCTTTACCGTGAATGAGTAAAAGCGGGATCGGGCTGACGCTGGCGATGTAATTTTCGCCGCTGTAACTCTCATCAAGTAAGTAGCCACTGCCGGGAATCATCTGGTTGGCGATGGTCGCATAAGAGGCAAATGTGGAGTCGAGGATCACCGCACGTATGCCTTCACGATCACCCTGACCAATAACATCAAGAATATTCGCCCCGCCAATACTCTGCCCGAACAGCACCAGCCGTTGTGGGTTTACATCACTGCGATGGCGCACCACATTGATGGCGCTTTGCGTATCGTCTAATAACCCTGCCTGAGAAGGTTTTCCTTTTGATTTACCGAATCCACGATAATCAAACATAAAAACATTGAAATTACGTTCGGGTAACCAACTGACCAGCGGCCAGTGGGCGGACATATTTCCGGCATTGCCGTGAGCATGAATAATGGTAGCAATGGCGTTATCAGCAGGGCCCGTCGAAGAAGGGATAAACCAGCCTTGCAGATGAGTACCGTCCTTAGCCGTAAATTCGACGGATTCCGCCGACCAGGGTTCGGGACCGTAAATTTTGTCGTCAGGATAATAGAAGAAATTGATGGCGATGCGCGGTATTAAATAAATGCAGAAGGCAACAACAAAGAGAATAAACAGAATTTTGAGAACGCGTTTGTTCACTGGCAGCGCCATAACCTTTCCTTGCGACTTCTTTATCATCCATTAATCGGGGAAAGATGGTGGGAGAGTGGCGAAAGAAAGTAAAGCGGTGAGGAAGTATTTCGGAATAGCGCCTGAAAGGCGAGGGCGGGTGAGTGACATCACCCGCCAGAGTCATTAACGCTTCAGGGCGTCGCTTAACTCGTCACGCATATTCGCCAGCATGGCTTTAACAACGCGCGGGTTACCAGCAACGATGTTACCGGTCAGCATGTAGTTATGACCACCGGTGAAGTCGCTGACGATGCCGCCCGCTTCACGAACCAGCAGCTCGCCTGCGGCGAAATCCCACGGACGCAGACCGATTTCAAAGAAACCGTCAACGCGACCCGCAGCAACGTAAGCCAGATCCAGCGCCGCAGAACCGGTACGACGGAAGTCAGCGCATTCGTTGAACAGTTTGCCGACGATGTTGATGTAGGTGGTGGCGTACTGTTTTGCTTTGAACGGGAAGCCGGTCGCCAGAATAGTACCGTCGAGATCGCGAGCGGTGCTGCCGCGCAGACGGTAGCCGTTCAGCTGTGCGCCCTGACCGCGAGTGGCGGTGAACAGTTCGTTACGCATAGGATCGTAAACCACAGCAACTTCAGTGCGGCCTTTGATACGAACGGCGATAGATACCGCGAAGTGCGGCAGACGTTTGATAAAGTTGGTAGTGCCATCCAGTGGATCGATAACCCATTGAACATCCTGATCAGTACCTTCAAGTTCACCGCTTTCTTCGGTGATGATGGTGTGCTGTGGGTAAGATTTACGAATCGTGTCGATAATCACCGCTTCGGCAGCTTTATCTACGTTGGTCACGAAGTCGTTACTGCCTTTCTGGCTCGCTTCTACAGCGTCCGGGGTTTCATAGTTTTTGGCAATTAAATTACCCGCCTTGCGCGCTGCGCGCACGGCGATGTTCAGCATCGGATGCATCGGTCTCTCTCACTGGATGTTAAAGAACGGGAAAACGGCGCAGAGTATAGCAGCGAGATCGGCATCTGTCTTCGTTTTATGATAAGATGCGCGAATAATCTTTAGACGAAGAAAGACAATGCTGCAAAATATTCGAATTGTGCTGGTGGAGACGTCACACACCGGCAATATGGGTTCTGTTGCCCGTGCCATGAAAACAATGGGATTAACCAATCTGTGGCTGGTTAATCCACTGGTGAAACCTGACTCCCAGGCGATTGCCCTGGCAGCAGGGGCCAGCGATGTGATTGGTAATGCTCACATCGTCGATACGCTCGACGAAGCGTTAGCCGGTTGTAGCCTGGTGGTGGGCACCAGCGCACGCTCCCGCACGCTGCCGTGGCCGATGCTCGACCCGCGCGAATGCGGTCTGAAAAGCGTCGCTGAAGCGGCAAATACCCCGGTGGCGCTGGTTTTTGGTCGTGAGCGTGTTGGCTTGACCAATGAAGAGTTGCAGAAATGCCATTATCATGTCGCGATTGCTGCGAACCCGGAATACAGTTCGCTGAACCTGGCGATGGCGGTTCAGGTTATTGCCTATGAAGTGCGCATGGCCTGGCTGGCAACTCAGGAAAATGGCGAACAAGTCGAGCATGAAGAGACGCCGTATCCGCTGGTCGATGATCTGGAGCGTTTTTATGGTCATCTGGAACAAACGCTGCTGGCAACCGGTTTTATTCGTGAAAACCATCCGGGGCAGGTGATGAATAAATTGCGCCGTCTGTTTACCCGTGCGCGCCCGGAAAGCCAGGAATTGAATATCCTGCGCGGGATTCTGGCTTCTATAGAGCAGCAGAATAAAGGTAATAAGGCCGAATAACAGTGGTTGCCTGATGCGACGCTTAATGCGTCTTATCAGGCCTACAATGTACAGAACCGTAGGTCGGATAAGGTGTTCACACCGCATCCGACAACAGGTACAAACGCCACGATAAAAAAATGGCACTGAAGGTTAAATACCCGACTAAATCAGTCAAGTAAATAGTTGACCAATTTACTCGGGAATGTCAGACTTGACCCTGCTATGCAATACCCCCACTTTTACAATAAAAAACCCCGGGCAGGGGCGAGTTTGAGGTGAAGTAAGACATGAGACTGACATCTAAAGGGCGCTATGCCGTGACCGCAATGCTTGACGTTGCGCTCAACTCTGAAGCGGGCCCGGTACCGTTGGCTGATATTTCCGAACGTCAGGGAATTTCCCTTTCTTATCTGGAACAACTGTTTTCCCGTCTGCGTAAAAATGGTCTGGTTTCCAGCGTACGTGGACCAGGCGGTGGTTATCTGTTAGGCAAAGATGCCAGCAGCATCGCCGTTGGCGAAGTGATTAGCGCCGTTGACGAATCTGTAGATGCCACCCGTTGTCAGGGTAAAGGCGGCTGCCAGGGCGGCGATAAATGCCTGACCCACGCGCTGTGGCGTGATTTGAGCGACCGTCTCACCGGTTTTCTCAACAACATTACTTTAGGCGAACTGGTTAATAACCAGGAAGTGCTGGATGTGTCTGGTCGTCAGCATACTCACGACGCGCCACGCACCCGCACACAAGACGCGATCGACGTTAAGTTACGCGCTTAATAAAAAGTATTCAGAATCAGGCCGGAGTGTTTAACACTCCGTAAACACGGTCGTACATCCAGCCGGTAGCCTGGTTCCTTGCATTGAGTGATGTACGGAGTTTATAGAGCAATGAAATTACCGATTTATCTCGACTACTCCGCAACCACGCCGGTGGACCCGCGTGTTGCCGAGAAAATGATGCAGTTTATGACGATGGACGGAACCTTTGGTAACCCGGCCTCCCGTTCTCACCGTTTCGGCTGGCAGGCTGAAGAAGCGGTTGATATCGCCCGTAATCAGATTGCAGATCTGGTCGGCGCTGACCCGCGTGAAATCGTCTTTACCTCTGGTGCAACCGAATCTGACAACCTGGCGATCAAAGGTGCAGCCAACTTTTATCAGAAAAAAGGCAAGCACATCATCACCAGCAAAACCGAACACAAAGCGGTACTGGATACCTGCCGTCAGCTGGAGCGCGAAGGTTTCGAAGTCACCTATCTGGCACCGCAGCGTAATGGCATTATCGACCTGAAAGAACTGGAAGCAGCGATGCGTGACGACACCATCCTCGTTTCCATAATGCACGTAAATAACGAAATCGGCGTGGTGCAGGATATCGCGGCTATCGGCGAAATGTGCCGTGCTCGAGGCATTATCTATCACGTTGATGCAACCCAGAGCGTGGGCAAACTGCCTATCGACCTGAGCCAGTTGAAAGTTGACCTGATGTCTTTCTCCGGTCACAAAATCTATGGCCCGAAAGGTATCGGTGCGCTATATGTACGTCGTAAACCGCGCGTACGCATCGAAGCGCAAATGCACGGCGGCGGTCACGAGCGCGGTATGCGTTCCGGCACCCTGCCTGTCCACCAGATCGTCGGTATGGGCGAAGCCTATCGCATCGCAAAAGAAGAGATGGCGACCGAGATGGAACGTCTGCGCGGCCTGCGTAACCGTCTGTGGAACGGCATCAAAGATATCGAAGAAGTTTACCTGAACGGTGACCTCGAACACGGTGCGCCGAACATTCTTAACGTCAGCTTCAACTACGTTGAAGGTGAGTCGCTGATTATGGCGCTGAAAGACCTCGCGGTTTCTTCCGGTTCCGCCTGTACGTCAGCAAGCCTCGAACCGTCCTACGTGCTGCGCGCGCTGGGGCTGAACGACGAGCTGGCACATAGCTCTATCCGTTTCTCTTTAGGTCGTTTTACTACTGAAGAAGAGATCGACTACACCATCGAGTTAGTTCGTAAATCCATCGGTCGTCTGCGTGACCTTTCTCCGCTGTGGGAAATGTACAAGCAGGGCGTGGATCTGAACAGCATCGAATGGGCTCATCATTAATCGGTATCGGAATCAGGAGAATTTATAATGGCTTACAGCGAAAAAGTTATCGACCATTACGAGAATCCGCGTAACGTGGGTTCCTTTGACAACAACGACGAGAACGTCGGCAGCGGCATGGTGGGTGCACCGGCCTGTGGCGACGTGATGAAGTTGCAGATTAAAGTCAACGATGAAGGTATCATTGAAGACGCGCGTTTTAAAACTTACGGCTGCGGTTCTGCTATCGCTTCCAGCTCCCTGGTCACCGAATGGGTGAAAGGGAAGTCTCTCGACGAAGCGCAGGCGATCAAAAACACCGATATTGCTGAAGAACTTGAACTGCCTCCGGTGAAAATTCACTGTTCTATTCTGGCAGAAGACGCGATCAAAGCCGCCATTGCGGACTATAAAAGCAAACGTGAAGCAAAATAAGAGTTGAGGTTTGGTTATGTCGATTACACTGAGCGACAGTGCAGCAGCGCGAGTAAATACCTTTCTGGCTAACCGTGGCAAAGGGTTTGGCCTGCGTCTGGGCGTGAGAACCTCCGGATGTTCAGGTATGGCTTATGTACTGGAATTTGTTGACGAACCGACGCCGGAAGACATCGTGTTTGAAGACAAAGGCGTGAAAGTCGTGGTCGATGGCAAAAGCCTGCAATTTCTGGACGGTACGCAGCTGGACTTCGTAAAAGAAGGCCTGAACGAAGGGTTTAAATTCACCAACCCGAACGTTAAAGATGAGTGTGGTTGCGGCGAAAGCTTCCACGTTTGATGCGCATACCGATAACCCCACCGTGGTCGCCTGCGCGTGGGGTTTGTTTTACCTGATTCGCCGTTATCGCGGCGGATCGCAGCCCTGAGAATGTTATGGATTACTTCACCCTCTTTGGCTTGCCTGCCCGTTATCAACTCGATACCCAGGCGCTGAGCCTGCGTTTTCAGGATCTACAACGTCAGTATCATCCTGATAAATTCGCCAGCGGAAGCCAGGCGGAACAACTCGCCGCCGTACAGCAATCTGCAACCATTAACCAGGCCTGGCAAACGCTGCGTCATCCGTTAATGCGCGCGGAATATTTGCTTTCTTTGCACGGTTTTGATCTCGCCAGCGAGCAGCATACTGTGCGCGACACCGCGTTCCTGATGGAACAGCTGGAGCTGCGCGAAGAACTGGACGAGATCGAACAGGCGAAAGATGAAGCGCGGCTGGAAAGCTTTATCAAACGTGTGAAAAAGATGTTTGATACCCGCCATCAGTTGATGGTTGAACAGTTAGACAACGAGACGTGGGACGCGGCGGCGGATACCGTGCGTAAGCTGCGTTTTCTCGATAAACTGCGAAGCAGTGCCGAACAACTCGAAGAAAAACTGCTCGATTTTTAATTTCTGGAAGCTAAACATGGCCTTATTACAAATTAGTGAACCAGGTTTGAGTGCTGCGCCGCATCAGCGTCGTCTGGCGGCCGGTATTGACCTGGGCACAACCAACTCGCTGGTGGCGACAGTGCGCAGCGGTCAGGCCGAAACGTTAGCCGACCATGAAGGCCGTCACCTGCTGCCGTCTGTTGTTCACTATCAACAGCAAGGGCATTCGGTGGGTTATGACGCGCGTACTAACGCAGCGCTTGACACCACCAACACCATTAGTTCTGTTAAACGCCTGATGGGGCGCTCGCTGGCTGATATCCAGCAACGCTATCCGCATCTGCCTTATCAATTCCAGGCCAGCGAAAACGGCCTGCCGATGATTGAAACGGCGGCGGGGCTGCTGAACCCGGTGCGCGTTTCTGCGGACATCCTCAAAGCACTGGCGGCGCGGGCAACTGAAGCCCTGGCAGGCGAGCTGGATGGTGTCGTTATCACCGTTCCGGCGTACTTTGACGATGCCCAGCGTCAGGGCACCAAAGACGCGGCGCGTCTGGCGGGGTTGCATGTTCTGCGCTTACTTAACGAACCGACCGCTGCGGCTATCGCCTACGGGCTGGATTCCGGTCAGGAAGGCGTGATCGCTGTTTATGACCTCGGCGGCGGGACGTTTGATATTTCCATTCTGCGCTTAAGTCGCGGCGTGTTTGAAGTGCTGGCGACCGGCGGTGATTCCGCGCTCGGCGGCGATGATTTCGACCATCTGCTGGCGGATTACATTCGCGAGCAGGCGGGCATTCCTGATCGTAGCGATAACCGCGTTCAGCGTGAACTGCTGGATGCCGCCATTGCGGCCAAAATCGCGCTGAGCGATGCGGACTCCGTGACCGTTAACGTTGCGGGCTGGCAGGGCGAAATCAGCCGTGAACAATTCAACGAACTGATCGCGCCACTGGTAAAACGAACCTTACTGGCTTGTCGTCGTGCGCTGAAAGACGCTGGCGTAGAAGCTGATGATGTGCTGGAAGTGGTGATGGTTGGCGGTTCTACTCGCGTGCCGCTGGTGCGTGAACGAGTAGGCGAATTTTTCGGTCGTCCACCGCTGACTTCTATCGACCCGGATAAAGTCGTCGCTATTGGCGCGGCGATTCAGGCGGATATTCTGGTGGGTAACAAGCCGGACAGCGAAATGCTGTTGCTGGATGTGATCCCGCTGTCGCTGGGCCTCGAGACCATGGGCGGCCTGGTGGAGAAAGTGATCCCGCGTAATACCACGATTCCGGTGGCCCGCGCCCAGGATTTCACCACCTTTAAAGATGGTCAGACGGCAATGTCTATCCATGTGATGCAGGGTGAACGTGAACTGGTGCAGGACTGCCGCTCGCTGGCGCGTTTTGCACTGCGTGGTATCCCGGCGCTACCGGCTGGCGGCGCGCATATTCGCGTAACGTTCCAGGTCGATGCCGACGGTCTTTTGAGCGTGACGGCGATGGAGAAATCCACCGGCGTTGAGGCGTCTATTCAGGTCAAACCGTCTTACGGTCTGACCGATAGCGAAATCGCTTCGATGATCAAAGACTCAATGAGCTATGCCGAGCAGGACGTAAAAGCCCGTATGTTGGCAGAACAAAAAGTAGAAGCGGCGCGTGTGCTGGAAAGTCTGCACGGCGCGCTGGCTGCTGATGCCGCGCTGTTAAGCACCGCAGAGCGTCAGGTCATTGACGATGCTGCCGCTCACCTGAGTGAAGTGGCGCAGGGCGATGATGTTGACGCTATCGAACAAGCGATTAAAAACGTAGACAAACAAACCCAGGATTTCGCCGCTCGCCGCATGGACCAGTCGGTTCGTCGTGCGCTGAAAGGCCATTCCGTGGACGAGGTTTAATATGCCAAAGATTGTTATTTTGCCTCATCAGGATCTCTGCCCTGATGGCGCTGTTCTGGAAGCGAATAGTGGTGAAACCATTCTCGACGTTGCGCTGCGTAACGGTATCGAGATTGAACACGCCTGTGAAAAATCCTGTGCTTGCACCACCTGCCACTGCATCGTTCGCGAAGGTTTTGACTCGCTGCCGGAAAGCTCAGAGCAGGAAGACGACATGCTGGACAAAGCCTGGGGACTGGAGCCGGAAAGCCGTTTAAGCTGCCAGGCGCGCGTTACCGACGAAGATTTAGTGGTCGAAATCCCGCGTTACACTATCAACCATGCGCGTGAGCATTAACAGAGGTTAGTATGGGACTTAAGTGGACCGATAGCCGCGAAATTGGCGAAGCACTGTACGATGCGTATCCCGATCTTGATCCGAAAACGGTTCGATTCACCGATATGCATCAGTGGATTTGCGATCTGGAAGATTTCGACGACGACCCGCAGGCATCCAACGAGAAAATCCTCGAAGCGATTTTGTTAGTCTGGCTGGACGAAGCCGAATAATTTCCGCGTCATGCTTCACGCCGCAGATGCGTTGGCTGCGCTCGTTCACCCCAGTCACATAGTTATCTATGCTCCTGGGGCTTCACTCACTTGCCGCGTGATTCGGCCTTTTGGCCTCACCCCTCCGGGGCCAGCGCAAGCGCTGTTCAAAACGCAATGCGTTTTGTCCTGCAACGCGAATCATTTAGCGGAAAAATCCTGGGGCTGCCAACTGGCGGCCCTTTTACAAAGAAGGATAACTAAAATGACAGAAGCGATGAAGATTACCCTCTCTACCCAACCTGCCGACGCGCGCTGGGGAGAAAAAGCGACTTACAGCATTAATAATGATGGCATTACCCTGCATTTGAACGGGACAGACGATCTGGGGCTGATCCAGCGTGCGGCGCGCAAGATTGACGGTCTGGGCATCAAGCATGTTCAGTTAAGCGGTGAAGACTGGGATGCGGATCGCTGCTGGGCATTCTGGCAAGGTTACAAAGCCCCGAAAGGCACACGTAAAGTGGAGTGGCCGGATCTGGACGATGCCCAGCGCCAGGAACTGGATAACCGCCTGATGATCATCGACTGGGTGCGTGACACCATTAACGCACCGGCGGAAGAGCTGGGGCCATCGCAACTGGCACAGCGTGCTGTTGATCTGATCAGCAACGTCGCGGGCGATCGTGTGACTTATCGGATCACCAAAGGCGAAGATCTGCGTGAGCAAGGTTATATGGGGCTGCACACGGTCGGGCGCGGTTCAGAACGTTCTCCGGTATTGCTGGCGCTGGATTACAACCCGACTGGCGATAAAGAAGCGCCAGTGTACGCGTGCCTGGTTGGTAAAGGCATCACCTTTGATTCCGGCGGCTACAGTATCAAACAGACCGCATTTATGGACTCGATGAAGTCGGACATGGGCGGCGCGGCAACGGTTACCGGGGCGCTGGCGTTTGCCATTACGCGCGGACTGAACAAGCGCGTGAAGCTGTTCCTCTGCTGTGCGGATAACCTGATCAGCGGCAACGCGTTCAAACTGGGCGATATTATTACCTATCGCAACGGTAAAAAAGTTGAAGTGATGAACACTGATGCGGAAGGGCGTCTGGTGCTGGCCGATGGCCTGATTGATGCCAGTGCGCAGAAACCGGAACTGATCATTGATGCGGCGACCCTCACCGGGGCGGCGAAAACTGCGCTGGGTAATGATTATCACGCGCTGTTCAGTTTTGACGATGCGCTTGCCGGTCGCTTGCTGGCGAGTGCCGCGCAGGAGAATGAACCGTTCTGGCGTCTGCCGCTGGCGGAGTTCCACCGCAGCCAGCTGCCGTCTAACTTTGCCGAACTGAACAATACCGGAAGCGCGGCGTACCCGGCAGGCGCGAGCACGGCGGCGGGCTTCCTGTCGCACTTTGTTGAGAACTATCAGCAAGGCTGGCTGCATATCGACTGCTCGGCGACTTACCGTAAAGCGCCGGTTGAACAGTGGTCTGCGGGTGCTACGGGACTTGGTGTGCGCACGATTGCTAATCTGTTAACGGCGTAAACTAATATGCCGGATGCGGCGTAAACGCCATATCCGGCCTACAAAGTATTGCAAATTCAACAAATTGTGAATCCCTTGTAGGCCTGATAAGTATGGCGCATCAGGCACTTGTGCCCCGAACGTTGAATGAATTGTGGTTCTTATGTCCGAAACAAAAAATGAACTTGAAGACCTGCTGGAAAAAGCAGCAACCGAACCGGCGCACCGCCCGGCCTTTTTCCGTACTCTACTGGAATCCATCGTCTGGGTGCCTGGTACGGCGGCGCAGGGCGAGGCTGTGGTTGAAGATAGCGCGCTTGATTTACAGCACTGGGAAAAAGAAGACGGCACCAGCGTCATTCCTTTTTTCACCTCGTTAGAAGCACTTCAACAGGCGGTTGAAGACGAACAGGCATTTGTCGTAATGCCCGTTCGCACATTGTTTGAGATGACCCTTGGCGAAACGCTCTTCCTTAATGCCAAACTGCCAACCGGTAAAGAATTTATGCCGCGTGAAATCAGTTTGTTGATTGGTGAAGAAGGAAATCCGCTGAGCAGCCAGGAAGTACTGGAGGGCGGTGAATCGCTGATATTATCGGAAGTCGCAGAGCCACCAGCACAAATGATTGATTCACTCACCACCTTATTTAAAACTATTAAGCCGGTGAAGCGTGCTTTTATTTGTTCAATTAAAGAGAACGAAGAGGCACAGCCTAATTTA
The DNA here is from genome assembly GCF_046486495.1 of Escherichia sp. WS3227_2. Taxonomy (NCBI): domain Bacteria; kingdom Pseudomonadati; phylum Pseudomonadota; class Gammaproteobacteria; order Enterobacterales; family Enterobacteriaceae; genus Escherichia; species Escherichia sp. WS3227_2. The sequence goes on from NZ_JBJQLG010000013.1 coordinate 19,411, forward strand.
CTTATTGGCATTGAAGCCGATGGTGATATCGAAGAAATTATTCAGGCGGCGGGAAGTGTAGCGACCGATACATTACCTGGCGATGAACCCATCGATATTTGTCAGGTGAAAAAAGGGGAAAAAGGAATTAGCCACTTTATTACCGAACATATTGTGCCATTCTATGAACGTCGCTGGGGTGGTTTTTTGCGTGACTTTAAACAGAACCGGATAATCTAAAATATGCCGCCCCAAAGGGCGGCATTCGGGTTTACCTGCTGTTCTGAAGGTTGTTAACCACCAATAAATTGTTGCCGGAGAGACTCCGGTTATTATTTACCTCGGTTAACAGCGCACCAGAAACAATAAGTACGATACAAAAGCACCGTATCTTCATTGTGCGGTCCATGCGAAGACCGCATCACGACATCACCACTGGCGATATTGCCGCGATAGCAAGCGACGAGATACACTTGCATTTACGGCCAAGGAACATCCTTTCCTAAAGCCAGCGCCCGTTTGCGAGACGGCGGAAAGGGCCGGTGTCGATAATACGCTAACCGAAAAATAATTACTCGTTTTTTACTTGACACAAAATTTCTTAACAGCGAGTATTCTTTTGCTGTGAGGCACCTGCGTTGTTCATGCAACACAAGTGAACCTGCTGGAAAGGCCGCGAACCAAACCAGCAACAAAAAACCGCCTGATTTTGGCGGTTTTTTGTTGTTTAAAGAAAGTGAAATTACACGTTTAAGTAATATCTTTTACCAGTTAGTATATTTTAATATTAAGCGGGATTTGTTTATATTTGTCTGAATTCGGACTGATAAGCCAAATGAATTCAAAATCTATCCTTTTTTATCTACTTGACATCGTTGATGCATAAAGCGAGTATTGAGTAGACGAGATACACTTGCAGTAATACAACCTGCTGGAAAGGCCGCGAACCAGACCAGCAAATAAATATCCTCCGGCATAGCCGGAGGTTTTTCAAATGCGCCTGTAAGGCTCTGTTACCAGCCGCGCCCTAACAGGCGCATACGATCTGACATTTGCATTCAACTTCGTTACTTACGGCCCGTAAACGGGCTGCCCGGATATGGAATCGATAACTGCTCCCCCATTTTATCCTCTTCAAGCTGGTGCTTTATGTAGTCCTGTATCTTCGCCGTGTTCTTACCCACCGTATCGACATAGTACCCTCGGCACCAGAACTCCCTGTTTCTGTATTTGAATTTCAAATCCCCAAACTGCTCGTAAAGCATCAGACTGCTTTTCCCTTTCAGATATCCCATAACGCCGGATACGCTCATTTTGGGTGGGATTTCCACAAGCATATGGATATGATCTGCGCAGCACTCTGCTTCCAGAATCCGTACGCTTTTCCACTCACACAGCTTTCTCAAAATACTGCCTATCGCCCTACGCTTCTCTCCGTAAAACGCCAGTCTTCGGTATTTCGGCGCAAAAACTATGTGATATTTACAGTTCCAGCGGGTGTACGCTAAGCTCTTTTCGTCCCCCATTGGGACCCCCTTTTGATTTCTTGTTTGACACTTGCAGTTGCCAGACCGCAAGGTGTTTTAACAAATCAAAAGGGGTTTTAATAACTGGCTCAAAGCTGAAAGCTTTCCGGAACCCCCAGCCTAGCTGGGGGTTTTCTGTGCACAATAAAAAACCGCCAAATTCGGCGGTTTTTTATTGCCTGTAAAAAGCTTATTTCACTGGCTCAACCGGTAAATCTGCCCGTGCGCCCCATTCACTCCATGCGCCGTCGTACATTTTCACGTTTGGCACATCCAGCGTCGCGAGTGCCAACAAAACCACGGCTGCCGTTACACCAGAGCCGCAGCTGACGATAATCGGTTTGTCATAGCTGACGCCGCGACCAAAAAATATAGCATCCAGTTCATCGGTCGTTTTTAGTTCGCCTTCGCGCACCAGTTCCGTCCACGGAACGTTCAATGCACCGGGAATATGTCCGCGACGTAAACCTGGGCGAGGTTCATCAACTTCTGCGTTAAAACGTGCAGCCGGGCGGGCATCAATAATTTGCGCCGTATTTTCATGGCTTGCCAATAACACATCGGTGACTTTCACCACGGCTTCAGGATTAAACGTGGCGTTAAACTCTCCTTCCGGCAGCTCTACTGCACCTTCTTCTAACAGCAGATCATCGCGCTGCCAGCCTGCAAGTCCACCACCCAGAATCGACACTTTCTCTACACCAAAGGTGCGCAGCATCCACCATGCTCGTGGGGCTGAGAAAAGATTACCTTCGTCATAGACAATCAGGTGCTTGTCCTGGTTAACGCCTAATTCACGCATCGCCACGGCGAACGTTTCCGGGCGCGGCAGCATGTGCGGAAGCGGGGAAGTGTGATCAGAAAGCGCTTCTATATCAAAAAACACTGCGCCGGGAATATGTCCATTCAGATACTCCTGAGCAACGTTACGATCTTCCTGTCCAGGCGACGCCATGCGGGCATCGATAATCTGAATTTCCGGGTCATCAATATGTTCGGCGAGCCAGTCGGCTCCTACAAACCATGTCGTGGACATAGGCATCTCCATTTTTGCCGGGGTTAGGCTAAATTGTCGGATGTTTAGTGAAAAGCGACAAGCAAAAGAGGCTGATTTGGCTGTCTGAGCCACAATTCTCACTAAAATTCGGATTGTATGGGCGTGATACTGAATTACATAACGTAAATTCTCACGCATAATAATTATTCGACGTTGCTAACGGGCCATTGTGGCAGGGATGAAAAATGAAAAAGTTACGCGTAGCCGCCTGCATGCTAATGCTGGCGCTGGCAGGGTGCGACAACAACGATAACGCGCCAACAGCGGTGAAAAAAGATGCGCCTTCTGAAGTTACTAAAGCGGTCTCTTCAGAAAACGCGAGTTCAGCAAAACTCTCCGTGCCGGAGCGACAAAAACTGGCACAACAGAGTGCCGGTAAGGCGCTGACATTGCTGGATCTCTCTGAAGTTCAACTTGATGGCGCAGCCACGCTGGTGCTGACGTTCTCCATCCCTCTCGACCCGGATCAGGATTTCTCACGCGTTATCCATGTCGTCGATAAGAAAAGCGGCAAAGTGGATGGTGCCTGGGAGCTGTCAGATAATCTTAAAGAGTTGCGTTTACGCCACCTCGAACCGAAACGTGATTTGATCGTCACTATTGGCAAGGAGGTCAAAGCACTCAACAACGCAACCTTCAGTAAAGATTACGAAAAAACTATAACTACCCGCGATATCCAACCCAGCGTCGGTTTTGCCAGCCGTGGCTCGTTGTTACCTGGTAAAGTTATTGAAGGGCTGCCGGTAATGGCGCTCAATGTTAATAATGTCGATGTTAACTTCTTCCGTGTTAAGCCAGAATCTCTGCCAGCATTCATTAGCCAATGGGAATACCGCAATTCGCTGGCGAACTGGCAGTCTGACAAACTGCTGCAGATGGCGGATCTGGTCTACACCGGACGGTTTGATCTCAATCCTGCGCGTAACACCCGTGAAAAATTATTGCTGCCGTTGGGCGATATCAAACCGCTTCAGCAGGCAGGCGTGTACCTGGCTGTGATGAATCAGGCTGGACGTTACGATTACAGTAATCCCGCGACGCTGTTTACGTTAAGTGATATCGGCGTTTCAGCTCACCGTTATCACAATCGTCTGGATATCTTTACCCAAAGTCTGGAAAACGGCGCGGCCCAGCAAGGAATAGAAGTCTCTTTATTAAATGAGAAAGGGCAGACTCTGACTCAGGCAACCAGTGATGCTCAGGGGCATGTGCAGCTGGAAAATGATAAAAACGCGGCATTACTGCTGGCGCGTAAAGACGGTCAGACAACGCTACTCGATTTAAAACTTCCGGCGCTGGACTTAGCAGAATTTATCATTGCTGGCGCGCCAGGCTATAGCAAACAGTTTTTCATGTTTGGCCCGCGCGATCTTTATCGCCCTGGTGAAACAGTTATCCTCAATGGTTTATTGCGTGATGCAGATGGTAAAGCATTGCCCGATCAACCCATCAAGTTAGACGTGATTAAACCCGACGGGCAGGTACTCAGGAGCGTCGTTAGTCAGCCGGAGAATGGCCTCTACCACTTTACCTGGCCACTCGATAGCAATGCGGCAACCGGTATGTGGCATATTCGCGCTAACACGGGCGATAACCAGTACCGGATGTGGGATTTCCACGTCGAAGATTTTATGCCAGAGCGCATGGCGCTGAATCTGACTGGTGAGAAAACCCCGCTAACGCCGAAAGATGAAGTGAGATTTTCCGTGGTGGGGTACTACCTGTATGGTGCGCCTGCTAATGGTAATACTTTGCAAGGGCAACTTTTCCTGCGCCCACTGCGTGAAGCTGTGTCAGCCTTACCTGGTTTCGAATTCGGCGATATAGCTGCCGAAAATCTTTCCCGCACGCTGGATGAAGTTCAGTTGACGCTGGATGATAAAGGGCGTGGCGAAGTTTCTACAGAAAGCCAGTGGAAGGAAACGCATTCCCCATTACAGGTTATTTTCCAGGGTAGTTTGTTGGAATCGGGCGGTCGCCCGGTGACGCGCCGCGCTGAGCAGGCTATCTGGCCTGCCGATGCATTGCCGGGGATCCGTCCGCAGTTCGCCTCGAAATCGGTTTACGATTATCGCACTGACAGCACGGTGAAACAGCCCATTGTTGATGAAGGCAGTAACGCCGCTTTTGACATCGTTTATAGCGATGCGCAAGGCGTGAAAAAAGCCGTGTCGGGCTTGCAGGTGCGCCTGATTCGCGAACGCCGCGATTACTACTGGAACTGGTCAGAAGATGAAGGCTGGCAATCACAGTTTGATCAAAAAGATCTGATTGAAAATGAACAAACTCTGGATCTGAAAGCGGACGAAACCGGCAAGGTCAGTTTCCCGGTAGAGTGGGGCGCTTATCGTCTGGAAGTCAAAGCGCCGAATGAAGCGGTCAGTAGTGTGCGTTTCTGGGCTGGCTATAGCTGGCAGGACAACAGCGACGGGAGCGGCGCAGTGCGTCCGGACCGTGTCACGCTGAAACTGGATAAAGCCAGTTATCGCCCTGGCGACACCATTAAGTTGCATATCGCCGCGCCAACGGCGGGTAAAGGTTATGCGATGGTCGAGTCCAGTGAAGGGCCGCTGTGGTGGCAAGAGATTGATGTTCCGGCTCAAGGGCTGGATCTGACGATTCCGGTCGATAAAACCTGGAATCGTCATGATTTGTATTTAAGTACGCTGGTGGTACGTCCTGGCGATAAATCTCGCTCTGCGACGCCAAAACGCGCAGTTGGGGTGTTGCATCTGCCGCTTGGCGATGAAAACCGTCGTCTCGATCTGGCGCTGGAAACCCCCACCAAAATGCGCCCCAATCAGCCATTAACCGTGAAAATTAAAGCCAGCAATAAAAATGGTGAGATGCCAAAACAGGTGAATGTGCTGGTGTCTGCCGTTGATAGCGGTGTGCTGAATATTACTGATTACGTTACCCCCGATCCGTGGCAGGCGTTCTTTGGTCAGAAACGCTATGGTGCAGACATTTACGATATTTACGGTCAGGTCATTGAAGGTCAGGGGCGTCTGGCAGCTCTGCGTTTTGGTGGCGATGGTGATGAGCTGAAACGTGGTGGTAAACCGCCGGTCAATCACGTCAATATTGTCGCGCAGCAGGCGCTGCCGGTAACGCTCAACGAACAGGGCGAAGGCTCGGTTACACTGCCGATTGGCGATTTTAACGGTGAACTACGCGTCATGGCGCAAGCCTGGACGGCAGATGACTTCGGTAGCAACGAAAGCAAAGTGATAGTTGCCGCACCGGTGATTGCTGAACTGAACATGCCGCGCTTTATGGCGAGTGGCGATACCTCGCGTCTGACGCTGGATATCACTAATCTTACCGATAAACCGCAAAAACTGAACGTTGCCCTGACCGCCAGTGGTTTGCTTGAACTGGTCAGCGTTTCACCCGCAGCCGTTGAATTAGCGCCAGGTGTGCGTACTACGCTGTTTATCCCGGTGCGAGCATTGCCGGGTTATGGCGATGGAGAAATTCAGGCCACCATTAGCGGGTTAGCGTTACCGGGTGAAACCGTTGCCGATCAGCATAAGCAGTGGAAAATCGGCGTCCGTCCGGCGTTCCCGGCACAAACGGTTAATTACGGTACGGCGTTGCAGCCTGGTGAGACATGGGCGATTCCGGCGGATGGATTGCAAAACTTCTCGCCTGTTACACTGGAAGGGCAATTGTTGTTGAGCGGCAAACCACCGCTGAACATCGCACGTTATATCAAAGAGTTAAAAGCGTATCCGTACGGCTGTCTTGAGCAAACCGCCAGCGGCCTGTTCCCGTCACTTTATACCAACGCAGCCCAACTGCAGGCGTTGGGCATCAAAGGCGACAGTGATGAGAAGCGCCGTGCATCGGTCGATATCGGCATTTCCCGTTTGCTGCAAATGCAACGTGATAACGGCGGCTTTGCGCTGTGGGATAAAAACGGTGACGAAGAGTACTGGCTGACGGCTTACGTGATGGATTTCCTGGTCCGCGCAGGTGAGCAGGGTTACAGCGTGCCGACAGACGTCATTAACCGGGGAAATGAGCGTCTGCTGCGCTATTTACAAGATCCGGGCATGATGTCGATCCCGTACGCGGATAATCTCAAAGCCAGTAAATTCGCCGTACAGTCTTACGCTGCGCTGGTGCTGGCCCGTCAGCAAAAAGCACCACTGGGTGCGCTGCGTGAAATCTGGGAGCATCGTGCAGATGCTGCGTCTGGATTACCGCTGCTGCAACTTGGCGTTGCGCTGAAAACCATGGGGGATGCGACGCGTAGTGAAGAAGCGATTGCGCTGGCGCTGAAAACGCCGCGTAATGATGAGCGGAAATGGCTGGGTGATTACGGTAGCCCACTGCGCGACAACGCGTTAATGCTCTCCTTGCTGGAAGAAAATAAACTGCTACCCGATGAGCAAAACACTTTGCTGAACACGCTTTCGCAGCAGGCGTTTGGTGAACGCTGGCTATCGACGCAGGAAAGCAACGCGTTGTTCATGGCTGCCCGTACGATCCAGGATTTACCGGGTAAATGGCAGGCGCAAACCTCTTTCTCAGCTGAGCCGCTGACAGGCGAGAAAGCGCAAAACAGCAATCTGAATAGCGATCAACTTGCCACCTTGCAGGTGACCAACAGTGGCGATCAGCCGTTATGGCTGCGTGTGGATGCCAACGGTTATCCGCAATCCGCACCTTTACCGGCGAACAATGTGCTGCAAATCGAGCGTCATATTCTTGGTACTGATGGTAAGAGCAAATCGCTGGACTCGTTACGTAGCGGCGATCTGGTGCTGGTCTGGTTGCAGGTTAAAGCCAGTAACAGCGTGCCGGATGCGTTAGTCGTGGATCTGCTGCCTGCGGGTCTGGAACTGGAAAACCAGAATCTGGCGAACGGTAGCGCCAGCCTGGAGCAAAGTGGTGGCGAAGTGCAAAACTTACTGAACCAGATGCAGCAGGCGAGCATTAAGCACATTGAGTTCCGTGACGATCGCTTTGTGGCGGCGGTTGCCGTTGATGAATACCAACCGGTAACGCTGGTGTATCTGGCGCGGGCGGTGACGCCGGGAACGTATCAGGTACCGCAACCGATGGTGGAATCAATGTATGTTCCCCAATGGCGGGCGACCGGCGCGGCTGAAGATTTGCTGATTGTCAGACCGTAAATGCCTCGCCTGTTAACCAAACGCGGCTGCTGGATAACGCTGGCAGCCGCGCCCTTTCTCCTTTTTCTTGCAGCGTGGGGAGCAGATAAACTCTGGCCTCTACCGCTGCATGAAGTCAATCCCGCACGAGTGGTTGTGGCTCAGGATGGGACGCCGCTCTGGCGCTTCGCCGATGCTGACGGCATCTGGCGTTATCCGGTAACAATCGAAGATGTTTCTCCACGTTACCTTGAAGCGCTGATCAATTATGAAGATCGCTGGTTCTGGAAGCATCCGGGGGTGAATCCATTCTCGGTGGCGCGCGCAGCATGGCAAGATCTCACTTCGGGACGGGTTATTTCCGGTGGCAGCACGCTCACTATGCAGGTTGCTCGTCTGCTTGATCCTCACCCCAAAACATTTGGCGGCAAAATTCGCCAGCTCTGGCGCGCGTTGCAACTGGAATGGCATCTGCCTAAGCGTGAAATTCTGACCTTGTATCTTAACCGCGCTCCGTTTGGCGGTACGTTGCAGGGGATCGGTGCGGCAAGTTGGGCTTATCTCGGAAAGTCGCCTGCGAATTTAAGCTATTCCGAGGCGGCAATGCTGGCGGTTTTGCCGCAAGCACCCAGCCGACTACGCCCGGATCGTTGGCCGGAGCGTGCCGAAGCCGCGCGTAATAAAGTGCTCGAACGGATGGCCGTGCAAGGTGTGTGGTCCCGTGAGCAGGTAAAAGAGTCAAGGGAAGAACCCATCTGGCTGGCACCCCGACAAATGCCGCAACTGGCACCGCTGTTTTCGCGCATGATGCTCGGTAAAAGCAAAAGCGACAAAATCGTTACGACGCTGGATGCCGGTCTTCAACGACGTCTGGAAGAACTGGCGCAAAACTGGAAAGGACGATTACCACCGCGCAGCTCACTGGCGATGATCGTTGTTGATCATACCGATATGCGTGTTCGCGGCTGGGTGGGATCGGTTGATCTCAACGATGATTCACGCTTTGGTCATGTTGATATGGTCAATGCGATCCGATCGCCAGGATCGGTGCTCAAACCGTTTGTTTATGGTCTGGCGCTGGATGAAGGCTTGATCCACCCGGCATCGCTGTTGCAAGACGTACCCCGGCGCACCGGTGATTACCGACCTGGCAACTTTGACAGCGGTTTTCATGGCCCGATCAGCATGAGTGAGGCGCTGGTGCGCTCGCTGAACTTACCTGCTGTGCAGGTGCTGGAAGCCTATGGACCGAAACGGTTTGCGGCAAAGTTACGCAATGTTGGATTGCCGCTATATTTGCCCAACGGTGCTGCACCGAATCTTTCGCTCATTCTCGGCGGCGCTGGTGCAAAACTGGAAGATATGGCGGCAGCGTATACCGCGTTTGCTCGCCACGGCAAGGCAGGTAAATTGCGCTTACAGCCTGACGATCCGCTGCTTGAACGGCCTTTAATGTCGTCGGGGGCTGCGTGGATCATCCGCCGGATTATGGCTGATGAAGCGCAACCCTTGCCGGATAGTGCCTTGCCGCGCGTCGCCCCACTGGCATGGAAAACGGGCACCAGCTATGGCTATCGTGACGCCTGGGCGATTGGGGTTAACGCTCGCTATGTTATTGGGATCTGGACTGGCAGACCGGACGGCACGCCCGTTGTTGGTCAGTTTGGCTTTGCCAGCGCCGTACCATTGTTGAATCAGGTTAATAATATCTTACTGTCGCGCAGTGCGAATCTGCCGGAAGACCCACGTCCTGACTCTGTAAGTCGTGGTGTTATCTGCTGGCCGGGCGGACAGTCTTTGCCGGAAGGTGACGGTAACTGTCGCCGCCGCCTGGCAACCTGGCTGCTGGACGGGAGCCAGCCGCCAACTCTATTACTGCCGGAGCAGGAAGGCATTAATGGCATTCGTTTCCCCATCTGGCTGGATGAAAATGGCAAACGTGTTGCCGCTGATTGCCCGCAAGCGCGACAAGAAATGATAAATGTCTGGCCGCTACCGCTGGAACCCTGGTTGCCCGCATCAGAACGCCGCGCTGTGCGCTTACCACCGGCCTCGACAATTTGCCCGCCATACGGTCACGATGCACAACTCCCACTGCAGCTGACAGGTGTTCGCGATGGCGCGATTATTAAACGTTTACCGGGCGCAGCGGAAGCGACTTTGCCGTTGCAATCAAGTGGAGGGGCAGGTGAACGCTGGTGGTTTCTGAATGGCGAACCGTTAACTGAACGCGGGCGCAACGTGACCCTGCATTTGATGGATAAAGGCGATTATCAATTGCTGGTGATGGATGAGGTGGGGCAAATCGCGACAGTGAAATTTGTCATGCAATAGTCTGTTTTGTCCCTGATTGTTGCTTAAACTAGGTTTATTTTAAAAAAATGTTACCTTCATCAATAGTCAACGGCCCTGTTGCTCATTATAATCCGCGCCATCTCGTACGCTGGTACAGACAACAACAGAACAATTTACAGAGGTAAAAATGGCTATTGAACGTACTTTTTCCATCATCAAACCGAACGCGGTAGCAAAAAACGTCATTGGTAATATCTTTGCGCGCTTTGAAGCTGCAGGGTTCAAAATTGTCGGCACCAAAATGCTGCACCTGACCGTTGAACAGGCTCGTGGCTTTTATGCTGAACACGATGGAAAACCGTTCTTTGATGGTCTGGTTGAATTCATGACCTCTGGCCCGATCGTGGTTTCCGTGCTGGAAGGTGAAAACGCCGTTCAGCGTCACCGCGATCTGCTGGGCGCGACCAATCCGGCAAATGCACTGGCCGGTACTCTGCGCGCTGATTACGCTGACAGCCTGACCGAAAACGGTACCCACGGTTCTGATTCCGTCGAATCTGCCGCTCGCGAAATCGCTTATTTCTTCGGCGAAGGCGAAGTGTGCCCGCGCACCCGTTAATAATTTCGTAAATGCCGCGTGCAAACGTGGCATCCATGCGCCAGAATTTGTACAATGCAGCGCCCCCGGACGAGCAGCCGCTCACCGGGGCGTTTCTTTTTTCAACCCTCCAGGGGCCATAACGTGTAATAACGAGGCCGGAATAGCATATGTCTGAACAATTAGTCACACCTGAAAACGTCACCACGAAAGATGGAAAAATCAACCTGCTGGATCTCAACCGTCAGCAGATGCGGGAGTTTTTTAAAGATTTAGGTGAAAAACCCTTCCGCGCCGATCAGGTGATGAAGTGGATGTATCACTATTGCTGCGACAACTTTGATGAGATGACCGACATCAATAAAGTGTTGCGCGGCAAACTGAAAGAGGTGGCGGAAATCCGTGCACCGGAAGTGGTTGAAGAACAGCGTTCATCTGACGGCACCATTAAATGGGCGATCGCCGTTGGCGATCAGCGCGTTGAAACGGTGTATATCCCGGAAGACGACCGTGCCACGCTCTGCGTCTCTTCGCAGGTAGGGTGTGCGCTGGAGTGTAAATTCTGTTCCACCGCCCAGCAGGGCTTTAACCGCAACCTGCGGGTATCGGAAATTATCGGCCAGGTGTGGCGTGCGGCGAAAATTGTCGGCGCAGCAAAAGTCACCGGTCAGCGCCCAATCACTAACGTAGTGATGATGGGCATGGGCGAGCCGCTGCTCAACCTGAACAACGTCGTTCCGGCGATGGAAATCATGTTGGATGACTTTGGCTTTGGTCTGTCTAAACGTCGCGTGACGCTTTCCACTTCCGGTGTAGTTCCGGCGCTGGATAAACTGGGCGATATGATCGACGTTGCACTGGCAATTTCCCTGCACGCGCCGAACGATGAAATTCGTGACGAAATTGTGCCGATCAACAAAAAGTACAATATCGAAACGTTCCTTGCTGCGGTGCGCCGTTATCTGGAGAAATCCAACGCCAATCAGGGCCGAGTCACTATTGAATACGTGATGCTTGACCACGTTAACGACGGCACTGAACACGCGCACCAACTGGCGGAGCTACTGAAAGATACGCCGTGTAAGATCAACCTGATCCCGTGGAACCCGTTCCCTGGCGCGCCGTATGGACGCAGTTCGAACAGCCGTATCGACCGTTTCTCAAAAGTGCTGATGAGCTACGGTTTCACCACTATTGTGCGTAAAACTCGTGGTGATGATATCGATGCTGCCTGTGGACAGTTGGCGGGCGATGTTATCGACCGTACGAAACGTACTCTGCGTAAACGGATGCAGGGTGAAGCCATCGACATTAAAGCGGTCTGATAGCCATTACGCCACGGTTACTTTATGTACCGTGGCGTAATCTTTTATGAATGAAGTATTAAGTTGCAATTGTCTGGTCAATATTAACGGTGCGTTTTTGCTGACTTTAAGGCAGTATGTAACGATGCAACAGTAAGTTAGCCTTAGTGAATGTGGGCTTTGTCACGAGCACACAGACGGTCTTATACTGTATGATAACGGTTAACTTAACGGATGTTTCGCGGTGTGGGTGAGCATGATGGTTCACCGGCATCTCAATTCTCATTTAAACGTACCTGCAGCGAATGAATACTGAAGCCACGCACGACCAAAATGAAGCACTTACTACCGGCGCTCGCCTGCGTAATGCTCGCGAACAACTAGGACTTAGTCAGCAGGCCGTTGCCGAGCGACTTTGCCTGAAGGTTTCCACGGTACGCGACATTGAAGAAGATAAGGCCCCCGCCGATCTTGCTTCAACATTCCTGCGCGGATATATCCGCTCTTATGCGCGTCTGGTACATATTCCAGAAGAAGAACTGCTGCCAGGGCTGGAAAAGCAGGCTCCACTACGGGCTGCAAAAGTTGCGCCGATGCAGAGTTTTTCCCTCGGTAAACGCCGCAAAAAACGCGACGGCTGGCTGATGACCTTCACCTGGCTGGTGTTGTTTGTTGTCATTGGCCTGAGCGGTGCCTGGTGGTGGCAAGACCACAAGGCTCAGCAGGAAGAGATCACCACTATGGCCGATCAATCTTCGGCGGAACTAAGCAGTAATAGTGAGCAGGGGCAGAGTGTTCCGTTAAATACGTCGACAACTACAGACCCGGCTACAACGTCCACGCCGCCAGCGTCTGTGGATACTACCGCAACCAACACGCAAACACCTGCCGTAACTGCGCCAGCACCAGCTGTTGATCCGCAACAGAATGCGGTTGTTTCGCCTTCGCAGGCAAATGTGGATACCGCCGCGACCCCGGCACCAACGGCAACAACAACGCCAGATGGCGCTGCGCCGTTGCCAACCGATCAGGCAGGCGTGACTACGCCGGCGGCTGATCCGAATGCGCTGGTGATGAACTTTACTGCCGATTGCTGGCTGGAGGTCACTGATGCTACCGGTAAAAAATTGTTTAGCGGTATGCAACGTAAAGACGGTAATTTGAACTTAACCGGCCAGGCACCGTACAAACTGAAAATTGGTGCGCCAGCCGCAGTACAGATCCAGTATCAAGGGAAACCTGTCGATCTGAGTCGTTTTATCAGAACTAACCAGGTTGCGCGTCTGACCCTCAATGCCGAACAATCACCGGCGCAGTAACAGACGGGTAACGCGGGAGATTTTTCATGCATAACCAGGCTCCAATTCAACGTAGAAAATCAACACGTATTTACGTTGGGAATGTGCCGATTGGCGATGGTGCTCCCATCGCCGTACAGTCCATGACCAATACGCGCACGACAGATGTCGAAGCAACGGTCAATCAAATCAAGGCGCTGGAACGCGTTGGCGCTGATATCGTTCGTGTCTCAGTACCGACGATGGACGCGGCAGAAGCGTTCAAACTCATCAAACAGCAGGTTAACGTGCCGCTGGTGGCTGACATCCATTTCGACTATCGCATTGCGCTGAAAGTAGCGGAATACGGCGTCGATTGTCTGCGTATTAACCCTGGCAATATCGGTAATGAAGAGCGTATTCGCATGGTGGTTGACTGTGCGCGCGATAAAAACATTCCGATCCGTATTGGCGTTAACGCCGGATCGCTGGAAAAAGATCTGCAAGAAAAGTATGGCGAACCGACGCCGCAGGCGTTGCTGGAATCCGCCATGCGTCATGTTGATCATCTCGATCGCCTGAACTTCGATCAGTTCAAAGTCAGCGTGAAAGCGTCAGACGTATTCCTCGCTGTTGAGTCTTATCGTTTGCTGGCAAAACAGATCGATCAGCCGCTGCATCTGGGGATCACCGAAGCGGGTGGTGCGCGCAGCGGGGCGGTTAAATCCTCCATTGGTTTAGGTCTGCTGCTGTCTGAAGGCATCGGCGACACGCTGCGCGTATCGCTGGCGGCTGATCCGGTCGAAGAGATCAAAGTCGGTTTCGATATTTTGAAATCGCTGCGTATCCGTTCGCGCGGGATCAACTTCATCGCCTGTCCAACCTGTTCGCGTCAGGAGTTTGATGTTATCGGTACGGTTAACGCGCTGGAGCAACGCCTGGAAGATATCATCACTCCGATGGACGTTTCGATTATCGGCTGTGTGGTGAATGGCCCAGGTGAGGCGCTGGTTTCTACACTCGGCGTCACCGGCGGTAACAAGAAAAGCGGCCTCTATGAAGATGGCGTGCGCAAAGACCGTCTGGACAACAACGATATGATCGACCAGCTGGAAGCGCGCATTCGTGCGAAAGCCAGTCAGCTGGACGAAGCGCGTCGAATTGACGTTCAGCAGGTTGAAAAATAATAACGTGATGGGAAGCGCCTCGCTTCCCGTGTATGATTGAACCCGCATGGCTCCCGAAACATTGAGGGAAGCGTTGAGGGTTCATTTTTATATTCAGAAAGAGAATAAACGTGGCAAAAAACATTCAAGCCATTCGCGGCATGAACGATTACCTGCCTGGCGAAACGGCCATCTGGCAGCGCATTGAAGGCACACTGAAAAACGTGCTCGGCAGCTACGGTTACAGTGAAATCCGCTTGCCGATTGTAGAGCAGACCCCGCTATTCAAACGTGCGATTGGTGAAGTCACCGACGTGGTTGAAAAAGAGATGTACACCTTTGAGGATCGCAATGGCGACAGCCTGACTCTGCGCCCTGAAGGGACGGCGGGCTGTGTACGCGCCGGCATCGAGCATGGTCTTCTGTACAATCAGGAACAGCGTCTGTGGTATATCGGGCCGATGTTCCGTCACGAGCGTCCGCAGAAAGGGCGTTATCGTCAGTTCCATCAGTTGGGCTGCGAAGTTTTCGGTCTGCAAGGTCCGGATATCGACGCTGAACTGATTATGCTCACCGCCCGCTGGTGGCGCGCGCTGGGTATCTCCGAGCACGTAACTCTTGAGCTGAACTCTATCGGTTCGCTGGAAGCACGAGCCAATTACCGCGATGCGCTGGTGGCATTCCTTGAGCAGCATAAAGAAAAGCTGGACGAAGACTGCAAACGCCGCATGTACACTAACCCGCTGCGCGTGCTGGATTCAAAAAATCCGGAAGTGCAGGCGCTTCTCAACGACGCTCCGGCATTAGGCGATTATCTGGACGAGGAATCTCGTGAGCATTTTGCCGGTCTGTGCAAACTGCTGGAGAGCGCGGGGATCGCTTACACCGTAAACCAGCGTCTGGTGCGTGGTCTGGATTACTATAACCGTACCGTTTTCGAGTGGGTGACTAACAGTCTCGGCTCCCAGGGCACCGTGTGTGCAGGCGGTCGTTATGACGGTCTGGTGGAACAACTGGGCGGTCGTGCAACACCGGCTGTCGGTTTTGCGATGGGCCTCGAACGTCTTGTATTGTTAGTACAGGCCGTTAATCCGGAATTTAAAGCCGATCCTGTTGTCGATATATACCTGGTGGCTTCAGGTGCTGATACACAATCTGCGGCTATGGCATTAGCTGAGCGTCTGCGTGATGAATTACCGGGCGTGAAATTGATGACCAACCACGGCGGCGGCAACTTTAAGAAACAGTTTGCCCGTGCTGATAAATGGGGTGCCCGCGTTGCTGTGGTGCTGGGTGAGTCTGAAGTGGCTAACGGCACAGCAGTAGTGAAGGATTTGCGCTCTGGTGAGCAAACAGCAGTTGCGCAGGATAGCGTAGCCGCGCATTTGCGCACGTTACTGGGTTAAGGAAGGAGAAGGACAGCGTGGAAATTTACGAGAACGAAAACGACCAGGTAGAAGCGGTTAAACGCTTTTTTGCTGAAAATGGCAAAGCACTGGCTGTTGGGGTGATTTTGGGCGTTGGCGCACTAATTGGCTGGCGCTACTGGAACAGCCATCAGGTTGATTCTGCACGCTCCGCTTCTCTTGCCTATCAAAATGCGGTTACCGCAGTGAGCGAAGGCAAACCGGATAGCATCCCGGCGGCGGAAAAATTTGCTGCTGAAAATAAAAATACTTATGGTGCGCTGGCTTCTTTGGAACTTGCGCAGCAATTTGTTGACAAAAATGAACTAGAGAAAGCTGCCGCCCAGTTACAACAGGGGCTGGCAGACACGAGCGATGAAAATCTCAAAGCCGTGATAAATCTGCGTCTTGCTCGCGTTCAGGTTCAGCTCAAGCAGGCTGATGCCGCGCTGAAAACCCTTGATACCATCAAAGGTGAAGGGTGGGCTGCCATTGTTGCCGACCTGCGTGGTGAAGCATTGCTGAGCAAAGGTGATAAGCAAGGTGCGCGTAGTGCATGGGAAGCAGGCGTGAAAAGCGATGTTACCCCGGCACTGAGCGAAATGATGCAGATGAAAATTAATAATTTGTCCATCTGAGAGGGACCCGATGCAATTGCGTAAATTACTGCTGCCAGGACTGCTTTCCGTTACCCTTTTAAGCGGCTGTTCGCTGTTTAACAGCGAAGAAGATGTGGTAAAGATGTCCCCATTGCCGACCGTTGAAAACCAGTTTACGCCGACCACGGCGTGGAGTACTTCCGTTGGTAGCGGCATTGGCAACTTCTATTCCAATCTTCATCCGGCACTGGCGGACAACGTTGTCTATGCAGCGGACCGCGCTGGTTTAGTAAAAGCGCTGAATGCGGATGATGGCAAAGAAATCTGGTCTGTCAGCCTGGCCGAGAAAGATGGCTGGTTCTCTAAAGAGCCTGCATTACTTTCTGGCGGCGTGACCGTGTCTGGCGGGCATGTCTACATTGGCAGTGAAAAGGCGCAGGTTTACGCGCTGAATACCAGCGATGGTACTGTGGCATGGCAAACTAAAGTCGCGGGTGAAGCTCTTTCTCGCCCGGTGGTCAGCGACGGTCTGGTGTTAATCCACACCAGTAACGGTCAGTTACAAGCGCTGAACGAAGCTGACGGCGCTGTCAAATGGACAGTTAACCTCGATATGCCTTCGCTCTCTTTGCGTGGCGAGTCTGCGCCGGCAACGGCTTTTGGTGCGGCTGTCGTGGGTGGCGATAATGGTCGCGTCAGCGCAGTGCTGATGGAACAGGGCCAGATGATTTGGCAGCAGCGTATTTCCCAGGCGACCGGTTCTACCGAAATTGACCGTCTGAGCGATGTTGACACGACTCCCGTCGTTGTTAACGGCGTTGTTTTCGCGCTGGCCTATAATGGTAACCTGACGGCGCTTGATCTGCGCAGTGGTCAGATTATGTGGAAACGCGAACTGGGTTCGGTGAATGATTTCATCGTCGACGGCAATCGCATCTATCTGGTCGATCAAAATGACCGGGTGATGGCGTTGACCATTGATGGCGGCGTTACGCTGTGGACACAAAGCGATCTGTTGCATCGCCTGCTGACTTCTCCGGTGCTGTATAATGGCAACCTGGTGGTAGGTGACAGTGAAGGTTATCTGCACTGGATTAACGTCGAAGATGGTCGTTTCGTTGCCCAGCAAAAAGTTGATAGTTCCGGTTTCCAGACTGAACCGGTTGCCGCTGACGGCAAACTGCTGATCCAGGCAAAAGACGGAACCGTGTACTCTATTACACGTTAATCGTCTCTGTCGTTCACTTTGAAAACGGCTCCTGGACAGGGGCCGTTTTCCTGTTTTTAACAACGACACGAATATAGCGTGCGTTGTCTGATGATTTATAAAAATGAGGCTTTAAACATGGTACCTGTGGTCGCGCTTGTCGGGCGCCCTAACGTAGGAAAATCCACGTTATTTAACCGTCTAACTCGCACCCGAGATGCGCTGGTTGCGGATTTCCCGGGTCTGACTCGTGACCGTAAGTACGGTCGTGCAGAAATTGAAGGCCGTGAGTTTATCTGCATTGATACCGGCGGGATTGATGGCACAGAAGACGGTGTAGAAACCCGCATGGCGGAACAGTCGCTGCTGGCGATTGAAGAAGCGGACGTCGTACTGTTTATGGTGGATGCGCGCGCGGGCCTGATGCCGGCGGATGAAGCGATTGCTAAACATCTGCGCTCCCGTGAAAAACCGACCTTCCTGGTGGCAAACAAAACTGACGGTCTGGATCCCGATCAGGCAGTGGTTGATTTCTACTCGCTTGGTTTAGGGGAAATCTACCCGATCGCCGCGTCTCACGGTCGTGGCGTATTAAGTCTGCTGGAGCACGTGCTGCTGCCGTGGATGGAAGATCTCGCACCGCAAGAAGAAGTCGACGAAGATGCTGAATACTGGGCGCAATTTGAAGCAGAAGAAAACGGCGAAGAAGAAGAGGAAGATGACTTCGACCCGCAAAGTCTGCCGATCAAACTGGCGATTGTGGGTCGTCCGAACGTAGGTAAGTCTACACTCACTAACCGTATTCTTGGTGAAGAGCGCGTTGTTGTTTACGACATGCCTGGCACGACGCGTGACAGTATCTACATTCCAATGGAGCGCGATGGACGTGAGTATGTGCTCATTGACACCGCAGGCGTACGTAAACGCGGCAAAATCACCGATGCTGTAGAGAAATTCTCGGTAATCAAAACGTTGCAGGCCATTGAAGATGCCAACGTGGTGATGTTGGTGATTGATGCGCGCGAAGGTATTTCCGATCAGGATCTCTCCCTGCTGGGCTTTATTCTCAATAGTGGGCGCTCACTTGTCATTGTGGTGAATAAGTGGGATGGCCTGAGCCAGGAAGTGAAAGAGCAGGTGAAAGAAACGCTGGACTTCCGTCTGGGCTTTATCGATTTTGCTCGTGTGCATTTTATCTCAGCCTTGCACGGCAGTGGTGTTGGTAACCTGTTTGAATCAGTACGTGAAGCGTATGACAGCTCCACCCGTCGTGTGGGGACCTCTATGCTGACGCGCATCATGACGATGGCTGTTGAAGATCACCAACCGCCGCTGGTACGCGGTCGTCGTGTGAAGCTGAAATATGCCCACGCCGGTGGTTATAACCCGCCGATTGTGGTGATTCACGGTAACCAGGTGAAAGACCTGCCTGATTCCTACAAGCGTTACCTGATGAACTACTTCCGCAAATCGCTGGACGTAATGGGATCGCCGATTCGTATTCAGTTCAAAGAAGGGGAAAACCCGTATGCGAACAAGCGTAATACCCTGACGCCAACCCAGATGCGCAAGCGTAAGCGCCTGATGAAGCATATCAAGAAAAATAAATAATTATCCGTAAGTATTTTATCTGCCATTCCCTCTATAAATGTAGAGGGAATGGCTACCGGAGGAATTCATATGGAACTGCATTGTCCACAATGTCAGCATGTGCTTGATCAGGATAACGGCCATGCGCGTTGCCCATCCTGCGGGGAATTTATTGAAATGAAAGCCCTTTGTCCAGACTGCCATCAACCGTTGCAGGTGTTAAAAGCCTGCGGTGCAGTAGATTACTTCTGTCAGCACGGGCATGGCTTGATATCGAAAAAACGCGTTGAATTCGTGCTGGCTTAATGAACCTTTTTACGCGATTTTTTTACCGGCTGGATGTTTTTTACTTCACTTTCTATCCAGCCGTCTTCCAGACGTGTGGTTAGCATTTCACCCGCTTTAACTTGCTTCACTTTTTTCAGTACATTGCCGTCAGTAGCAGTAGTAACGCTATAACCACGCGCCAGCGTCGAAAGCGGGCTAACTGCTTCCAGGTGCGTTACTGCATTACCAAACCGTTCTCGCGTTGCGCTCAGTTGCGCGCGCAACGTTTCTGCCAGGCGATATTCCAGTTGTTGAATTCGCGTCTGTGCGCGGTGAATACGCGGCTGCGGATTTTGCTGGTTTAGCCTCTGTGTTAATCGCTGCTGCTGTTGCCCGGCACGCTTAAGCTGATTTTCCAGCGCAAAGCTCATCCGTTTTTGCAGGCGTTCAAGCATGGTTTGCTGGCGTGCCAGCCGGAGCTGTGGATGCTGTTGCTGCAAGCGATGATGGATCTGCGTAAAACGACGCGTGCGGTTGGCGAGATAATAATCCATCGCCATCTCCAGCCGTTGACGGGCCGATTGCACCTGGCGCAGTAACTCTTGCTGATTGCGGCTCACTACTTCAGCGGCGGCCGAGGGCGTTGGCGCACGCAAATCAGCGACAAAATCGGCAATCGTCACATCGGTTTCATGCCCGACGGCACTCACTACCGGAATGCGGCTGGCAAAAATCGCCCGCGCTACGCGTTCGTCGTTAAAACTCCATAAATCTTCCAGCGAACCGCCGCCGCGCCCGACGATTAACACGTCGCACTCGTTTCGCTGATTCGCCAGCTCAATGGCGCGAACAATTTGCCCCGGCGCGTCATCGCCCTGAACGGCGGTGGGGTAGATGATCACCGGCAGAGAAGGATCGCGACGTTTTAACACATGCAAAATATCATGTAGCGCAGCACCGGTTTTTGAAGTGATCACACCGACGCAATGCGCAGGGGAAGGAAGTGGTTTTTTGTATTGCTGATCGAACAGACCTTCAGCCTGTAATTTCGCTTTAAGCTGTTCGTACTTTTGTTGCAGCAACCCTTCACCGGCAGGCTGCATACTTTCGACGATTATTTGGTAGTCACCGCGCGGCTCGTAGAGCGTAATATTGGCGCGAACTAAAACCTGTTGCCCATGCTGTGGGCGAAAGGTCACCCGTCGATTGCTGTTACGGAACATCGCACAGCGCACCTGCGCGGTATCGTCTTTAAGCGTAAAGTACCAGTGACCGGAAGCCGGTTGTGTGAAATTAGAAATTTCGCCGCTGATCCAAACCTGTCCCATCTCATGCTCAAGCAGCAGACGAACCGTTTGATTCAGGCGACTAACGGTAAAAATTGCAGGGGATTGAGAAGGTAACATGTGAGCGAGATCAAATTCTAAATCAGCAGGTTATTCAGTCGATAGTAACCCGCCCTCCGGGGATAGCAAGCATTTTTTGCAAAAAGGGGTAGATGCAATCGGTTACGCTCTGTATAATGCCGCGGCAATATTTATTAACCACTCTGGTCGAGATATTGCCCATGCTACGTATCGCTAAAGAAGCTCTGACGTTTGACGACGTTCTCCTCGTTCCTGCTCATTCTACCGTTCTGCCGAATACTGCTGACCTCAGCACCCAGCTGACGAAAACTATTCGTCTGAATATCCCTATGCTTTCCGCAGCAATGGATACCGTAACGGAAGCGCGCCTGGCTATTGCTCTGGCTCAGGAAGGCGGTATCGGCTTTATCCACAAAAACATGTCCATTGAACGCCAGGCAGAAGAAGTTCGCCGTGTGAAAAAACACGAATCTGGCGTGGTAACTGACCCGCAGACTGTTTTGCCAACCACGACGCTGCGCGAAGTGAAAGAACTGACTGAACGTAACGGCTTTGCGGGTTACCCGGTCGTTACCGAAGAAAACGAACTGGTCGGCATCATCACCGGTCGTGACGTGCGTTTTGTGACCGATCTGAATCAACCGGTTAGCGTTTACATGACGCCGAAAGAGCGTCTGGTCACCGTGCGTGAAGGCGAAGCCCGTGAAGTGGTGCTGGCAAAAATGCACGAAAAACGCGTTGAAAAGGCGCTGGTGGTTGATGACGAATTCCACCTGATCGGCATGATCACCGTGAAAGATTTCCAGAAAGCAGAACGTAAACCGAACGCCTGTAAAGACGAACAAGGTCGTCTGCGTGTTGGTGCAGCGGTTGGCGCAGGTGCGGGTAACGAAGAACGTGTTGATGCGCTGGTTGCCGCAGGCGTTGACGTTCTGCTGATCGACTCCTCTCACGGTCACTCTGAAGGCGTTCTGCAGCGTATCCGTGAAACTCGTGCTAAATATCCGGATCTGCAAATCATCGGCGGCAACGTGGCAACAGCTGCGGGGGCACGCGCTCTGGCAGAAGCTGGTTGCAGCGCGGTTAAAGTCGGTATCGGCCCTGGCTCTATCTGTACGACTCGTATCGTGACTGGCGTAGGTGTTCCGCAGATCACCGCCGTTGCTGATGCAGTAGAAGCCCTGGAAGGCACCGGTATTCCGGTTATCGCTGACGGTGGTATCCGTTTCTCAGGCGATATCGCCAAAGCTATCGCCGCTGGCGCAAGCGCGGTAATGGTGGGTTCCATGCTGGCAGGTACTGAAGAATCTCCGGGAGAAATTGAACTCTACCAGGGCCGTTCTTACAAATCTTACCGTGGTATGGGTTCCCTGGGCGCGATGTCCAAAGGTTCTTCTGACCGTTATTTCCAGAGCGATAACGCTGCCGACAAACTGGTGCCGGAAGGTATCGAAGGTCGCGTAGCTTATAAAGGTCGCCTGAAAGAGATCATTCACCAGCAGATGGGCGGCCTGCGCTCCTGTATGGGCCTGACCGGCTGTGGTACTATCGACGAACTGCGTACTAAAGCGGAGTTTGTACGTATCAGCGGTGCGGGCATTCAGGAAAGCCACGTTCACGACGTGACCATTACTAAAGAGTCCCCGAACTACCGTCTGGGCTCCTGATTCTCTTCGCCCGACTTCATGTCGGGCGATTTATATTATCTGTTTCACTTGCCTCGGAATAAGCGTCAATGACGGAAAACATTCATAAGCATCGCATCCTCATTCTGGACTTCGGTTCCCAGTATACTCAACTGGTTGCGCGCCGCGTGCGTGAGCTGGGCGTTTACTGCGAACTGTGGGCGTGGGATGTGACAGAAGCACAAATTCGTGACTTCAACCCAAGCGGCATTATTCTTTCCGGCGGCCCGGAAAGCACCACCGAAGAAAACAGCCCGCGTGCGCCGCAGTATGTTTTTGAAGCAGGCGTACCGGTATTCGGCGTTTGCTATGGCATGCAGACCATGGCAATGCAGTTGGGCGGTCACGTTGAAGCCTCTAACGAACGTGAATTTGGCTACGCGCAGGTTGAAGTCGTAAACGACAGCGCACTGGTTCGCGGTATTGAAGATGCTCTGACCGCAGACGGTAAACCTCTGCTCGATGTCTGGATGAGCCACGGCGATAAAGTTACCGCTATCCCGTCCGACTTCGTCACCGTAGCCAGCACCGAAAGCTGCCCGTTTGCCATTATGGCTAACGAAGAAAAACGCTTCTATGGCGTACAGTTCCACCCGGAAGTGACTCACACCCGCCAGGGTATGCGCATGCTGGAGCGCTTTGTGCGAGATATCTGCCAGTGTGAAGCCCTGTGGACGCCAGCGAAAATTATCGACGATGCTGTAGCTCGCATCCGCGAGCAGGTAGGCGACGATAAAGTCATCCTCGGCCTCTCTGGTGGTGTGGATTCCTCCGTAACCGCAATGCTGCTGCACCGCGCTATCGGTAAAAACCTGACTTGCGTATTCGTCGACAACGGCCTGCTGCGTCTCAACGAAGCAGAGCAGGTTCTGGATATGTTTGGCGATCACTTTGGTCTGAACATTGTTCACGTTCCGGCAGAAGATCGCTTCCTGTCAGCGTTGGCCGGCGAAAACGATCCGGAAGCAAAACGTAAAATCATCGGGCGCGTTTTCGTTGAAGTATTCGATGAAGAAGCGCTGAAACTGGAAGACGTGAAGTGGCTGGCGCAGGGTACTATCTACCCTGACGTTATCGAATCTGCGGCGTCTGCAACCGGTAAAGCACACGTCATCAAATCTCACCACAACGTGGGCGGCCTGCCGAAAGAGATGAAGATGGGGCTGGTTGAACCGCTGAAAGAGCTGTTCAAAGACGAAGTGCGTAAGATTGGTCTGGAGCTGGGCCTGCCGTACGACATGCTGTACCGTCACCCGTTCCCGGGACCAGGCCTCGGCGTTCGTGTACTGGGCGAAGTGAAGAAAGAGTACTGCGACCTGCTGCGCCGTGCTGACGCCATCTTTATTGAAGAACTGCGTAAAGCGGACCTGTACGACAAAGTCAGCCAGGCGTTCACCGTCTTCCTGCCGGTACGTTCCGTTGGTGTAATGGGCGATGGTCGTAAGTATGACTGGGTTGTTTCTCTGCGTGCTGTCGAAACCATCGACTTTATGACCGCACACTGGGCGCATCTGCCGTACGATTTCCTCGGTCGCGTTTCCAACCGCATTATCAATGAAGTGAACGGTATTTCCCGCGTGGTGTATGACATCAGCGGCAAGCCGCCAGCTACCATTGAGTGGGAGTGATTTGATCCCTGCACTATGAATGAACAAAACCCTCTGTTACTACAGAGGGTTTTTTATCTTCAAGAATTATAGGCTTGAAGTTACTTACATCGATTAATTAAACCAGCTGTCCGATTTGTTCTCTTCTGCTTTGCCCACGCTTTTCATCAGATCTCGACCGCCCTCAGTCATATTCCTGTTTGCGTCAGCTTCAGATTGCACCACATCGGTTTGCGCAGCTTTGTGCTTCAGTTCCTGATCGATAAATTCGTTTTCTCGCTTAACGCGGGCTTCTTCTTTCGCCAGCGCCAGTTTTTGTTTCTGAATCTCTAAGCTGCGTAGCTCATCTTCATAACTTTGATCGCGTTTTTTGTCCGCAGAGGCTTCGGCGTCCAGTTTATCCTGACGAGCTTTCTTATTTGCCGCTGCCGTTGCCGCTCTTTTGTTAGCGGCGGCCTGGGCGTTTGCGCGACGTTGCTTCTCTTGCTGGATTTCCCTGTTGCGCTCCGCGACCCATTCGTCATGCTGCCTTTGCTCTTCATTTTTACCTTGCTGTTCCGCTTCTGCGACAGCAGAGAGTTGATCCTGCAATGATGAGGCGATAGCCGGATAGCTTAAGGAGGCTAAGATGGCGCAAAGAAAAACTTTCTTCATGACTCCTCCTGATCATTAGCTCTTTTCAGGACATTTGGTATTTGGCTGAATACGCGTTTCGTTATACGTCGTGGTAATAACAACGGCTAAACCTGTCGTAAACTGGCACTCTTTACCCACCTGGGTGGAGGTATACACTTTGGTGCCTTCCTTATACGTTAGAGAAACACCTTCCACTAAGGTTTTATCATTCACCATAGAACCCGCTGCCGCGCCAACAGCTCCGCCGCCAACTGCACCTGCCGTCGTTCCGGAATTGCTGCCAGACCCGACGTTGTGGCCAATAACACCGCCAGCGACTGCACCAATAAGCGCGCCGAAGGCTTGTGCGTTTCGTTTATTTTGGGAGTTGTCTACGGCAACTTTTGCGGGAAGAATGGAAATAATATTAACGGTTTTAGTTTCTTGTTTGGTATTCAGTTGATCGGTTTGATAAACATCGGCGGCATGATCATCAGCATTTGACTGGCATCCTGCCAGAGTGAATGACGCTAACATTGCCACAGGCAGAAGACATTTTTTAAATTTCATCACTATTCCTTGTTATACACATTACGAAAAATAAGACATTTAAGATCATCAAAAGAGGAAAGTAAATGTATTGCGTATAAAGGAATAGATTAAATTTATTAAAATTCATGTGGAAAATAATTTATAAAAATACATCATTAAAACATATGTATTAATTTTATATTTATTTCGCAGCCAAACAGGATAAACATCAGTCAGGACAAAGACGTAAAATTTAAGATGAAAGAATATCTGCCGCTTTGATAATCCCAAAGAGCAAAAGCATCCGACAGCGAGGTGCCGTTATGTTCTGTAAAAGTGGAGAAGGTAACCGCTAACGTTGTACCGGTGATTCGACGGAGAGTGTGGATTGCTGAGCTTCTTTTTT
Organism: Escherichia sp. WS3227_2; assembly: GCF_046486495.1. Taxonomy (NCBI): domain Bacteria; kingdom Pseudomonadati; phylum Pseudomonadota; class Gammaproteobacteria; order Enterobacterales; family Enterobacteriaceae; genus Escherichia; species Escherichia sp. WS3227_2. The sequence continues at coordinate 45,016 of NZ_JBJQLG010000013.1, forward strand.
GCTCTGATGGTGCTGCCATGCACCGACGGACGAGTAGATAAAACGGCCAAAGAAGAAGATAAAGCTGATGAGCAGTACGATACGGGTCATGCGACTGTTAAATCGGTGTCGTTTTCGCATACTGGTTGCCTGACTCACAAAAGGTTCCTTGAAGTATGTCCCACGCCGTGGACGGTACTTACATTAAGGCACAACAGGACAAAATGGTCAATTCTTCGTTATGTAAAAAAGCGTCAGTGGATACATATTTTAATGTTATGGAAGTTAATTTAATTATTTACAATGATGATGTAATAATGATGAATTAACATGATAAACGTAATAATTCATTAATCAGGGTTATTTTGTTTGATATATATCAATTGGAACTTTCATATGACACTTAGAATCAATGCTCTCTATAGTGATGAATAATCATCATTCGAAGTCAGGTGGGATGCCTGTCTGAATACACCTCCTTCAGGATGTGGGGGATTCTGCTGAGCATCTATGAAACTGAATGCAACTTATATAAAAATACGTGATAAATGGTGGGGGCTTCCGCTGTTCCTGCCTTCTTTAATCTTGCCCATTTTCGCCCACATTAATACTTTCGCGCATATTTCTTCCGGTGAGGTTTTTCTCTTTTATCTGCCTCTGGCTCTGATGATCAGCATGATGATGTTTTTCAGCTGGGCGGCATTGCCAGGGATCGCCTTAGGGATTTTTGTCCGCAAATATGCAGAGCTGGGTTTTTACGAAACGCTCTCATTAACGGCTAATTTTATTATCATTATCATTCTCTGTTGGGGCGGTTACAGGGTCTTTACTCCCCGGCGTAACAACGTTTCACATGGTGATACCCGTTTAATTTCCCAGCGTATATTCTGGCAGATTGTGTTTCCTGCAACGCTGTTTCTGATACTTTTCCAGTTTGCTGCGTTTGTAGGATTACTGGCGAGCAGAGAAAATCTGGTCGGCGTCATGCCTTTTAACCTCGGGGCCTTAATCAATTATCAGGCCTTACTGGTGGGCAATCTGATTGGTGTCCCGCTGTGCTACTTCATCATTCGTGTAGTGCGAAATCCGTTTTATTTACGTAGTTATTATTCGCAATTAAAACAGCAGGTTGATGTCAAAGTCACCAAAAAAGAGTTCGCACTCTGGCTACTGGCATTAGGTGCTTTACTGCTGCTGTTATGCATGCCGTTAAATGAAAAAAGCACAATTTTTAGCACCAACTATACCTTGTCATTATTGCTGCCCCTGATGATGTGGGGAGCGATGCGCTATGGTTATAAGCTGATTTCGCTGCTCTGGGCGGTCGTGTTGATGATCAGCATCCACAGCTATCAAAATTACATTCCCATTTATCCTGGCTATACCACGCAGCTGACCATAACCTCCTCCAGTTATCTGGTATTCTCTTTTATTGTCAATTATATGGCTGTACTGGCAACCCGTCAGCGAGCGGTAGTCAGACGCATTCAGCGGCTTGCGTATGTGGACCCGGTGGTTCATCTGCCAAATGTTCGCGCCCTGAATCGCGCGTTGCGTGATGCCCCCTGGTCTGCGCTTTGTTATTTACGCATCCCTGGCATGGAAATGCTGGTTAAGAACTATGGCATCATGCTGCGGATTCAATACAAGCAAAAACTTTCTCACTGGCTGTCACCCTTGCTGGAACCGGGTGAGGATGTTTATCAGCTTTCGGGTAACGATCTCGCGCTGCGACTGAATACAGAATCGCACCAGGAGCGCATTACCGAACTGGATAGCCATCTCAAGCAATTTCGTTTCTTTTGGGATGGAATGCCGATGCAACCGCAGATTGGCGTCAGTTACTGCTATGTGCGCTCGCCAGTGAATCATATCTACCTGCTGCTGGGAGAGCTAAATACGGTCGCCGAGCTTTCCATCGTGACCAACACCCCGGAAAATATGCAGCGTCGCGGAGCAATGTATTTGCAACGCGAATTGAAAGATAAAGTCGCGATGATGAATCGGCTACAGCAGGCGCTGGAACACAACCATTTTTTCCTGATGGCCCAGCCGATTACCGGTATGCGTGGTGATGTCTACCATGAAATTCTTCTGCGCATGAAAGGTGAGAATGATGAACTGATCAGCCCCGACAGCTTCTTGCCGGTCGCGCACGAATTTGGTTTATCGTCGAGTATCGACATGTGGGTCATTGAGCATACGCTGCAATTTATGGCTGAAAACAGAGCGAAGATGCCCGCTCACCGTTTTGCGATTAATCTGTCGCCAACCTCGGTATGCCAGGCTCGTTTTCCCGTTGAAGTCAGTCAGCTGCTGGCTAAATATCAAATTGAAGCGTGGCAACTTATTTTTGAAGTCACCGAAAGTAATGCTCTGACAAATGTTAAGCAGGCGCAAATCACCTTGCAGCATCTTCAGGAATTAGGCTGCCAGATTGCGATTGATGATTTCGGTACCGGCTACGCCAGCTATGCGCGGCTTAAAAATGTGAATGCCGATCTGCTTAAAATTGACGGCAGTTTTATCCGCAATATTGTGTCAAATAGTCTGGATTATCAGATAGTGGCGTCGATTTGCCACCTGGCGCGAATGAAGAAAATGCGGGTAGTGGCAGAGTACGTTGAAAACGAAGAGATCCGCGAGGCGGTGCTCTCTTTGGGGATCGATTATATGCAGGGTTATCTTATTGGTAAGCCGCAACCGTTAATTGATACGCTGAATGAAATCGAACCCATTCGCGAAAGTGCCTGAATAATGCGGGCCGACATTTCTCGTCGGCCCGCAAAGCATTAAGCGGCGATTTCTGGGGTACTTTCTTCTTCAATTTTCAACCGCCAGCCAGCCACGCCTTCCCAGTATTCTTGCTCCTTTTCCAGATCAAGCAGTACCAGCGCATTCTGACTAAACCAGTCATGCGGAAAACGCAGTGTCCAGTGACTGTCATCGGTAATCAGCGTCAATGTTGGCGGTGTGGTGGTTGCCTGACGTTGATTATTGAGTAATACGCCAAGGCGCAATAGCTGAATCAGTGGCAGGAACTGTTTCTTCTTAAACAAGGTAAAGCGCGGCAGATCGTCGAGCTTAATCGCTTTACGGTGATAGCGCACCAGCGTCGCCATCATCAACTGCTGTTCCTGATTAAAACCCGGCAAGTCGCTGTTTTGCAGAATATAAGCGGAGTGGCGATGCAAACCGCTGTGGTTGATATTCAACCCGACCTCATGCAGCATGGCGGCCCATCGCAGTAGCGCCTCCAGTTGCGGATGCGCCAGCTTCGGTTGCTGTTCCCGCCACTGTTCGTACATTTGCATAGTGGTATCCAGCACCCGTCGGGCCTGTTCACTGTCGATGTGATACTGGTTGGCGAGGCTGCTGGCGGTGCGACTACGCACATCCTGATGACGGAAACGTCCTTCCATTTCATACAGTACGCCTTCGCGTAACGCCCCGTCAGAAAGGCGCAGTTCACGGATGGCTAAAGCATCAAACACACCGCATAAAATCGCCAGTCCAGGAACGAAGACTGTTTTCCGCTCTTCGGAAAGACCTGGTAAACTCAGCGATGCGAAATTACGGTGCCGTAAAACTTCTTTTACCAGTTTTTCCAGACGTTCCGGGGTAATTATCCCGTCTTTCTCGCCCATTTCCATTAACACTTCATGGGCGGCTTTTATGGTACCGGAAGCGCCCATTGCCACGTTCCAGCCCTGAATTCGAAATTGCCAGGTTAAAGTTTCCAGTTTTTGTGCTGCCGCCATGCGAGCGCGCTGAAAATTCTCTTTATTGATGACCCCGCCAGGGAAATAAAGCTGGGCAAAGCTGACACAACCCATCCGGCGGCTTTCAACGAGAATCGGTTCGAAATTTTCACCAATCACCAGTTCCGTAGATCCGCCGCCAATATCAATAACCAGTTTGCGACCTTTCTCCGGTTGGGTATGTTCCACGCCCATAAAAATCAGACGGGCTTCTTCATTACCGGAAATAATTTCAATCGGGTAGGGAATGACCTTTTCCGCGCGTTTCAGAAAGTCAGTGGCGTTCAGCGCCTGACGCAGCGTATGGGTGCCGACTATACAGACGCTGGCAGGAGAAAAACCTTGTAGCCGTTCGGCAAACAGCGACAGACAGTTCAAACCGCGCGTCATTGCCTCTTCACTCAACATATTATCTGGCCCCAGGCCGTCCGCCAGATGCACCCGCTGTTTCAGGCGGCCAATAATCTGCATGGCACCATCTACCACACGGGCTATGACCATGTGAAAACTGTTTGAACCAAGATCGACCGCAGCAAACTCCTGCGGACGAGGGGATTTATCGTGTATTGGCATAGGGTTATTCAGGTTGTTCGAGTGATTTGATGTAGTCGTAAATCGCCAACTGCGCCCGTACTTTGCGGCGATTGCCGCGGGGAACGTAGCGATTACTGAGTTCTTTATCGATATAACGTGCTTTGACTGTATCGCTGAACAATATGTCGATGATGTCCAGCACCCGCTGCTTCAGGCGCGGATCGAGCAGCGGCGTCGCCACTTCAATACGATAATCAATATTGCGCGTCATCCAGTCGGCGGAAGAAAGGTAGACCTTTTTATCGCCGCCATTTTCAAAAATATAAACCCGGTCATGTTCAAGGTAACGGTCAACAATACTGATGGCACGAATGTTGTCGCTAATGCCTTCCAGATTGGGGATCAGCGAACACATGCCGCGAACCAGCAGATTAACCGGTACGCCGGAGCTGGAGGCCGCATACAGACGATCAACCAGGCCTTTATCGACAAGGTTATTTAGCTTCAGGGTGATACCGCTGGGCAGCCCCTGCTGCGCGTTGGCGATCTCGCGGTCAACCATTTCATACAACAGGCGGCGGGAGTTTTGCGGCGACACCATTAAATAATCAAATGTCACCGGACGGTATGGGTTTTCAATAAAGTTGAACACCCGCCGTACTTCGTTGGTGATGCGCGCATCGGCGGTCAGCAACGAATAGTCAGTATAAAGACGCGCGGTTTTTTCGTTAAAATTTCCGGTCCCGATGTGTGCGTAACGCACCACTTCACCGTTTTCTTTACGTGAAATCAGGAACAGTTTGGCGTGAATTTTTAGCCCCGGCGCAGAGAAGATAACGTGCACGCCTGCTTCGGTCAGGCGCTTCGCCCAGTGAATGTTGGCTTCTTCGTCAAAACGCGCCTGTAACTCAACCACCACGGTGACTTTCTTACCGTTGTGTGCGGCGTGGATCATCGAGTCGATGATGCGTGAATCTTTCGCCACGCGGTAAATGTTAATTTTAATCGCCAGTACGCTCGGGTCGAACGAAGCCTGACGCAGCAGTTCCAGCACATGCTCAAAGGTATGATAAGGATAATAGAGCAACACATCGCGTTCGCGAATGGCATCAAAACCATTGCGGAACTGGGCTTTATCAAACCAAATGTGGCGTAAACGCGGCAGTGGTTTGTTCACCAGATTGGCTTTGCCGACATTGGGGAAATTAATAAAGTCTTTAAAATTATGATAACGACCGCCGGGGACGATGGAGTCGTAGCGGGAAATAGTCAGTTTTTCGCGTAACACTTCAACCAGCGCATTGGGCATATCGCGCTGATAAACAAAACGCACCGGCTCAGCAGTTAAACGCTGCTTGAGACTGGAAGACATCAACTCCATCAGACTGGCTTCCATCTCATGCACTAAATCGTATTCGGCATCGCGGGTCATCTTCATTGAATAGGCATTCAGCGCGTCATAATCAAAGAAGCCTTTGAAAATATCATCAAGGCAGTAACGCAGAATGTTATCCAGAAGAATCATCGGCTTGCGTCGACGCGGCGCTTCTGGCGGTAAATTCACAAAGCGCGGCACTTTATCTGATGGGATCTCCAGCAGCGCGTAACGGATGGTATCGCCACGGATAATTTCCACCGCCAGATAGGTGTAATCATCTTTCAGGAACTGCACTAAGTCAGTGTCAGGATTGATTAAAATCGGCGTAATGTGCTGACGCAGATACTGCTTAAAATAATGACGCAGCCAGTTTTGTTGATTGACGGAGAGCTGGCGTTCATTAATCAGGAAGATCTGGTTGCGCGCCATCTCCAGCAACAACTCGTTGTAGAGGCCGTCGAATTCCTGATCGGCTTTCAGCACCCGGGACTGAATTTTGCCCAGTAAATGGCGGGAATGAGAGTTGGAGCCTTGTTCTTCGCTAATAATGATGCGTCGCTTCAGTTCAGCGAAGCGGACTTTATAGAACTCATCAAGGTTATTGGAATAGATCCCCAGGAAACGCATCCTTTCAATCAGCGGGTTAGATTTGTCCGCCGCTTCCTGAAGCACGCGTTCATTGAACGATAACCAACTGAGCTCTTTTTCGATGTATAGCTTTTCCTGACCCATTACCACTTTTACTCCGTTTTATTCACGGGACACTGCCTGGATATTATGGCGAGCAATATTGGCAGATGTCCAACTATGCCAGAAAAGGGGGAAAAAAACTGCTGGAGCTTGCGATTTACAGGTGAATTGAAAAACGCCAGCGGCAGAGCTGGCGCTTTAACTACGGGGGCATTACTCGTCGGCAGCGTAGCCCTGCGGCGGCAGACGTTGACCATCCAGCCACGCGGCGTTTTCGTGCATTTTCAGACGACCATCGGCAAACCAGCTAATCACCAGTGGATAAATAGCGTGTTCCTGGGTTTGCACGCGGGCGGTGATGTCATCTTCCGTATCACCAGCAAATACCGGGACTTTCGCCTGTAAAATAACCGGGCCACCGTCCAGTTCATCGGTGACGAAATGCACCGATGTACCGTGCTCTTCATCGCCATTTTCCAGCGCCTGACGATGGGTGTGTAATCCGGGATATTTCGGCAGCAGAGAAGGGTGAATGTTCAGCAAACGCCCGGCATAGTGGGAGACAATCGCCGGGCTGAGAATGCGCATAAAACCAGCCAGCACGACCACATCGGGTGCGTACATGTCGATTTCATGAATCAACTCCCGGTCATAGGCTTCACGACTGTCAAACGCGCTGGCGATGAGCGTATGCGTTGCAATACCCGCCTGGCGGGCGCGTTCAAGGCCGAACGCGTCGGCCTTATTGCTGAAAACTGCCCGTACGGTGCCTTTAATTTTATTGGTTTTGCAGGCGTCAATAATTGCCTGCAAATTACTTCCGTTGCCGGAAATAAGCACCACAATATTCATTATTCGATAACCACGCGTTGTTCGGAATCAGAGGCTTTGATGATACCGATTTTCCACGCGTTTTCACCGTTGGCATTGAGCAGGGCGAGGGCTTTGTCCACTTCCGGAGCAGGCAGGGCAATAATCATCCCGACGCCGCAGTTGAAGGTGCGATACATTTCATGGCGCTCAACGTTACCTGCCGTTTGCAGCCAGTTGAACACTTCCGGCCACTGCCAGGATGATTCATCAATCACTGCCTGGGTATTATCTGGCAATACGCGCGGAATGTTTTCCCAGAAGCCGCCGCCGGTCAGGTGCGCAATAGCATGCACATCGACCTTTTCAATCAACTCCAGCACGGACTTCACGTAAATGCGGGTCGGTGCCAGCAGATGATCGGCTAATGGCTTACCATCAAGTTCGGTGGTTTGCGGATCACAACCGCTGACTTCAAGAATTTTGCGCACCAGCGAATAGCCGTTCGAGTGCGGACCGCTGGAGCCGAGTGCAATCAGCACATCGCCATCGCTGACTTTAGAGCCGTCGATGATTTCTGATTTTTCTACCACGCCAACGCAGAAACCAGCGACATCGTAATCTTCACCGTGATACATCCCCGGCATTTCTGCCGTTTCGCCACCCACCAGTGAACAGCCCGATTGCAGACAACCTTCCGCAATGCCGCTGATCACCGCTGAAGCGGTATCAACATCCAGTTTTCCGGTTGCGTAATAGTCGAGGAAAAACAGCGGTTCCGCACCTTGCACCACCAGGTCATTAACGCACATGGCGACCAGATCAATACCAATGGTGTCGTGACGTTTTAAGTCCATTGCCAGACGCAGCTTGGTACCTACGCCGTCAGTGCCGGAAACCAGCACGGGTTCACGATATTTTTGCGGCAATGCACACAGCGCACCGAAGCCGCCCAGACCGCCCATCACTTCCGGACGACGCGTTTTCTTCACTACGCCTTTGATTCTTCCAACCAGAGCATTACCCGCGTCAATATCAACACCGGCATCTTTGTAGCTAAGAGAGGTTTTATCGGTCACTGCTTGGGTCCCCACGCGTTACTTGCGGTAGAAAAATAAAATTCGGCGCAATTCTAACAGGGAAAGCAAACGTTTGCGAGACTGCTTTACACAACCTTTTTGTACGTCTTTTCCCCAGGCGCGCGGCAAAAGAATACTTGTACCAGGGCAAAGGATCGTTTTCGTATGGAATAATCTTCTTTCATAACCATTTGAATATAAAATAACTTTATCTCAAACCGTTATCATTTTGACTAAAGTCAACGAAAATAATATTGCCGCCTTGAAGAAAGGAGGTATAATCCGTCGATTTTTTTTGTGGCTGCCCCTCAAAGGAGAAAGAGTATGAAGATCGTGGAAGTCAAACACCCACTCGTCAAACACAAGCTGGGACTGATGCGTGAGCAAGATATCAGCACCAAGCGCTTTCGCGAACTCGCTTCCGAAGTGGGTAGCCTGCTGACTTACGAAGCGACCGCCGACCTAGAAACGGAAAAAGTAACTATCGAAGGCTGGAACGGCCCGGTAGAAATCGACCAGATCAAAGGTAAGAAAATTACCGTTGTGCCAATTCTGCGTGCGGGTCTGGGGATGATGGACGGTGTGCTGGAAAACGTTCCGAGCGCGCGCATCAGCGTCGTCGGTATGTACCGTAATGAAGAAACGCTGGAGCCGGTACCGTACTTCCAGAAACTGGTTTCTAACATCGATGAGCGTATGGCGCTGATCGTTGACCCAATGCTGGCAACCGGTGGTTCCGTTATCGCGACCATCGACCTGCTGAAAAAAGCGGGCTGCAGCAGCATCAAAGTTCTGGTGCTGGTAGCTGCGCCAGAAGGTATCGCAGCGCTGGAAAAAGCGCACCCGGACGTCGAACTGTATACTGCATCGATTGACCAGGGACTGAACGAGCACGGATACATTATTCCGGGCCTCGGCGATGCCGGTGACAAAATCTTTGGTACGAAATAAAGAATAAAAATAATTAAAGCCGACTTTAAGAGTCGGCTTTTTTTTGAGTAAAGCGCCTATAACACATAATACAGAGGATAATACTATGACGCGCCGTGCTATCGGGGTGAGTGAAAGACCGCCACTTTTACAGACAATCCCGCTTAGTTTGCAACATTTGTTCGCCATGTTTGGTGCAACCGTCCTGGTGCCCGTCTTATTTCATATTAACCCGGCGACTGTACTGTTATTTAACGGTATAGGAACACTGCTGTATCTCTTCATCTGTAAAGGGAAAATTCCGGCTTATCTTGGTTCCAGCTTTGCCTTTATTTCACCGGTATTGTTACTGTTGCCGTTGGGGTATGAAGTCGCGCTGGGCGGCTTTATTATGTGCGGCGTGCTGTTCTGCCTGGTTTCTTTTATCGTGAAGAAAGCGGGGACCGGCTGGCTGGACGTGCTGTTTCCACCTGCGGCAATGGGCGCAATCGTTGCCGTCATCGGTCTGGAGCTGGCGGGCGTAGCTGCCGGTATGGCAGGTTTACTCCCGGCTGAAGGGCAAACTCCAGACTCCAAAACCATCATCATCTCCATTACCACGCTGGCGGTTACGGTTTTAGGTTCCGTGCTGTTTCGTGGTTTCCTGGCAATTATCCCGATTTTAATTGGCGTGCTGGTGGGCTACGCGCTCTCTTTCGCAATGGGAATTGTCGATACCACGCCGATTATTAATGCTCACTGGTTTGCGCTGCCAACTCTCTATACGCCGCGCTTCGAGTGGTTTGCCATTCTGACTATTCTGCCAGCGGCGTTAGTGGTTATTGCCGAACACGTAGGGCACCTGGTGGTAACGGCTAATATCGTCAAAAAAGATCTGCTGCGCGATCCAGGTCTGCACCGTTCGATGTTTGCTAACGGCTTGTCGACCGTGATCTCCGGCTTCTTTGGTTCCACGCCAAATACCACCTACGGGGAAAACATTGGCGTGATGGCGATCACCCGTGTTTACAGTACCTGGGTTATCGGCGGGGCAGCGATTTTCGCTATCCTGCTTTCCTGCGTCGGTAAACTGGCTGCTGCTATCCAGATGATCCCATTGCCGGTGATGGGCGGCGTTTCGCTGCTGCTTTATGGTGTCATCGGGGCTTCCGGTATTCGTGTTTTGATCGAATCGAAAGTGGATTACAACAAAGCACAGAACCTGATCCTGACTTCCGTGATTTTGATCATCGGTGTCAGTGGCGCGAAGGTAAACATCGGCGCGGCGGAGCTGAAAGGTATGGCGCTGGCGACCATCGTCGGTATCGGCTTAAGTTTGATCTTCAAACTGATTAGTGTGCTGCGCCCTGAAGAAGTGGTGCTGGACGCAGAAGACGCGGATATAACAGACAAATAATGTACCGACCGGGCAGTGTTGCTGCCCGGTTCAAACATCATGGGATTCTGTGGTAAACTTCTCGCGATTTTGTGAAATCCTGGTTGAGGTATCTCTGAACACACCGGCACAGCTCTCTTTGCCACTTTATCTTCCTGACGACGAAACCTTTGCAAGTTTCTGGCCGGGGGATAACTCCTCTTTACTGGCCGCGCTGCAAAACGTGCTGCGTCAGGAACATAGCGGTTACATCTATCTCTGGGCACGCGAAGGCGCGGGGCGCAGCCATCTGCTGCACGCGGCTTGCGCGGAATTGTCGCAGCGTGGCGATGCGGTGGGCTATGTCCCGCTGGATAAACGCACCTGGTTTGTTCCGGAAGTGCTCGACGGTATGGAGCATTTGTCGCTGGTCTGTATCGACAATATTGAGTGTATTGCAGGCGATGAGTTGTGGGAGATGGCGATTTTCGATCTCTACAATCGAATTCTGGAATCGGGCAAAACACGGTTGTTAATCACCGGCGATCGTCCACCGCGGCAGTTGAATCTTGGATTACCGGATCTCGCGTCGCGTCTCGACTGGGGGCAGATCTACAAATTGCAGCCACTTTCTGATGAAGATAAGTTGCAGGCGCTACAGTTACGCGCGCGTTTGCGTGGTTTTGAACTGCCGGAAGATGTGGGGCGTTTCTTGCTGAAGCGGCTCGACAGAGAAATGCGCACGTTATTTATGACGCTGGATCAGTTGGATCGTGCGTCGATTACCGCGCAACGTAAGCTGACCATTCCGTTTGTGAAAGAGATTCTGAAACTGTAGACAAGACGTTTATTGTCGGATGCGCACCCATAGTATTCGTCGGCCGGATAAGACGCGGCAAGCGTCGCATCCGGCAATGTGCTTCAACTAGCGATGGAGCACTTCTTAACCCACGATTTCCAGCACCTGCTCCGGTGGACGACCAATTCGCGCTTTGCCATTCGCGACCACAATCGGGCGCTCCATTAGCTTCGGATTATCCACCATTGCCTGAATCAGCGCCTCTTCGCTAAGCGAACTGTCAGCCAGGTTCAGTTCTTTATAAAGATCCTCTTTCTGGCGCATCAATTCACGAGCGCTATTCATCCCCAGCATTTTCAGCAAATCACGCAGCGTTGCCGCATCGGCGGGTGTCTCAAGGTAGAGCACCACTTCTGGCTCCACGCCGTTTTCTTTCAGCAGGTTTAGCGTTTCCCGGCTCTTTGAACAGCGTGGGTTATGGTAGATTTTTACCTGTTTGGTCATTGTTCTTCCTTTAATGCGAATTACATCTTGGTATAAGGCTTAAAGCGTTCCTGCAGCTGGCGCAACTGGTCGATGCGCGCATCGTAACGTGCTTGTTGCAGGCTGCCTAATTTCACCTGCGAACTGGCGCTACTCAACAAGGAAATAGCCTGATCGAGTCGCCCGGCGAGCGCATAACCTTCTGCTCGCGCAGCCAGTTCCTGATCGCGGTTATTTAGCGCGGCTTCCGCCTGTGCCAGTAAATCCCAGCCGTTGCTGTCATCTTTATTATTAAAGGTGTAGCGATTCAGAATATTGGCCGCTTCTTGTGGTTGACCGCCTTGCAGATAAGCGTTCGCCAGGTTGAGCTGCAACACTGGATTGGTGCGCAAATCACGGGCATTTTTCAGGCGATTGATCGCTTCATTGGCTTTGTTTTGCCCAAGGTCGATATCGGTAGCCAGATCGAGATACCATGCGTTGCCAGGTTCTGCCGCCAGTAACGGTTGCAGCGTTTTACGCGCCTCGTCGTATTTATTGGCTTCCATCGCCTGTAAAGCACGACCATATTGCGCCGCTCGTTGCTGACGAACGTTTCCTTTCGCCCATTCATCCAGCAAATCACTGGTGAGCTGGTTACGTCCGGAATTATACATCCCCAGTGTGCGCGCTTTCGCCAGATAGAAATCTTCCGACGACTGCACCACCATCGGGCGCATCTGATTAGCACGGTTGCGGGCATCTGCCAGACGACTTTCCGGCAATGGGTGAGTCAATAAAATTTCCGGCGGACGCGAGGAGTAACGCGCCTGATCGAGCAATTTTTCGAGGAAGGTCGGCATCGCCTGCGGATCGAATCCTGAGCGTTGCAGCACCTGAATACCAATGCGATCCGCTTCCTGTTCATTTTGCTGGGTGAAACTGATCATCCCCTGGCGCGTTCCCGCCAGTGTACCGGTCAGCGCCGCCATCCCCGCCTGCGGACTGGCCATCGCCAGTAAAATAGAACCTAACGCGCCGACCCAGGTCAGCGGCGCGCTGCGCTGTTGATCTTCCATCGCTCGCGCCAGGTGACGTTGGGTGACGTGGGAGATTTCGTGCGCCATAACTGAAGCCAGTTGGCTTTCGTTATCGGAATAACGGAACAGGGCAGAGTGCAGCACCACGTTGCCGCCAAAGAAAGCAAAGGCGTTAATTTCGTCGTTGTTGATCAGAAAGAAATGAAACGGTGTCTTAACCGAATTGGCATGCGAAACCAGACGCATACCCAGCGAATTAATATATTGCGTTAACAGCGGGTCATTAATTAACGGCGCGCTGCCGCGTAGCTGGCGGACATAATAGTCGCCCATCTGCATTTCCTGGCCAATGGAAAGCGTGCTTCCTGCGGAGGTTCCCATATCCGGCAAGGTGTCTGCGCTGTCGGCAAACGCCGGGGCTACCTGACCAATGGTCATAGCAGCAATGAGGGTTGCAACCAGGTTTTTTTTCAACTGCCTGAACATAACCTCTATCCTGTATTTCTGAAGATAGTCATTTGACCGATACTGTGAAATATCGTTCCCACCGCGCCGCCTTTGAGTGTAACGGCGAAGATTAGCCCACTCAAATGACTTTTCAGTTTCCTGAATCCGTCATAAAAAGCGAAGTCTTTTTTGTGACATTTCGATACAATTGCGGATCGCAATCCCGCTCTTGAGGTTCAGGGAAGGTCTTTATGCTCGAAATGTTGATGCAATGGTATCGCCGCCGTTTTAGCGACCCGGAAGCGATTGCCTTGCTGGTTATTTTAGTTGCCGGATTTGGCATTATCTTTTTCTTTAGTGGCCTGCTTGCTCCGTTGCTGGTGGCTATTGTGCTGGCCTATTTGCTGGAATGGCCAACCGTGCGCCTGCAATCTATTGGCTGCTCCCGCCGCTGGGCGACGTCGATTGTATTGGTGGTTTTCGTCGGGATATTGCTACTGATGGCGTTCGTGGTATTGCCTATCGCCTGGCAGCAGGGCATCTACTTAATTCGCGATATGCCGGGGATGCTCAATAAGCTTTCTGACTTTGCCGCCACGTTGCCGCGCCGCTATCCGGCGTTGATGGATGCGGGCATTATTGATGCAATGGCCGAAAATATGCGCAGTCGGATGCTGACCATGGGCGATTCGGTGGTGAAAATTTCCCTCGCCTCGCTGGTCGGTTTGCTGACCATAGCCGTCTATCTGGTGCTGGTGCCATTGATGGTCTTCTTCCTGCTGAAAGACAAAGAGCAGATGCTGAACGCCGTTCGTCGGGTGCTACCGCGTAACCGCGGACTGGCAGGACAGGTGTGGAAGGAGATGAATCAACAAATCACCAACTATATCCGCGGCAAAGTGCTGGAGATGATCGTGGTGGGGATCGCCACCTGGCTGGGATTCTTACTCTTCGGGCTGAACTATTCGCTGCTGCTGGCTGTGCTGGTCGGCTTCTCGGTACTTATTCCGTACATTGGCGCATTTGTGGTGACCATTCCGGTGGTTGGCGTGGCGCTATTCCAGTTTGGTGCTGGCACGGAATTCTGGAGCTGCTTCGCGGTGTATCTGATCATTCAGGCGCTGGACGGCAACCTGTTAGTACCTGTGTTGTTCTCCGAAGCGGTTAACCTGCATCCGTTGGTGATTATTTTATCGGTGGTGATCTTCGGTGGTTTGTGGGGATTCTGGGGCGTATTCTTCGCCATTCCGTTGGCGACGCTGATCAAAGCCGTGATTCATGCCTGGCCCGATGGGCAAATAGCGCAAGAATAATCTTCAGCCCGACGAACTGTTTCGCCGGGCTGATTTTTCAGGATTCCTGACGTAAATAAATAGCCCGATAACAAATACTCACCAGCACTGCACCGCCGATAATATTACCCAGCATCACCGGGAGCAGATTGGCGGTAATAAAATGGCTGACCGTCAGTGCCGGAAAATGGTCTGCGCTACTGTGCGCCAGTTGCCAGAAGGAGGTAGGGGCGAAATGGCGAATGGCAATGGCGAACGGAATCACAAACAAATTGGCGATACAGTGCTCAAAACCACTGGCGACAAACAGGATGATGGGCAAAATCATGGCGACGATTTTGTCGCATAACGAACGTCCGCAATAACTCATCCACAGCGCCAGACAAACCATCAGATTGCACATAATGCCGAGGCTGACTGATTCAGTAAATGTATGATGCATTTTGCCCTCGGCGCAGTGTAAAACCGCGACTCCCCACATCGCGTTTTCACTCATCACCAGCCCGGAAAACCAGATTAACAAACTGAAACAGGCAATACCTGCCAGATTACCGCAGGCCACCAGAAGTGCGTTAATCAGCCAAGTTCGCCAACTAATAACGCCCCGACTTTTTGCCATCACCGTCATTACCGACGAGGTGAACAGGCTGGTGCCGCAAACCGCCAGCAAAATAAAGCCGAGTGTAAAGCAAAGGCCACCCACCAGATGGGTTAATGCCTGTGAAGACGGGGCATCGGCGATAACGGAAAGGTAAAAAGTAAATCCGATCGCCATAAACACGCCTGCGGACATCGCCATTAAAAAGACCGACACTTTGCTGCGGGTAATTTTATGGGCGGCAATCCGTTCAGCGATTGCCGCTTTTCTGGCGCTCAACTGCAAGTCGAAAGAGAGTTTGTTTCTCATGCATACTCCTGCAAAAACAGATTACAACACCTCGCGAACCGAGATCCCCAGCCGCTGCATTCGTGACAGCAGCGTGGTGCGCTTCATCCCTAATCGCGTCGCCGCGCCACGGGGCCCGGCAACAATGCCATTGGTTTCTCGCAATACCTGAACAATGCGCTGACGTTCTTCTTCGTCATTCTCTGGCGTCGTCGGGTGCAGCAACTGCGCCATTGAACTGCGAAGCGCTGAATCTTCATTTAGCGTCGGCAGTAAACGGCTTTGTCGGACATTAAGATGTAAATTCAGACTGTTACCGCGAGTCAGTAGTACCGCTCGCTCAATCACGTTTTCCAGCTCGCGCACGTTGCCCGGCCAGTCCCACGACATCAACTGGCGTAGCGCCTCGGTCGGGATGGCGTCAATTGCGCGATTCATATGGCGCGCCATTTTTTGCGTGAAATGCTTTGCTAAAAGAGGGATATCTTCCGGACGGTCGCGCAGTGGCGGCAGTTCCAGTGGGAAGACATTCAGGCGATAAAAGAGATCGCTGCGAAACTGGCGATCTTCAACCATTTGCCACAAATCACGGTTGGTGGCGGCAATGACTCTGACATTTACCGGGATCGTTCTACTCCCGCCGAGACGCTCAATCTCCCGTTCCTGCAATACGCGCAGCAGTTTAGGCTGAAGTTCTAACGGCAGATCGCCAATTTCATCGAGAAACAACGTGCCGCCATCGGCAATTTCAAAACGACCACGATGGGTATTAATCGCACCAGTAAATGCCCCTTTGTCATGACCGAATAACTCACTTTCCAGAAGACTGGCGGGGATGGCAGCGCAGTTGATTTTGACCAGTGGCTTGTCGCGTCGTGGGCTAAGTTGATGGATCGCTCTGGCGATCACCTCTTTGCCGGTTCCGGTTTCACCACAAATCAACACCGTACTGTCGCTCTTCGCCACAATATCTACCTGCTGGAGCAAATCTTCCATTGCCTGGCTTTGATAGATAATGTCACCGACGCCCAGATTCGAAAGGAGCTGCTCGCTAAGCTGGTGGTTTTCTTGCTGCAAGCTTTCCTGCAAATCGGTCATGCTGCGCCAGGCATCGGCATTGCCAACGGCAATAGCGATGCGATCGGCAATATGTTGTAGTAGCTGGCAGTTTTCCTCACTAAAGAGAGTGGAAGAGGTATGCGCCAGCAACAATGCGCCCGGTGTATGGTTGCCAAAGGTGAGCGGTATAAGGAGCGCAGATTCGCAGCCGTTAGATGCAAGTAAGTGTAATAACGGGTCGCGTTGCCAGAGAAACAGATCGTCTGCACGGTGCGTCAAGGTCGGTTGTCGGGTTTGTAGCGTTTGTGTCAGCAATACACTTTCGCCAGGCATACAGCGTGGCAGACACGCACAATGTGAGGCAGAAAGATCGCTGCACCACAGGCTGAACTTCTCGTTCTTTCGATGATCGCCCAGTACCATACTGACTGAAGCCAGACCGAAAAAATGATGGATCTCACGAGCGACGTCAGCGATCAGATCGTCGAGATCAAGATGTGACAGCACTGCATTAGTGATATCCACCAGTACCCGATGATGATCGCGATCTTTCTCCAGCAAACGCAGCGCCACCTGTTGTTCTTCATCATTGAGCCATGATTGCAGAACCGGGGTGATAATGCGTGCCAGCCAGTTAAACAGTGTGCAATCCTGGGGAGTAAAACGCCTGCCGTGGGTACGAATAAAGCGTAGCTCCGCCATTCCACTACTGCCGAGAAGGACGGCGTGACGCGAATAATCGACCATCTCGCCCTGATACTCTGTTGTTGCCGTCACATCGCTGCCATCATCATGGTAGCGGTAATAGAAGTTGCTTTTGAGAACATGCAGTTCAATAAGTTGTACCGGGCTGAACGGCGGCGGCAGCGGGATGAAGGCGCGTAATAAAGACGCCTTGCCGTGTTTCTGTGCTAACCGCTCCGCGAGCATTCCGTTTACCGCTTCAATTGTTATTCCTTGTGGCGGGGCAAACATCGCCTCGTCTGACATAGCCATCAACAGTCCTTATTAATGAGAAATCCTTCTCACGCAATTTTTCTGGCCATCAGATAGATGGCCGGTTCCTGCACAATTTCATCCAACAGATGAATGAATTGAATGCTACGCGCCTGCCACGCCGACGTCGCGTCATCTGCCAGTGGCGCGAATGCCCGGGTCAACAGGGCGGTGTGGCTGGCGTCAATAACAATCTCACCAAAGGTCATCACCCCCAGCATCTTACGTCGGGCTTGCTCCTCTTCGACCTGTGCAAGCCAATCTTCGTATTCCGTCTGTGGGCAGCGGAAGGCGACATTCAGACAATCAATCACGCCAACGTGATGACCGATAGCCAACGAGTAATACATTACCTGGGAGCTGTGTTCCGGCATCTCGTCGCTACTGGCGACAAATTTTTTTCGCAGCGTCCAGAAAACAATTTCCCCGCACTCCTCAGCCATGTAACCCCCGGAGAACGCGAAAGAGTTGCTGAACGATACTATTGAGACGCGGATCGTCGGCTTCGCGCAACCAGGTGTTAACTCGATTTCCTGTAGGATCGTCGCTTAAATGGCGCAGGAGCCGATCGCAAATTTCTCGCCCCTGACGATAGCCCGCCAGCCGCCTCGCTTCTCGCTCAATGGCGATACGCTGTGATGGCGGGATCTGCGGCCATAGCGGTTGCATGGTCACCCCGGTGGGATCGCGATAATCCACAGCGTGAATCTTCTGTTGCAGCAAACCGAGCGCCACGGCGAAACCGTGAATGGTGGCGGCCGGTGTTGGCGGGCAGCCGGGGATCCAAACATCAATGGGGACAATGGTGTCGCTGCCGCCCCAGACGCTGTAGAGATCGTGGAAAATACCGCCGCCGACACCACACGCGCCGTAGGAAACACAGATTTTATGATCGGGGGCAGACTCATATGCCCGAAGTGCAGGCATACGCATCGCCCGGGTGACTGCGCCAGTAAATAACAAAATATCGGCGTGACGCGGTGATGAAACAACCTTAATGCCAAAACGTTCTGCGTCGAATACGGGTGTGATGGCGGCAAAAATTTCGATTTCGCAGGCGTTACAGCCGCCGCAATCGACGCGATAAACGTAAGCCGAGCGACGGATATCCTGTAGCAAATGCTGCTTCATCTTTTGCGTTTGCTCGTCCAGCGTGATGGGCTGGCTGACATGTTGCGTAAGCACTGGACTCATAGCTGCTCCTTAGCCACCAGCGGTTCATCTGTGTCGTCGTTGATCAGCGTCGCGCGCTGTTTGCATTCCGGGCAGACGCTCGCTTGCGCCCGTAACATTTCGCGGTTTTGTGGTGCATTTTGTTGCTGTGCCAACAGTTCTGCAGCCAGTGCGACGGTTTTTTGCGGGGCAAACGGGCGTTCGCAACGGCTGCAACGTTGTAGATGGAACGTCGCGCGGGTATAGAGATCGGCTTTATTGGTGACGGTCAGTTCAAAGTTATTGGTAAGCTGAATGGCTCTGGTCGGGCACACTTCTTCACAACGTCCGCAGTAAATACAACGCCCCAGATAGAGCTGCCAGGTGCGCGTATTTTGCTGGTCGTCGGTCTGGATAGTCAGCGCATTTGCCGGACAAGCACAAGCGCAGGCACCGCAGGCAATACATTGGCTGGGCATCAGGTCCGGTTTCCCGCGAAAGCCTGGGCTGACCTCCAGTGGCGCGAAGGGATATTTCACCGTCGCGGTTCCGGCGCGCATAATAGTTTTCAGTAACTTCAGCATCTTCTGTCCTTACTTCAGCGGCGAACGGTTACGATCAATGCCGTAGCGTTCGATCTCTTTATACGGCACGGTTTTTGACTGGCGCTTGCGCACATCAACCAGCGTCACACGGTCGGTACAGGAGTAGCAGGGATCAAGGCTACCGATAATCAGCGGTGCGTCAGAAACGGTATTGCCGCGCAGCATGTAACGCAGCACTGGCCAGTTGGCGTAGGTGGCGGCACGACAGCGCCAGCGGAACAATTTTTGGTTATCACCGAGCATGCTCCAGTGCACGTCTTCACCACGTGGCGCTTCAACAAAGCCCAGCGCGAATGCGTGAGGTTTATAGCTAAAGCCTTCGGTCAGCAGTGGGGTATCCGGCATGTTGTCGAGGGCAAATTCCAGCATTGCCAGCGAATCAAACGTCTCTTTGACACGGACCATCACGCGGGAGAAGACATCGCCGCCGGTAAAGGTAAACAGCGTTTTGGGAATATTGCCGTAGTCGGCGTAGGGGTGATCAAAGCGCAAATCACGGGCAAAACCACTGCCGCGGATCAGCGGCCCGACAGGGCTATAATCACGGGCGATTTGTCGGTCGAGAATGCCAATGCCCTGAGTGCGTTGTTCCATATTCGGCGTGGCAAGCAGCATCTCTACCAGCTCCGACACGTCGGCGCGCATCTCGCGCACCAGTTTCAGCGTTTGCAGACGTTGCTCTTTGAGAATATCGCGGCGAACACCACCAATCAGATTCAGACCGTAGGTTTTACGCGACCCGGTCAGCAATTCCGCCATCGTCATCGACTTTTCCCGCACGCGGAAAAATTGCATAAAGCCGGTATCAAATCCAACAAAATGGCAGGAGAGGCCAAGGTTGAGCAAATGACTGTGCAGACGTTCGACTTCCAGCAGAATCGAGCGAATAGTATGCGCTCGTTGCGGCACCTCAATCCCCAGTGCATTTTCAACCGAGTTGGTATAGGCCACACTGTGGGCAAAACCGCAAATCCCACACACGCGGTCGGATAAGAAGGTCACTTCGTTGTAGCCCATCCGCGTTTCTGCCAGTTTCTCCATGCCGCGATGGACATAAAACAGGCGGTAATCAGCATCGACAATTTGCTCGCCATCCACAAACAAGCGGAAGTGACCTGGTTCATCGGAGGTGATATGCAGCGGACCGACAGGGATCACCCGCGCATCGCTGTTGCCCTCGTTGATAAACGGATACGTTTCGGTATCAGTCGTCGGTTCAGGGCGCAGTCGATAATCCATCGCGTCTTTGCGCAGCGGATGCATATCTTCCGGCCAGTCATCGGGCAACACCAGGCGACGCTGATCCGGCAGGCCAACCGGAATCAGCCCGTACATATCGCGAATTTCTCGCTCGCCCCAGACCGCGGCAGGGACGCGCGGTGTGACTGACGGAAACTCCCGACTGTCGGCATCGACCAGTGCCTTCACCACGATCCAGCATTTTTCGGCCCCTTCCATAGAAAGGGCATAATAAACCGCGTAATGACCGTTAAGTGTCCGCTCGTCGTTGCCAAACAGGACTGGAAGCCAGCCATCATGTTGATAATAAAGATAATGCACAACGTCAGGCAGCAGATTGATTTTCACCGTAATGGTGACCTGTTCAGGCGTTTGTCGCTCTTCATCCAGCACCGCGCCGGGGAACTGCGTTTTCAGGGCGGCGAGAATCGCTTCGCCACGATTTGACGATGAATTAACGTTCACTGTGTTTCTCCGAAACAGATGCGGTGCCTGAAGGCAAAAAATCATGCCAGGTGCTACGTTGTGCAGGCAGGTCGTGCGTCCCTGAGAGGACTATAGTGGAAGCGCCCGCCAGGATCCTGATGACAGGTTGTGGAATATGCGTTCCCATCGCCAGCATCATGACCAGCAGAATCACCATTGGCGAGGTGGTCAACCAGCCAAGTTCACCCCGGTTAACGGCCTGCGGCGGTTTCGCCATTAACACCCGCGCAGCCATCCGTACCAGGCCCGCCAGCACCAGCGTTAACAGCAATAACAGTAGGACGATAATCAACAGGTGATTACGAGCCAGTCCGGCGGTAACGGTCATAAATTCGCTAAGAAAAATGTTGAAGGGCGGCATCCCGGCCAGCGCCAGCGCACCGCCGCCAAACAGCACGGCGGTAAATGGCATGATTTTGAGCATTCCGCAGACGACGTTGAGATCGCGCGTGCCGTACTTGAGCAGTACATTGCCGGAACCGCAGAACAGCAGCGTTTTTGCCAGACTGTGGTTTAAGGTGTGCAGCAGCGCAGCAAAAATTCCTAGCGGCCCGCCAATGCCTAGCGCCACCGCGACCAGTCCCATGTTCTCCACGCTGGAGTACGCCAGCAGACGCTTAATGTCCCGCTGTACCAGAATGAAAAATGCCGCCACGGCAACCGACAACATGCCGAAGATGAGCAACAACCGGTTGGGGAAATCGCTGCCGATGGCCTGGCAAATAATGATGTAATAGCGAATCAGCACCAACAGCGCGCAGTTCAGCAATACGGCGGAGAGCAGGGCGCTGACCGGACTCGGCGCTTCACTGTGAGCATCCGGCAGCCAGGCGTGCATGGGAAATAGCCCGGTTTTGGTACCAAAGCCAATTAGCACAAACACAAAGGCCAACAGCATTAATGTTGGATCAAGCAAGGACGATTGCTTAAGAACCTCGCTCCAGAATATCGCCATTTCTGCCTGCGGCATAACGCTGGCGGCGTTGGCGTATACCAGCACGGTACCGAACAGACCAAAAGCGACACCAACAGTACAAATAATGATGTACTTCCATGCAGCTTCCAGCGATGAACGCTGACCGTAAATGCCTACCAGAAACGCCGAGCTTAAGGTGGTGGCTTCGATCGCCGCCCACATCACAATCAGGTTATTGCTGGTAACAACCAGCAGCATGGTGAACAAAAACAGATGGAAGAAACCGTAGTAATCGCACAGCGTAACGGGTGAAAGCTCGCCGTGCTCCACTTCATGACGCATGTAGCCAATCGAGTAAACACCGGTGAGAAAGCCAATCACACCAAGAATGGCGAGGAACAAACCGCCCAGACCATCAATATGAAGCCACAGTCCCGCAGCGAATATTTCTCCCGCATCAGCGGCAGTTTGGACCACCCAGAGTGCCAGAATCAGCAGCAGTGTGATCCCTAAGCTATGTAATACTGTCACCGCGCAAGTCGCAGAGTGCCCCCGTTTCCGGCAGGCAAAACAGAGCAGCGAAAAAAGCAGCGGCGTGAGCAGGAGTAAAGCGAACATCACAGAATAACTCATCTCATTATCCCTTCAGCGCGGTCAAGTTGTTCACGTCCAGCGTGCCGTGGGTACGCCATATTTTTCTTGCCAGTAACACCATTACAATGACGGCGAAGATGGCATCGGTAGCGATACCAATTTCCACAAGTTCCGGTGCACGCCAGGCAAGAAGCGCCAGCACCAGATGGGAGCCGTTTTCCATCAGGCAGTAACCAAAAATTTGCCGCAGGATATTGCGCTGGCTGACAATGCACAGCAGGCCAAGCAGAAAATGACCTAACGCCACCGCCAGCGCCGGTTTCAGCCCGGTAGCCATCGGTAGCTTCACGGGCTGAACGACAAATGCGCAAAGCAGGACAATTAACGCCGCGAGCAGTGTCATCATTGCCGGACCGAATAACGCTTTTTCCGGGATGTTCTGGGGAATATTTCGTGCAGCGTAAGTCATGATTAACGGTACCAGCAGCACTTTGGTGATAAAGGCGCTGGCGGACCAGATCAGCAGTTGCTCTGCGGCGAACAGGCACGAGAGAGTGGCGAAAATAGACACCAGCACCAGCGACTGGCAGGCGTAAAATCCGCATGACAGGCGATAGCTTTTGACGCTAATCACAAACAGCGATGTCAGCATCATCAGTCCCGCCAGATTATTTACGATCGTAGAACCGGTCATTCATCATCTCCTTACTGCAACCAGGTCGCGGCGATTACGCTGGAAATCAGCGACATCACAATCAGTACAATCAACACCAGGCGCATTGATCCTGGCAGCGGTGCGGCATCGGCGACGGCCTCGCTCGGTTTGCCAGGCACGACGCGACCAAACCAGCGAATAAACCAGGCGAAACTGGCGACCGATTCAATCATCAGCAGAATCATGGCGGGCAGCAGGATCCAGTACTCCACTGACAACGCAAAACCGGCGGCAAACAGCGGGAATTTACTGAAGAAGCCGTTGAACGGCGGTACGCCGGTAATCGCCAGCGCTGCCACGCAGAAACCCACGCCTGGCAACGGCAGGGTGTGCAATACGCCACGCAGACGCGGCAACAAGCGCGTGCCGCAGCTGTAACTCAGCGCACCTGCTACAAGGAAAAACAGGCTTTTAGCGAACGCGTGGTTGACGATGTAGGCGATGCTGCCCTCCAGCGCCAGCCGCGAACCGAAGATGGAGAGCGACAAGCCGAAAAACATCCAGCCAAGTTGAGTGATGGTCGACCAGGCCAGCAACCGCTTCATATCCTGCTGTGGCAAATACATCAGGAAGCCATAAAGAATGGTGACCAGTGCCATAACCATGCCAACGCCGCCAATCACATGCGGGATATTGCCGCCGTCGATAATGGCCCGGGCAAAAATGTAAACGCCCACTTTCACCATCGATGCGGCGTGGAGATAGGCGCTGATCGGTGTTGGCGCTTCCATTGCATCCGGTAGCCACGCTTGCATCGGTAGCTGGGCCGATTTCCCCCACGCGGCAAACAGGATGCCGCCATAAACCAGATAACGTGCGTCGCCGTGTAACTCGCTCATCGCGCTAAGCGCAAACGTTCCGGTCTGCAAAAACAGCGTGGCGGCGGCAAGATACAACCCCAGCGAACCGATATGAGTGATAAGTAACGCTTTTAGTGCTGAACGCTGCGCTTTATCGCTCTGGTAATAACTGATCAACGCCCAGGAGCAGCCGCCCGTAATTTCAAAAAACAACAACTGACCGAGCAGCGTCGAGGAGAGTACCAGTCCCGCCATCGCGCCGATAAACACCAGCAAAAATGCGTAATAACGATTCGTGCCGTTATGCGGGTGTTCGCGATTTTTATCCGTCAGATAACCCGTGGAGTAGATCGTGACCAGCAAACCGAGAAACACCACCACAAACAGAATCAGCGTACTCACGCGATCAATGACCAGGCCAAACAACGCCACATCCCCCACGTTGACCAACGTCAACGTGACGGCAACTTTATCGGCCTGATAAAACGCGGAGATCAGTGACAACATGCACAGCGTGGTCAGCGCGGCGAACAAAACCCCCCATTCGGCGGCCCGACGTTGTGGCGAAAACGAAACGACCAGTGCGCCGATAAAAGGCAGCAATAACGTCGTCAGAGCAAGATTTTCCATATTCCGTCAGTGCTCCTTACAGACCGGTTAACCAGAAGACCCATGCAAGCGCAGCAAGGCTGAAGCCAAGCCAGGTCACATGGTGAATGAGTAAAAATCGCCCGCGTGCCAGCGTGTTTTCTGCGATTGAGGCCAGTACAAAAATCAGCAAAACCTTGAGCAGCGTAACGACAAGTGAAGTCAGCAGGCAGGCGAGAGAAAGCTCTTGCGCGCGCCCAAAGGGCAGAAACAGGGCCACAAACAGTGATGCCATCACGACCTGTTTCAGCCCCAGCCCCAACTTCGCCAGCGCCAGCCCGGCACCGGAATATTCGGTCAGCGGGCCTTCTTGTAATTCCTGTTCTGCTTCAGCAACATCAAAGGGAATTTTTCCCATCTCAATGAAGCAGGCAAAACCACAGGCCAGTAACGCCAGTACGGTGGTTAGCGGCGAGTTCCAGCCCGTCGCCAGCGTATTGCTGATCATCTCGATATGCGTGGAATCCGCTATCAGCGCCAATACCAGCAGTGAGAGAATGAGCATGGGTTCGACCAGAATGCCGAGCGTCAACTCGCGACTGGCACCGACTCCCGCAAACGGGTTTCCGGTATCCAGCCCTGAAAGAGCAAAGAAAAAACGAAACAGGGCAAGAAGATAGATAAGGGTGATCAGATCGCCGCCGCCCGCAAAAGGGGAAACAGTAATAAATAGTGGTAGGGCCATCGCCAGCACCAGCATGCTGCTGATTAATACCCACGGCATCAGGCGGAACATCAGACCTGAAGATGTCGGCGCAACTTCCTGGCGTTTAAACAGTTTGTGGATATCGCGATAATCCTGCCAGATCCCCGGTCCGCGGCGGGAGTGCATTCGCGCGCGTATCTGCCGGGAAATACCCGTAAAAAGCGGGGTTAGCATCAGCAGAATCACGGCCTGTGCTAACGCAAAAATGACCAGATATCCGTCGCAAAGAGTTTGTCTCATGGTGATTTCCTTAGACGGCAATAGCGATTAGCAGCACAACCAGTGCGGCAACCACATACAGGCAATAGAGACGAAAGTCGCCGCTTTGCAGATGCTGTATTTCTTTGGCCAGCCGTTGGGTGGCGCTCACGATGGGGCGGATCACCCGCTCATCCCAGAAGGATTCTGTGCTCTGAGCCCTGGCGGTGACGTGCGCAAGACCTTTATTTAGCCTCAGCGTAGGGTCGAGCTGTTGTCGTAGACGAAATAGCGCACAAAAGACCACACGCAGCGGCTGCATCACGCCATTGC
This sequence comes from Escherichia sp. WS3227_2, assembly GCF_046486495.1. Taxonomy (NCBI): domain Bacteria; kingdom Pseudomonadati; phylum Pseudomonadota; class Gammaproteobacteria; order Enterobacterales; family Enterobacteriaceae; genus Escherichia; species Escherichia sp. WS3227_2. The sequence continues at coordinate 70,904 of NZ_JBJQLG010000013.1, forward strand.
CTGACGGGGCCATCGCATTTTCCCAGCCGTAGCCGCATGCCCAGGCATCTCCTGTGCGACGAAACGCTGCGCGGCGCGAACGACACCACAGCCAGTAAAGGCCAGGCAGCAAAGGCATCGCCAGTAGTAACAGCAACAGTAATGAGGGAGTGACCCGTGTATGAAACGTGCCGGGTACAAGTGCTATTCCGCTGGCGACAGTGACGGGAGGGGTATTGGTAAACGCATGGGCAATATGCATTATCTTCGGTGCCAGCCAACTGGCACTAAGCGCAATGAATACGCAGAGTGCCGCGAGCAGTAGCATGGCGACGATCATCGTATTTGGCACTTCCTGTGCCTCTTCAGCGTGTGTACTGCGCGGCGCTCCACAAAAAGTAATACCGTACATTTTGACGAAGCACATTACTGCCAGCCCACCAGTGACTGCCAGCATCACCATAGCAATAGGACCCGCAAGTTGTAGCGCTACGGCTTCCACACGACTTAGTGAGAACAGCGACTGCCAGGTGTACCATTCGCTGATAAAACCATTCAGCGGAGGAATGGCTGATATCGCGAGGCAACCAATCAGGCATGCTGCGGCTGTCCACGGCATACGTTTCGCCAGTGCCCCCATTTTTTCCATGTCGTGGGTATGCAAACGCGAAATAATCGCACCCGCGCCGAGAAACAGCAGCCCTTTGAACAGCGCATGGTTGAGCAGATGAAACAGCGCGCCGAGCAGTCCAACAACGGTGAGCAGCGGGTCGTGCAGTGACAGACCGACCATCGCCACACCGACCGCCAGCAAAATAATGCCGACGTTTTCGACGGTACTCCAGGCCAGCAGCCGTTTGATATCCTGTTCCGCCAGCGCATACAGCACGCCCAGGAGCGCGGAGATTGCGCCGATCGCCATCACCAGAATGCCCCACCACAGCGGCAAACCCGTTTGCGCCAGCAGGTCCATCGCTACTTTCAGGATGCCGAAAATACCGATTTTGACCATTACGCCAGACATCAACGCCGAAGCGTGCGATGGTGCGGCAGGGTGAGCGCGTGGCAACCAGCTGTGCAACGGCATCATCCCGGCTTTCGCGCCAAAACCGAAGAAGGCCAGCAGGAACACCGCCGACGCCAGCCCCGGAGAAAGTGAAAGCGTGCGGAAACTGGCAAAATCGAGGCTGCCGCTTTCGCGCCACATCAGCAAGAAGGCGATCATAATCAGCACCGATCCGGCGTGGGCGATAAAAAAGTAGAGCATGCCAGCGTTGATTGACGTTTTATCCTGCCTGGCAATGACCAGAAACCAGGAAGACAGCGACATCATTTCAAACAGCACGATGAACCAAAAAGCGTTGTCCATCACCAGCAGGGCAACCATCGATGCGATGAAAAGATTCATAAAGAAGCCCATTGCCGCCGCGCCTTTGCCCTCGTATTCGCGCATATAAGTCAATGAATAGAGCGAACAAACCACCACCAGCAAGGAGATAACCAGCACCATAAATGCCGAGAGGCTATCCATTCGCAGGGTTAAATCGGCAAAGTCAAAAGGGGTGGCAAAACGGGCGACTAAAGTTACGCCTGCATGTAATTGCGTAATTCCGCTGATGATGCCAATCACGCCACCCACCAGCGATGTGATGCCGGAAAGCTTAATAGCCAGTCTGTCCAGACCGAGTAAAAACAGCGAAGCCAGACTGGCAAACAGATAGAGGATCAGCGACCAGGTTAATAATTGCAGGGCATCCATTAGCGTTGCTCCTGAGTGAGGGAAAGGGGATCCTCCCCGCCATTGGCAAACCAGCTTGCGGCAAGGCGCTGTTTTTCTTTCATCTGACGTTGCAGGCTATCGTCGGTGATCAGCCGTAACGCATGATTCGGGCAAGCGCGAACGCAGGCCGGACCTTCTGGCAAGAAATCACACAGGTCGCATTTCACCGCGACGGTCTGGACACCCGGTTCCCAGCGCAGCAAAGCATGTTGGGTCGACACGTTTACTTCGCCGTCTTTGAGTGAGCCCTCAGCCTGAAAAACATATTGCGCAGGGGCATTTACCGGACGGCTTCCTGAAGCGCTGATTGCGCCAAATGGGCAGACCACGGCACAAAGCTTGCAGCCAATACAGAGGCTTTCGTTGAGTTGGATCGCATCATCCCTCTGGGAGATGGCATTGACCGGGCAGACCTGCAGGCAAGGGGCTTCCTCACAGTGATGACACACGACAGGGGCAGTGAGTGTTGACGTCTTCGCCAGGGCCAGGCGCGGGTGTTGCTGTAAACCTTGCGTTTTATGCACGTCCGAACAGGCAGCGAGACAGGTATTACATCCTGTACACCACAGTGGTTCGGCCACCACAAAGCGGTTCATGTCGGCTCCTTGAAAATGATATGAAACATTGCATTTCATATTGCATAAAGGATGCCAGTCTTATTAATTTAATATATTCAATAAGTTATGAATTAACTGTATTCTGAACGGTACAAAAATGATGGTCATTAACGTTCAGCAAAAAATGAATTCGACACCCGTGTCGCAGGGGAAAGCAAGAATGTGATCTTGATCACGAGAAGTGAGGTGTGCTGACCGCAAGCGCAGCCAGCACGGAATGGAGCAAAGTAATCAGGCGTGTTCTTTCAGCCAGTTCAGCACAACGTCGTGGTGATTGCTGGTTTTGAAATCGTCAAAGACATGTTCGATTTTGCCATCAGCGTCAATCAGGAAGCTGATGCGATGAATACCATCGTAGGTTTTGCCCATGAAGGACTTTTCACCCCAGACGCCGAATTGTTCGCACACCTGGTGGTCCTCATCAGACAGGAGCGTAAAGTTAAGCAGCTCTTTTTCCGCAAAACGGGAGAGTTTTTCGGGTTTATCGGTGCTGATACCCAGCACATCAACGCCCGCTTTTTTCAACTCATCCATGTTATCGCGTAAGCCGCAGGCCTGTACGGTACAGCCGGGGGTCATGGCTTTCGGGTAGAAATAAACCAGAACACGCTGTCCCTGGAAGTCGGTCAAATTAACTTGTTCTCCGTCTTGATCCGGCAAGCTAAATTTCGGTGCGATATCACCGGCTTTCAGTGGATTCATTACTTAACTCCATCCTGTTCATCATGTTGGGAATAATTGACGACGTTAATACTGCCTTGTGCATTGAGTTCTGTACATAGGGCTTTGAATGCTTGCTCAATATTTGCTGCGTCCGCAGATGCGGGGCTGTGGGCGGTTATCTGAATATGCAACTGCGCAGCCCGTTCATTTTCAGCAGGTTGCGTGCGCGACACCAGCTCCGCAATGTTCATATGATGCGCGTCGAAAAGTGCTGTGAAGCGTTCAATTAAATGCGGGGAGTCTGCCACATCGACCTGAACCCAGACAGATGCTGGCATTGGCGGACGCGGACGCGCCGTCGTGCGCTTCATCACGATTAAAAGATCCAGCTCGGCACCTTTCAACGGTAACGTTGATTCAATCAGAGTAATGGCATTCCATGAACCGGAAAGCAGCATGATAAACGTGAACTCTTCTCCCAGCATCGCCAGGCGACTGTCTTCAATATTACAGCCGCAACTACTGACATGACGGGTGATGGTGTTCACAATTCCAGGGCGATCGGCACCCAACGCAGTGATCACCAGATAATGTTGCGATGACAGTGTCAAACTGGTTATTCCTTTAAGGGGTGAGTTGTTCTTAAGGAAAGCATAAAAAAAACATGCATACAACAATCAGAACGGTTCTGTCTGCTTGCTTTTAATGCCATACCAAACGTACCATTGAGACACTTGTTTGCACAGAGGATGGCCCATGTTCACGGGAAGTATTGTCGCGATTGTTACTCCGATGGATGAAAAAGGTAATGTCTGTCGGGCTAGCTTGAAAAAACTGATTGATTATCATGTCGCCAGCGGTACTTCGGCGATCGTTTCTGTTGGCACCACTGGCGAGTCCGCTACCTTAAATCATGACGAACATGCTGATGTGGTGATGATGACGCTGGAGCTGGCTGACGGGCGCATTCCGGTGATTGCCGGGACCGGCGCTAACGCTACTGCGGAAGCCATTAGCCTGACGCAGCGCTTCAATGACAGTGGTATCGTCGGCTGCCTGACGGTAACCCCTTACTACAATCGTCCGTCGCAAGAAGGTTTGTATCAGCATTTCAAAGCCATCGCTGAACATACTGACCTGCCGCAAATTCTGTATAATGTGCCGTCCCGTACTGGCTGCGATCTGCTCCCGGAAACGGTGGGCCGTCTGGCGAAAGTAAAAAATATTATCGGAATCAAAGAGGCAACAGGGAACTTAACGCGTGTAAACCAGATCAAAGAGCTGGTTTCAGATGATTTTTTTCTGCTGAGCGGCGATGATGCGAGCGCGCTGGACTTCATGCAATTAGGCGGTCATGGGGTTATTTCCGTTACGGCTAACGTCGCAGCGCGTGATATGGCCCAGATGTGCAAACTGGCAGCAGAAGGGCATTTTGCCGAGGCACGCGTTATTAATCAGCGTCTGATGCCATTACACAACAAACTATTTGTCGAACCCAATCCAATCCCGGTGAAATGGGCATGTAAGGAACTGGGTCTTGTGGCGACCGATACGCTGCGCCTGCCAATGACACCTATCACCGACAGTGGTCGTGAGACGGTCAGAGCGGCGCTTAAGCATGCCGGTTTGCTGTAAAGTTTAGGGAGATTTGATGGCTTACTCTGTTCAAAAGTCGCGCCTGGCAAAGGTTGCGGGTGTTTCGCTTGTTTTATTACTCGCTGCCTGTAGTTCTGACTCACGCTATAAGCGTCAGGTCAGTGGTGATGAAGCCTACCTGGAAGCGGCACCGCTTGCGGAGCTTCATGCCCCGGCTGGAATGATTTTGCCGGTGACCTCCGGTGATTATGCAATCCCGGTGACCAACGGTAGTGGTGCTGTCGGTAAGGCGCTGGACATTCGTCCACCAGCCCAGCCGCTGGCACTGGTTTCTGGCGCGCGTACCCAGTTCACGGGCGATACCGCTTCATTGCTGGTGGAAAATGGTCGTGGCAATACTCTGTGGCCGCAGGTGGTTAGCGTGCTGCAGGCGAAAAACTACACCATCACCCAACGTGATGATGCTGGTCAGACACTGACCACCGATTGGGTACAATGGAACCGTCTGGACGAAGACGAGCAGTATCGTGGTCGTTATCAAATCTCTGTTAAGCCGCAGGGTTATCAGCAGGCGGTTACGGTTAAACTGCTGAACCTGGAACAGGCGGGCAAACCGGTTGCAGACGCGGCTTCCATGCAGCGTTACAGCACGGAGATGATGAACGTTATTTCCGCCGGTCTGGATAAATCTGCCACTGACGCCGCGAACGCTGCGCAAAATCGTGCCTCCACCACTATGGACGTACAAAGTGCAGCTGATGACACCGGTTTACCAATGCTGGTCGTACGCGGGCCGTTCAATGTGGTTTGGCAACGTCTGCCAGCGGCGCTGGAAAAAGTGGGCATGAAAGTGACCGACAGCACCCGTTCGCAGGGCAACATGGCCGTAACTTACAAGCCGCTGTCTGACAGCGACTGGCAGGAACTGGGCGCGAGCGATCCAGGCCTGGCATCCGGTGACTATAAACTGCAGGTTGGCGATTTAGATAACCGCAGCAGCCTACAGTTCATCGATCCGAAAGGTCATACTCTGACTCAGAGTCAGAACGACGCGCTGGTAGCTGTCTTCCAGGCTGCGTTTAGCAAGTAAAAATACAGGGCTGGAGTCATCCGGCCCTTTTTTCTGATATGATACGCAAACGTGTGCGTCGGCAGGAAAACGCGATTTTAGCGGTAATTCGCACTAAATTTGTTTGTCGGACGTAGGTCGGATAAGGCGTTCTTGCCGCATCTGACAAAACATCCGGCACACCAGACAGCAAAAGATTTTAAAACGTTAATTCACACCCAGGAGTGATAAAGATGCAAAAGCAAGCTGAGTTGTATCGTGGTAAAGCGAAAACCGTATACAGCACGGAAAACCCGGACCTGTTGGTGCTCGAATTCCGCAATGATACGTCAGCAGGGGATGGCGCGCGCATTGAGCAGTTTGATCGCAAAGGTATGGTGAACAACAAGTTCAACTACTTCATTATGAGCAAACTGGCTGAAGCGGGTATCCCGACTCAAATGGAGCGTCTGCTCTCCGATACCGAATGTCTGGTGAAAAAGCTGGATATGGTGCCGGTTGAGTGTGTCGTGCGTAACCGTGCTGCTGGCTCTCTGGTGAAACGACTTGGAATCGAAGAAGGTATTGAGCTGAACCCGCCGCTGTTCGATCTGTTCCTGAAAAACGACGCCATGCACGATCCGATGGTCAACGAATCTTACTGCGAAACCTTTGGCTGGGTAAGTAAAGAGAACCTGGCGCGTATGAAAGAGCTGACCTACAAAGCGAACGACGTGCTGAAAAAACTGTTCGATGATGCTGGTCTGATTTTGGTCGACTTTAAACTGGAGTTTGGCCTGTACAAAGGTGAAGTGGTACTGGGCGATGAGTTCTCCCCGGACGGCAGCCGCCTGTGGGACAAAGAAACGCTGGAGAAAATGGACAAAGACCGTTTCCGCCAGAGCCTCGGTGGCCTGATCGAAGCCTATGAAGCCGTCGCCCGCCGCCTGGGTGTACAGCTGGACTGATTTTTCTGTTCATCATCTTGCCGTGCAGCTGGCACGGCAAGACAACCGCTCTCGGCAGATGTGCATTGAACGCTCATTCCTCCGCCATTTCATCCCGCTTTCCTGTGGTAATCTTCCTCTGAACCACCTACGATCATTTCTATAATGAATATATTGTTGAGGTATCTATGCGTTGGCAAGGGCGACGTGAAAGTGACAATGTTGAAGACAGGCGCAACAGCTCTGGTGGTCCGTCAATGGGCGGTCCAGGTTTTCGCCTGCCAAGCGGTAAAGGCGGGCTGATTTTACTGATAGTCGTGCTGGTTGCAGGCTACTATGGCGTTGATTTAACCGGGTTGATGACCGGACAGCCGGTTTCTCAACAGCAATCAACACGGTCAATTAGTCCTAATGAAGACGAAGCCGCAAAATTCACTTCGGTGATTCTGGCAACCACGGAAGACACCTGGGGACAGCAATTCGAGAAGATGGGTAAAACCTATCAGCAACCGAAGCTGGTCATGTACCGTGGAATGACGCGCACCGGCTGCGGGGCGGGCCAGTCCATTATGGGACCGTTCTATTGCCCGGCGGATGGCACGGTTTATATCGATCTCTCCTTCTATGATGACATGAAAGACAAACTTGGCGCGGATGGCGATTTTGCCCAGGGGTACGTTATCGCCCATGAAGTCGGTCATCATGTGCAGAAACTGTTAGGCATCGAGCCGAAAGTTCGTCAACTGCAACAAAACGCGACGCAGGCGGAAGTGAACCGCTTATCTGTGCGTATGGAACTCCAGGCCGACTGTTTTGCCGGTGTCTGGGGGCATAGTATGCAGCAGCAAGGTGTTCTGGAAACCGGCGATCTGGAAGAGGCGCTGAACGCGGCGCAGGCCATCGGCGATGACCGTTTACAACAGCAAAGTCAGGGGCGAGTAGTACCAGACAGTTTCACTCATGGTACTTCTCAGCAACGCTACAGCTGGTTTAAACGTGGTTTCGACAGCGGCGATCCGGCACAATGCAATACTTTTGGTAAAAGCATTTAACTTCCGGGGCAGGGATGGCTGAACTGACTGCGCTTCACACATTAACAGCGCAAATGAAACGTGAAGGGATCCGCCGCTTGCTGGTGTTGAGCGGGGAAGAGGGTTGGTGTTTTGATCATGCGCTTAAGTTGCGTGATGCCTTACCTGGCGACTGGCTGTGGATTTCGCCGCAGCCAGTCGCTGAAAACCACTGTTTTCCCTCGGCGCTACAAACTTTACTTGGGCGCGAATTCCGGCATGCGGTATTCGACGCCCGCCACGGCTTTGATGCCGCTGCCTTTGCAGCACTTAGCGGAACGTTGAAAGCGGGAAGCTGGCTGGTGTTGTTACTCCCTGTATGGGAAGAGTGGGAAAACCAACCTGATGCCGACTCGCTGCGCTGGAGTGATTGCCCTGACCCTATTGCGACGCCGCATTTTGTCCAGCATCTCAAACGCGTACTTACGGCGAATAACGACGCTATCCTCTGGCGGCAGAACCAGCCGTTCTCGTTGGCGCATTTTACTCCCCGTACTGACTGGCACCCCGCGACCGGCGCACCACAACCAGAACAACAGCAACTCTTACAGCAGTTACTGACCATGCCGCCGGGCGTGGCAGCGGTAACGGCTGCGCGTGGGCGCGGTAAATCGGCGTTGGCAGGGCAACTCATTTCTCGTATTGCGGGCAGTGCGATTGTCACCGCGCCCGCAAAAGCGGCAACGGATGTACTGGCACAATTTGCGGGCGAGAAGTTTCGCTTTATTGCGCCGGATGCCTTGTTAGCCAGCGATGAGCAAGCCGACTGGCTGGTGGTCGATGAAGCCGCAGCTATACCTGCGCCGTTGTTGCATCAACTGGTATCGCGTTTTCCTCGAACGTTGTTAACCACTACGGTGCAGGGCTACGAAGGCACCGGACGTGGTTTTTTGCTGAAATTTTGCGCTCGCTTTCCGCATTTACACCGTTTTGAACTACAACAGCCGATCCGCTGGGCGCAGGGATGCCCGCTGGAAAAAATGGTTAGTGAGGCACTGGTGTTTGACGATGAAAACTTCACCCATACACCACAAGGCAATATCGTCATTGCCGCATTTGAACAGACGTTATGGCGAAGTGAGCCAGAAACGCCGTTAAAGGTTTATCAATTATTGTCTGGTGCGCACTACCGGACTTCGCCGCTGGATTTACGCCGCATGATGGATGCACCAGGTCAACATTTTTTACAGGCGGCTGGCGAAAACGAGATTGCCGGAGCGCTGTGGCTGGTGGATGAGGGCGGATTATCTCAAGAACTCAGTCAGGCGGTATGGGCGGGTTTTCGTCGCCCGCGGGGTAATCTGGTGGCCCAGTCGCTGGCGGCGCACGGCAGCAATCCTCTAGCGGCGACATTGCGCGGAAGGCGGGTCAGCCGGATAGCAGTTCATCCGGCTCGTCAGCGGGAAGGCACAGGGCGGCAACTTATTGCTGGTGCTTTGCAATATACGCATGACCTCGACTATCTTTCAGTGAGTTTTGGTTACACCAGGGAGTTATGGCGTTTCTGGCAACGCTGCGGTTTTGTGCTGGTGCGAATGGGTAATCATCGTGAAGCCAGCAGCGGTTGCTATACGGCGATGGCGCTGTTACCGATGAGTGATGCGGGTAAACAGCTGGCTGAACGTGAGCATTACCGTTTACGTCGCGATGCGCAAGCTCTCGCGCAGTGGAATGGCGAAACGCTCCCTGTTGATCCACGAAACGATGCCGTCCTTTCTGACGACGACTGGCTTGAACTGGCCGGTTTTGCTTTCGCTCATCGTCCGCTATTAACGTCGTTAGGTTGCTTAATGCGTCTGTTACAAACCAGCGAACTGGCATTACCGGCGCTGCGTGGGCGTTTACAGAAAAACGCCAGTGACGCGCAGTTATGTACCACACTTAAACTTTCAGGCCGTAAGCTGTTACTGGTCCGTCAACGCGAAGAAGCCGCGCAGGCGCTGTTCGCACTTGATGATGTTCGCACTGAGCGTTTGCGCGATCGCATAACGCAATGGTAATTTTTTCACTGACTCCTTCAATTTTCTCCCATGGTCATTGTGAGTCAGCGGCGTAAAATTAATGACATCAGTTAAGGAGTTCGCCATGAAACATGACCATTTTGTTGTTCAAAGCCCGGATAAACCTGCGCAACAGTTGTTACTGCTTTTCCACGGTGTCGGGGATAACCCGGTGGCAATGGGGGAAATAGGTAGCTGGTTTGCACCGCTGTTTCCTGATGCGCTGGTGGTGAGTGTCGGTGGCGCGGAGCCGAGCGGTAATCCGGCGGGGCGTCAGTGGTTTTCGGTGCAGGGTATTACGGAAGATAATCGCCAGGAGCGTGTGGATGCCATCATGCCGACGTTTATTGAAACGGTGCGCTACTGGCAGAAACAGAGCGGAGTAGGGGCTAACGCCACGGCGCTAATCGGTTTCTCTCAAGGCGCGATTATGGCGCTGGAGAGCATTAAAGCCAAACCGGGCCTTGCCTCACGCGTCATTGCCTTTAACGGACGCTATGCCAGCCTGCCGGAAACCGCGTCTACAGCCACGACAATTCACCTGATTCATGGCGGTGAAGATCCGGTTATCGATCTGGCGCATGCGGTTGCGGCGCAGGAAGCGTTAATCAGTGCCGGTGGTGACGTGACGCTGGATATCGTGGAGGATTTAGGCCATGCGATCGACAATCGCAGTATGCAATTTGCCCTGGATCACTTGCGTTATACCATTCCGAAACATTATTTCGACGAAGCGCTAAGTGGCGGTAAGCCTGGCAATGATGATGTGATTGAAATGATGTAATAATAACCGGGTAGGCCTGATAAGACTGTATCAGGCATCATGGCCGGATGTGGCGTGAACGCCTTATCCGGCCGCTCAGCTTACTTCTTCGGTTGATCCTTTTTCGGCCAGTCGTCGTCATCGTCCCACTTATCGTTGAAATCACGATGCGGGGGAAGCTCCGGCTTGTTGGCGAGAAATTTCTTATGGTCGACGCGCTTGAGATCTTTAATCACGTTCAGCAGGACGCCTACCAAAAAGACAATCACCAGAATCCACCAATATTTAGCCAGCCAGTCCATGCTTATTTCCTCTTGCAGAACCACTCATCAGGCGACGAGCTGTTCCATGATACGTTGATACATACGGGCAAGTAGCTGCAGGTCGGCAGCGTTCACACATTCATTAATTTTATGAATAGTGGCATTGACCGGCCCGAGTTCCACCACCTGCGCCCCCATGCGGGCAATAAAGCGCCCGTCGGACGTTCCGCCTGTGGTCAGTAGCTGCGGTTTAATTTCATTATAGTGCTCAACCGCGTTAACGACCGCATCCACCAGTTTACCGCGCGCGGTCAAAAATGGCTGCCCGGAAAGCCACCATTCCACCGTATAACGCAGTTGATGTTTTTCAAGCAGGGCAAGTACCTGCGCTTTGATCATCTCATCAGTCAGTTCGGTGCTGAAGCGGAAGTTAAACTGCACAAACAGTTCACCCGGAATAACGTTGTTACTGCCCGTTCCCGCCTGAATATTGGCAATCTGCATACTGGTCGCCGGGAAGAATTCATTGCCCTGATCCCACTCAATAGCCACTAATTCATTAAGGAAAGGTGCTGCGCGATGTACCGGATTGTCAGCCAGATGTGGGTAGGCAACATGCCCCTGCACGCCATGAATGGTGAGGTTGCAGGTTAACGATCCGCGACGACCATTTTTCACCACATCACCTACCACTTCGATACTCGACGGTTCGCCAACCAGGCAGTAATCGAGACGCTCATTACGTGCCATCAACGCTTCGACGACTTTTACCGTACCGTTATGGGCACTGGCTTCTTCATCAGAAGTGATCAGAAATGCCAGTCGACCTGCATGGTTGGGATGTTGTGCGACAAAGCGTTCTGCCGCTACCACCATCGCTGCCAGCGAGCCTTTCATATCTGCCGCACCGCGCCCGAATAACATGCCATCACGAATGGTGGGTTCAAACGGCGGATTGATCCAACGATCGGCGTCGCCAGGCGGCACCACGTCGGTATGCCCGGCAAAGGCCAACGTTTCACCTTGCCCACGCCATGCCCAAAAATTCTGCGTATCGGCAAAATCCATGCGTTCAACGGTAAAACCGATCGCCTGCAAACGTTCAATCAACAAAGCCTGACATCCTGCGTCATCAGGACTCAGGGAAGGGCGGCGAATAAGCTGTTGTGTCAGCTCAATAACCGGGCACGACATAGACTACACCTCATGGAAAAATTGCTGATAACTGGAATCACTAAAACCCAGCAGCATAGGCTTACCAGGCGCGCAGAGCAATGGACGTTTGATAATTGCAGGCATTTCAGTCATTAATGCCGCCGCAGAGGCCGCATCAGTGATTTTATTGCGGGTGGTTTCGTCCAGTTTACGCCAGGTTGTACCACGGGTGTTGAGTAACGCTTCCCAGCCTAATTCGTTGATAAAACCGTTCAATAATTCGCTGTCCAGCCCATCGACGCGGTAATCATGAAAACGATAGTCGATGTTATTGGCTTCCAGCCAACGGCGAGCCTTTTTAATGGTGTCACAATTTTTGATACCGTAAAGTGTAACCATAATGAATCCTTTTTCGATTTATGAGAATAAATACTCATTTAAGAGTGAAAACATTTTGCCTGCAAATGATTATCAGGAAATATAACATTATCGAAGTATTCAAATTAACAACTATTAAATAATATTAAACATTTTTAACGTAAACATTAAGAATATTCATCTTGTTATCTGTCTGTATTTTAACCAGAATTAAATCAGTATTAGATGCCGTATGAATATCTCGAAATGTTGCTGTGTATCACATACAAATCATCACCGCAGGACCATAGTATTTACATAAGGTTTGTCCCCCGGAGGTAGTCATCGCAGCAATCGAGTAAATTAGCTTCACCACGGTATATTGTTTCCGTAGAATACCCATAATTATAAGAGAGGTTGTTATGATTGAACGTGAACTGGGGAACTGGAAAGACTTTATCGAAGTTATGCTTCGTAAGTAATTCCTGAGACAAAGTACAAACAGCAAGAACCCGCTGAGCAGGTTCTTAATCGGAAAGTTGAAAAGGGCGACACATTGGCATGTCGCCTTTTTTATTGCTTATTCCGGGCGCGGCTTCAGCGGGAAGCGGCGGCGCACCAGCACAAAGAACAGCGGCACGAAGTAAATAGCCAGAATAGTGGCCGAAATCATCCCGCCCATTACGCCAGTACCCACCGCATGCTGACCACCGGAACCGGCACCCGTGCTGGTTGCCATTGGCAATACGCCGAAGATAAATGCCAGCGAGGTCATCAGAATCGGGCGTAAACGCTGACGGCAGGCGTGGAGCGTCGCTTCAAACAGGTCGTGGCCTTTTTGGTTCATCTCGTTAGCAAACTCGACGATCAGGATGGCGTTTTTCGCCGATAAACCAATGACCGTTAACAGCCCCACCTGGAAGTAAACGTCGTTTTCCAGCCCGCGCATCCAGGTTGCCAGCAGCGCGCCGATAACCCCCAGCGGCACGACCAGCATTACCGAGAACGGCACCGACCAGCTTTCATACAGCGCCGCCAGACACAGGAATACCACCAGCAAGGAAATAGCGTACAGCGCCGGAGCCTGCGCGCCGGAAAGTCGCTCCTGATACGACATCGCCGTCCACTCCAGACCAAAGCCGTTTGGCAGCTGCTTCACTAACGATTCCATAATATCCATCGCCGTACCGGTACTGACCCCCGGTGCGGCTTCCCCAACAATCTCAACCGCAGAATAACCGTTATAGCGTTCCAGACGCGGCGAGCCTGTCTCCCAGCGTGAGGTCGCGAAAGCAGAGAAGGGCACCATGCCGCCATCTTTATTTCGGACATACCAGAGATTGATGTCATCTGGCAGCATGCGATATGGCGCAGCTGCCTGCACATAGACTTTCTTCACGCGACCGCGATCCATAAAGTCATTCACATAGCTCGAACCCCAGGCGGTTTGCAGTGTGTCGTTAATATCGTCGATAGCAACGCCCAGCGCCTGAGCTTTACGCTGGTCGATATCAATCTGCAACTGCGGACTGTCGTCGAGGCCGTTATGGCGCACACGGGTTAGCTCCGGGTTTTCCGCCGCCAGCGCCAGCAACTGGTTACGTGCTGCCATCAGCGCATCGTGACCCGCTCCAGCGTGGTCCTGCAACTCCATATCAAAACCTGCAGAACTACCAAGACCGCTAATTGCTGGCGGGCTGCTGGCGATAACGCGAGCTTCTTTAATCTTGTTAAACGCCTTCGTTGCACGCTCGATAATGGCAAACGAGGTGCCGGTCTTACTGTCGCGTTCGCTCCAGTCTTTCAGGCGGATAAACATTCTCGCCACGTTTTGCCCGTTACCCCCAGGGCCAGAACCAACAGTGGCAAACACCGACATGATGTTGTCTTTTTCATGGGTGAAGTAGTATTTCTCGATTTGCTCAACGACTTTCAGGGTCTGTTGTTGGGTTGAACCGCTGGGCAACTGTACCGAGGTAGTAAACATGCCCCGGTCTTCCAGTGGCAAGAACGACGTCGGCAAACGCAGGAACAGGAACACCATGCCGCCAAGCAGCAGGACATAAATCACAATCCAGCGCAGGCTACGGTGGAGAATTTTCGCCACCCCTTTTTCGTAGCGTTCGGCGTTGCGGTTAAACATCTGGTTAAACCAGGCAAAAAAGCCTTTTTGCCCGTGATGCTCACCCTTTTTCAGTGGCTTAAGTAGCGTGGCACACAGAGCCGGAGTGAGGATCATCGCTACCAATACTGACAGCACCATCGCCGCAACAATGGTAATAGAGAACTGGCGATAGATGGCACCGGTGGTGCCGCCGAAGAAGGCCATTGGTACAAATACCGCCGAAAGCACCATCGCAATCCCGACCAGTGCCCCCTGGATCTGCCCCATCGATTTACGTGTGGCTTCGCGAGGAGTGAGTCCTTCCTCACTCATAATACGTTCGACGTTTTCCACCACCACGATGGCGTCATCCACCAGCAGACCGATCGCCAGCACCATCGCGAACATGGTTAAGGTGTTGACGCTGTAACCGAAGGCATAAAGTACGGAGAAGGTTCCCATCAACACCACCGGCACGGCGATAGTTGGTATCAGCGTGGCGCGGAAGTTTTGCAGGAACAGATACATAACGAGGAAAACCAGAGCGATAGCTTCCAGCAGCGTTTTCACCACGTCTTCAATGGAGGCTTTAACAAACGAGGTGGTTTCATACGCCACCTTGTATTCCAGTCCATGCGGGAAATACTGCGCCAGCTCGTCAAGACGATTGAGCACCAGCTCCGCTGTCGCCATTTCGTTCGCGCCGGAGGCCAGTTTTACCCCCAACCCGGAGGCTGGCTTACCATTGAAGCGGCTAAGATAATCGTATTTCTCCGCCCCCATTTCGACGGTGGCGACATCGCCCAGCCTTACCTCTGAGCCGTCCTGATTCACCCGCAAGGTGATATCGCGGAACTGTTCTGGTGTTTGCAGCAGTGACTGGGCGTTAATGGTGGCGTTGAGCGCCTGCTTATCGACGGAAGGCGTACCACCAAGTTGCCCAACCGCAATCTGCGCATTCTGTGATTCAATGGCATCGGTGACATCTTTAGCCGTCATCTGGAAACTGTTGAGTTTCGCCGGGTCCAGCCAGATACGCATGGAATATTGCGAACCATAGGCATCGATATCCCCGACGCCATTCACGCGGCTTAACGGGTCCTGAATATTACTGGCAACATAATCGGCAATATCCTGTTTATCCATCGAACCATCGGTAGAGACGAAGGCAATGGTCAGAATATTGGTATCGCCGGTTTTACGCACCGTCACGCCCTGATTTTGCACCGCCTGCGGTAACTTTCGCATGGCTGATTGCAGCTGGTTTTGTACTTGCTGCACGGCTTCGTCCGGATCGGTGCCTGCTTTAAAACTTAAAGTGACAGATGCCTGGCCGGTGCCACTGCTCTGAGACGACATATACATCAGATTATCGAGGCCGGTCATATTTTGCTCGATAACCTGGGTCACGGTGTTTTCCAGCGTCTGGGCCGATGCGCCGGGATAGTTAGCGGTCACTCGCACATTCGGTGGCGCGAGATCGGGGTATTGTTCAACGGGCAATGAAAAAATCGCCAGGGTACCTGTCAGACACAACAGGATTGCCAGCACCCAGGCAAAAATGGGGCGATCAATAAAGAAATTCGCCATTAAAAGAGGACCTCGTGTTTCTGCGTATCGTTGTAGGCTTGACTTGCTTCACTGTAGCGGCAAGGTACGAGCCAATCGTGGAGAAAAAAAGGAGTTAATGTAAATTATCATGCCCTTTTATACTGAACTTTAAGGGCCAGTATTCTTTGGTCAGTCGGAGGCATTACATCAGCTGACTTTCCTCACCCTCCGCGGAGCGAAAGCTAATACTCACTAACGTGCCGCCGCCGGAAGGTTGTGAAAAAGTCAGCGTCCCACCCAGCCGTTCCGCGCGCTCGCGCATGATATTCAGGCCATAATGACCTTCGGGTTCTTTCGGTTCACCGATGCCAATTCCGTTATCACGGATATAGACCGTGTGATTGCCGTCCGGCGCGGTGACGCAACTGACGGCGATTTCGCTGGCGTTGGCGTGCTTCATCGCATTCAGCACCGCTTCGCGAATAATTTGCAACAAATGCACCTGCATTTGCGCATCCAGCGCCAGGGTTGGCAGGCGGCAGTCGAGGGTCAGTTTAGCGCTGGTTTGATTTTGTAACGTATCCAGCATTTCCCTCAACGCGGAGGGGAGATCTGCCTGCTGCAGCGTCAGGCGGAAAGTAGTTAACAGCTCGCGTAACTGCCGATAAGCATCATTCAACGCCTGGGAAAAATCGGCCATGATACTTTGTGCGGTGGCATTATCTTCCGGTATCGAACGCTTCAGTAACGTCAACTGGATACGTAAGTAAGAAAGTACCTGAGCCAGCGAGTCGTGCAATTCGCGGGCGATGGTCGCACGTTCTTCCATCAACAATAACTGCTGAAAATGCTTCTGCGCCTGATTAAAGTACAAACCGCGTCCCAGCATCGACGAAACGCTGTTAAGCAGCGGTTCTGATGATGAAACGTGACTATTTTGCCAGTGCAGTTCGCCGTAAACCGTCTCTTGCATTGTCACCGGTAAAATCTGCATCGGCAATTCCGGGTTTGGCTGCCCTTCGCTAATCCGCCAGTTGTCACCGACATTTAACTCCAGATATTCAGCCGCTTCGTTGTCGCGAACAATCTGCAAAATATGGCGGAAACAATGCACATCAATCTGGCTGGTGTTCAGCGCCTGCGAACACTGATACAACACCTCCAGGCGACGCTTGGCCTCGTGGAGGTCGCGGGTCTTTTCTTCTACTGACGCCTCCAGCGAACGGTACAATTTATGCAGCTCGCTCGACATCTGGTTAAAGGTTTTGGCAAGCAGGCCAAGCTCATTCGGCAGGCTGGTATCCAGCGGCGGCGAGTCGAACTGTCCGTGTTCAATACGCTGACTGGCGGTAACCAGCTGATTCAGCGGGGCAACCACCTGATGGCGTATGCGGCGCAAAGTAAAAAAGACCAGCGTGAAAATACCGATGCCGCCAGCCAGGGAAATCGCCACCACCAGCAGCATTTTGCGTTCAGCGTAGTGCTGTAAAGCCAGTACGAACAGGTCTATCTGATTAACATAATTATTAATATTGGCCTGATACCACGGCAAATCACCCTTGCTGAGCCGATTATTCATCTCCAGCCAGTTGGCATTCAGATGCGCATAGCGGGTTTTTACTGCTTCTGGCACATACCAGACGTTGAGATTGGTTAATACCGGTGAATGCAGTGCCTGCTGAAATAACTGGCGATGTGCATTGAGTTGTGGACTGCCACTTTGCAAGTCGTAGCCCAGGCGGTAACTCTGCATACGCAGCGATCCGGCAATATTGATAGCCTCAGCGTCGCGCAAACTGCTCGCCAGAGTTAGCAGAGCGATACCCGTGGAAAGAATCGACAGCAGGACAATGTAAAAAAAGGCCCGGGCCAGACTGGCCGAGACGGGTCGTTTAACAATCACACGCGTCTTCTCCACAAAAAATCATTAATGTTCCAGTTCGCTGAAACGCAATTTAGTCAGTGATGGGATTATTTGATCTGCCACAGTTTATAGCGAAATAGTTACTTATTCTGGGCACATGAACATTGCCGATTCCCCTGTAAGTCGGGTAATAACAACACTCATATAAAGAATAAGGTTTTTACAACCAAAAAAGAAGGTCGTTATGAATCGTTTTATTATGGCCAACAGTCAGCAATGTCTGGGTTGTCATGCTTGTGAAATCGCCTGTGTCATGGCTCACAATGATGAGCAACATGTCCTGAGCCAACACCATTTTCATCCCCGAATTACGGTTATCAAACATCAGCAGCAACGTAGTGCAGTGACCTGTCACCATTGTGAAGATGCGCCCTGCGCCCGTAGCTGCCCTAATGGCGCAATCAGCCACGTTGATGACAGCATTCAGGTCAATCAGCAAAAGTGTATTGGCTGTAAATCCTGCGTGGTGGCCTGTCCGTTTGGTACGATGCAAATCGTCCTGACACCCGTCGCGGCGGGCAAAGTAAAAGCCACGGCGCATAAATGCGACCTTTGTGCAGGGCGCGAAAACGGTCCTGCCTGTGTCGAGAATTGCCCGGCGGACGCGCTGCAACTGGTCACTGACGCCGCACTCTCAGGCATGGCGAAATCCCGCCGCTTGCGTACCGCACGTCAGGAACATCAACCGTGGCATGCCAGTACCGCGGCGCAAGAAATGCCGGTAATGAGTAAAGTCGAGCAAATGCAGGCAACGCCCGCGCGTGGCGAGCCGGACAAACTGGCGATTGAAGCGCGTAAAACCGGTTTTGATGAAATTTATCTGCCATTCCGTGCCGATCAGGCACAACGGGAAGCCTCGCGCTGCCTTAAGTGCGGCGAGCACAGCATTTGTGAATGGACCTGCCCGCTGCATAACCATATTCCGCAGTGGATTGAACTGGTGAAAGCCGGAAACATCGACGCCGCCGTCGAGCTTTCTCACCAGACCAACACCCTGCCGGAAATTACCGGACGCGTTTGTCCGCAAGACCGTTTGTGTGAAGGAGCCTGTACTATTCGCGATGAGCATGGTGCAGTAACTATCGGCAACATTGAACGCTACATTTCAGATCAGGCGTTGGCGAAAGGTTGGCGTCCTGACTTAAGCCATGTCACCAAAGTGGACAAGCGGGTGGCGATTATCGGTGCGGGTCCGGCAGGGCTGGCCTGTGCGGATGTTCTGACCCGCAATGGCGTAGAGGTGACGGTGTACGATCGCCATCCAGAAATCGGTGGCTTGCTCACTTTCGGCATTCCTTCTTTCAAACTGGATAAATCCCTGCTGGCACGCCGTCGGGAAATCTTCAGCGCGATGGGGATTCACTTCGAACTCAATTGTGAAGTGGGTAAAGATGTCTCTTTGGATTCGCTTTTGGAACAATACGACGCGGTCTTCGTTGGCGTAGGCACTTACCGTTCCATGAAAGCGGGTTTACCCAATGAAGATGCGCCGGGCGTTTATGACGCGCTGCCGTTCCTCATCGCCAACACTAAACAGGTGATGGGGCTCGAAGAGCTACCGGAAGAGCCGTTTATCAATACCGCCGGACTTAACGTCGTGGTACTGGGCGGCGGCGACACCGCGATGGACTGTGTGCGTACTGCGCTGCGCCACGGCGCGAGTAACGTCACCTGCGCTTATCGTCGTGATGAAGCTAACATGCCAGGCTCGAAGAAAGAGGTGAAGAACGCCCGCGAAGAGGGGGCCAACTTCGAATTTAACGTCCAGCCGGTGGCGCTTGAGCTGAATGAACAAGGTCACGTTTGCGGGATTCGTTTCCTGCGTACGCGTCTTGGCGAGCCGGATGCCCAGGGGCGTCGGCGTCCAGTACCGGTGGAAGGCAGTGAATTTGTCATGCCAGCCGACGCGGTGATTATGGCGTTTGGCTTCAATCCGCACGGGATGCCGTGGCTGGAGTCGCACGGTGTAACGGTAGACAAATGGGGCCGCATCATCGCGGATGTGGAAAGCCAGTACCGTTATCAGACCACGAATCCGAAAATCTTCGCCGGTGGTGACGCCGTGCGTGGTGCGGATCTGGTGGTTACCGCAATGGCAGAAGGACGTCATGCGGCACAGGGGATTATTGACTGGCTGGGGGTAAAATCAGTCAAATCTCACTGATAGCCTGCGCAGACAAACCCGACTTCACAGCGTAAGATAATTGTTCATTTCGCGCTGTGGAGTCGGTATGACGCAACAAATCACCCTCATTAAAGACAAAATTCTCTCCGATAACTATTTCACCCTGCACAACATTACTTACGATCTCACGCGCAAAGATGGCGAAGTTATCCGCCATAAACGTGAAGTTTACGATCGCGGTAATGGTGCAACGATCCTCCTGTACAACGCGAAGAAAAAGACCGTGGTTCTGATTCGTCAGTTCCGCGTCGCTACCTGGGTTAATGGCAATGAAAGCGGGCAGCTGATTGAAACCTGCGCCGGGCTGCTGGATAACGACGAACCGGAAGTGTGTATTCGTAAAGAAGCGATTGAAGAGACGGGCTATGAAGTGGGCGAAGTGCGCAAATTATTTGAACTGTATATGTCGCCAGGCGGTGTGACTGAGCTAATCCACTTCTTTATCGCCGAATACAGTGACAGCCAGCGCGCTAACGCCGGCGGTGGTGTCGAAGATGAAGATATTGAAGTGCTCGAGCTGCCGTTCAACAAGGCGCTGGAGATGATCAAAACTGGCGAGATACGTGACGGTAAGACGGTGTTATTGCTTAACTATTTGCAAATGTCACATTTAATGGACTGAAAAATAACAATAATATTTCGTTGTTTATTATTGGCTCAATCCGACAAATCCGATTGAGCCGCGCTACCTGCGCAACGAAGATACGACTTGTGCTGTTTGTTTGAACTTCTGGGGTCGTACCGTCCATGCGCTATCGCATTTTCCTTCTCTTTTTTTTCGCTTTGTTGCCGACGTCTTTGGTGTGGGCGGCACCAGCGCAACGGGCGTTTTCCGACTGGCAGGTCACCTGTAATAACCAAAACTTCTGCGTGGCGCGTAATACGGGCGATCATAACGGACTGGTGATGACCCTGAGCCGCAGCGCCGGGGCGCATACCGATGCCGTTTTACGTATTGAGCGCGGCGGGTTGAAGTCGCCGGATGCGTCTGAAGGGGAGATAGCGCCACGGCTGCTGTTAGATGGTGAGCCGTTGGCGTTAAGTGGTGACAAGTGGCGGATTTCACCATGGTTATTAGTAACCGATGATACGGCAACCATCACCGCGTTTTTGCAGCTGATTCAGGAAGGGAAGGCAATCACCTTACGCGATGGCAATCAGACCATTTCTCTGAATGGCTTAAAAGCGGCGTTGTTGTTTATTGATGCTCAGCAAAAGCGCGTTGGCAGTGAAACCGCGTGGATAAAGAAAGGGGACGAACCGCCGCTCAGCGTACCGCCCGCGCCTGCGCTGAAAGAGGTCGCGGTGGTTAACCCAACGCCGACGCCACTCTCACTCGAAGAACGCAACGATTTGCTGGATTATGGAAACTGGCGGATGAATGGTCTGCGCTGCTCGCTTGATCCATTGCGTCGAGAGGTAAATGTCACTGCGCTGACCGATGATAAAGCGCTGATGATGATTAGCTGTGAGGCAGGGGCCTATAACACCATTGATTTGGCCTGGATTGTGTCGCGTAAAAAGCCACTGGCCTCGCGCCCGGTTCGGTTACGTTTGCCGTTCAACAGCGGTCAGGAGACGAATGAACTGGAACTGATGAACGCAACATTCGATGAAAAATCGCGTGAACTGGTGACCTTAGCAAAAGGGCGCGGATTAAGCGATTGTGGCATTCAGGCGCGCTGGCGCTTTGACGGTCAGCGTTTTCGCCTGGTGCGTTACGCCGCAGAACCCACCTGTGATAACTGGCATGGGCCAGACGCCTGGCCCACGTTGTGGATCACCCGTTAAACAAAATCCCAGATGCGCCCCTAAAAAGCGCACGGACCGTCCCCTCGCCCCTCTGGGGAGAGGGTTAGGGTGAGGGGAACATACAGCATCCGGCGATCACCATCAGGCACCTTTCACTCCCAGCACCTTATGCGCTTTTGCCACAATATTCTCGGCGGTAAAGCCAAAGAACGGGAACAGCTTATCTGCCGGAGCAGATTCCCCATAGCCGGTCATCCCGACAATTGCCCCTTTCAGACCAACATATTTGTACCAGTAATCGGCGATGCCTGCTTCCACCGCCACGCGAGCCGCAACGTTAGAAGGCAACACCGACTCCCGATATTCCTCATCCTGGGCGTCGAAAATATCGGTCGAGGGCAGCGAAACTACGCGTACATTGCGACCTTCTCCTGCTAATTTCTCTGCCGCTTGCAGGGTGATTTCCATCTCTGAACCGGTGGCAATCAGAATAATATCCGGCTTGCCGCCGCTGTCTTTCAACACATAACCACCACGAGCAATCTCTTTAACCTGATCCGGCGTACGTTCCACCTGGGCCAGATTCTGCCTTGAGAGGATCAGTGCCGTCGGTCCGTTGTGGCGCTCAACCGCAAGCTTCCAGCCTACCGCCGCTTCCACCTGATCGCACGGTCGCCAGGTGCTGAAATTCGGCGTCAAGCGCAGACTGGCCAGTTGCTCAACGGCCTGGTGGGTCGGACCATCTTCCCCTAAGCCAATTGAGTCGTGGGTATAAACCATAATCTGCCGCGCTTTCATCAGTGCCGCCATCCGCGCGGCGTTACGGGCGTATTCAACAAACATCAGGAACGTCGCGGTATACGGCACAAAGCCGCCGTGGTGCGCGATGCCGTTGGCGATAGCGGTCATGCCAAATTCACGCACCCCGTAGTGAATGTAGTTGCCCGCCGGATCTTCCTTCAGCGAAACAGAACCTTTCCAGATGGTCAGGTTGCTGGGAGCCAGATCCGCCGAACCGCCGAGCAACTCAGGCAGCATCGGCCCGTAAGCGTTAAGCGTATTTTGCGAAGCCTTACGGGTAGCGATTTTCGCCGGATTTGCCTGTAATTCATTGATATATTTCTGAGTCGTTTTCTCCCAGTCCTTCGGCAAACCGCCGCTCATCCGACGGGTAAACTCTTCTGCCAGTTGCGGATGGGCCTTTTTATAGGCGGCAAACTTCTCATTCCAGCTCTGCTGCGCTTTTTCGCCTTTTTCGCGGGCATCCCAGGCGTGATAAATCTCTTTAGGGATCTCAAATGGCGGATGGTGCCAGCCCAGTTTTTGCCGTGCCAGCGCCACTTCTTCTTCCCCCAGCGGTGCGCCGTGCGCCTCTTCCTTACCTGCTTTATTCGGCGAACCAAAGCCAATTACTGTGCGGCAGATAATCAGCGACGGCTTATCTTTCACGCTTTGCGCTTCAAGGATCGCTTTCTTCACCGCCTGCGGATCGTGACCGTCGATTTCATGGATCACATGCCAGTGATAGGCTTCAAAACGTTTTGCTGTATCGTCGGTAAACCAGCCTTCGGTTTCACCGTCGATGGAAATACCGTTGTGATCGTAAAAACCAATCAGCTTGCCCAGTCCCAGCGTGCCCGCCAGCGAACAGACTTCGTGGGAAATACCTTCCATCAGACAGCCGTCGCCCATAAACACATAGGTGAAGTGATCGACAATTTCATGATCCGGCTGGTTAAACTGCGCCGCCAGTGTACGCTCTGCTATCGCCAGCCCGACGGCGTTCGCCAAACCTTGTCCAAGTGGACCGGTGGTGGTTTCAACACCTGGCGTATAACCAATCTCCGGGTGACCTGGGGTTTTTGAATGCAACTGACGGAAGTTCTTCAGCTCTTCCAGCGGCAGGTCGTAACCGGTCAGATGCAGCAAACTGTAGAGCAGCATCGACGCGTGGCCGTTGGAAAGAATAAAGCGGTCGCGATCATACCAGGTTGGGTCGGTGGGGTTATGTTTAAGAAAATCGTTCCACAGCACTTCGGCAATATCAGCCATGCCCATCGGCGCGCCGGGATGACCAGAATTGGCTTTTTGTACCGCATCCATACTGAGTGCGCGAATCGCATTGGCAAGGTCTTTTCGGGACATATAACACTCCGTGGCTGGTTTATAGTTTGGCGGCAAGAAGATCTTCCAGTTTGCGTTGATCAACGGCGAACAGACGAATGCCTTCAGACAGTTTTTCTACCGCCATCGCATCCTGATTGTGCTCCCAACGGAACTCCGCTTCGCTCATGGGAGCTGGGCGTGGGAACGTCTGAGAAGGTGGGATTAATTTACGTACCACTGGCGAAACTTTTTCCTGCAGCTCCTTCAGCAAATTCGGTGCGATAGTCAGTCGATCGCAGCCGGTTAAGGCGAGGATTTGTTCGGTGCGACGGAAGCTCGCGCCCATCACAATGGTTTCATAGTGGTGTTGCTTATAGTAGTCGTAGATATTGCGTACTGATTTAACGCCTGGATCTTCTTCCACCACATACGGGTCCATCGGCTTGCGTGCCTGATACCAGTCATAAATACGCCCGACAAACGGCGAAATCAGAAAAACGCCTGCTTCTGCACAGGCCCGCGCCTGTGCAAAAGAAAACAGCAGCGTCAGGTTGCAGTTAATACCTTCTTTTTCCAGCTCTTCTGCCGCGCGAATTCCTTCCCAGGTCGAAGCCAGTTTGATCAGAATGCGTGATTTCTCAACGCCTTGTTGCTGATACAAGTCCACCAGATGGCGCGCCTTCTCAATACTCTTTTCTTTATCAAAAGAGAGGCGTGCATCAACTTCTGTTGACACGCGACCGGGTACGATTTTGAGAATTTCAGCACCGAAATTGACCGCCAGTTTGTCACACGCTGCGACCACCTGTTGTTCCTGGGTTTTGCCATTTTTTCTACCCCAGGCGATAGCATCGTCTATTAAATGCTCATATTGTGATAATCCGGCAGCCTTGAGTAACAGCGAAGGATTGGTGGTGGCATCCTGGGGATGATAATGGCGAATGGACTCAATATCGCCGCTGTCTGCCACGACAGTGGTGAACTGTTTGATGCCGTCTAACTCGTTCATAGGAAATACTCCTTGAAAAGTAAAGTGTTAGATGAGTGCGTTAATTCACACTTCTGAGAAATTTCGCTAAACGCATCAAAAAAGCATAGCAGACAGGCATGGTATTGCTGGATTAAGCAGGTAACATCAGTGTTATAGGATTATTACCAAAACATTATATTAATGGTGAGAGTTTGGACTTGCTCAAAGTCTGTAGACTCCGGCAGGGTAATAATGTGCGCCACGTTGTGGGCAGGGGCTGTTGCCCACACACTTTATTTGTGAACGTTACGTGAAAGGAACAACCAAATGGATGACCAGTTAAAACAAAGTGCACTTGATTTCCATGAATTTCCAGTTCCAGGGAAAATCCAGGTTTCTCCAACCAAGCCTCTGGCAACGCAGCGCGATCTGGCGCTGGCCTACTCACCAGGCGTTGCCGCACCTTGTCTTGAAATCGAAAAAGACCCGTTAAAAGCCTACAAATATACCGCGCGCGGTAACCTGGTGGCGGTGATCTCTAACGGTACGGCGGTGCTGGGGTTAGGCAACATTGGCGCGCTGGCAGGCAAACCGGTGATGGAAGGCAAGGGCGTTCTGTTTAAGAAATTCGCCGGGATTGATGTATTTGACATTGAAGTTGATGAACTCGACCCGGACAAATTTATTGAAGTCGTCGCCGCGCTCGAACCGACCTTCGGCGGCATCAACCTCGAAGACATTAAAGCGCCAGAATGTTTCTATATTGAACAGAAACTGCGCGAGCGAATGAATATTCCGGTATTCCACGACGATCAGCACGGCACGGCAATCATCAGCACTGCCGCCATCCTCAACGGTTTGCGCGTGGTGGAGAAAAACATCTCCGACGTGCGGATGGTGGTTTCCGGCGCGGGTGCCGCAGCAATCGCCTGTATGAACCTGCTGGTAGCGCTGGGTCTGCAAAAACATAACATCGTGGTTTGCGACTCAAAAGGCGTTATCTATCAGGGCCGTGAACCAAACATGGCGGAAACCAAAGCCGCATATGCGGTGGTGGATGACGGCAAACGTACCCTCGATGATGTGATTGAAGGCGCGGATATTTTCCTCGGCTGTTCCGGCCCGAAAGTGCTGACCCAGGAAATGGTGAAGAAAATGGCTCGTGCGCCAATGATCCTGGCGCTGGCGAATCCGGAACCGGAAATTCTGCCGCCGCTGGCGAAAGAAGTGCGTCCGGATGCCATCATCTGCACCGGTCGTTCCGACTACCCGAACCAGGTGAACAACGTTCTTTGCTTCCCGTTCATCTTCCGTGGCGCGCTGGACGTTGGCGCAACCGCCATCAACGAAGAGATGAAACTGGCGGCGGTACGCGCGATTGCAGAACTGGCCCATGCGGAACAGAGTGAAGTGGTGGCTTCAGCTTATGGCGATCAGGATCTGAGCTTTGGTCCGGAATACATCATTCCAAAACCGTTTGATCCGCGCTTGATCGTCAAGATCGCTCCTGCGGTGGCGAAAGCGGCGATGGAGTCGGGCGTGGCGACGCGTCCGATTGCTGATTTCGACGTCTACATCGACAAGCTGACGGAGTTCGTTTACAAAACCAACCTGTTTATGAAGCCGATTTTTTCCCAGGCTCGCAAAGCGCCGAAGCGCGTCGTTCTGCCGGAAGGTGAAGAGGCGCGCGTTCTGCATGCCACTCAGGAACTGGTAACGCTGGGGCTGGCGAAACCGATCCTTATCGGTCGTCCGAACGTGATCGAAATGCGCATTCAGAAACTGGGCTTGCAGATCAAAGCGGGTGTTGATTTTGAGATCGTCAATAACGAATCCGATCCGCGCTTTAAAGAGTACTGGACTGAATACTTCCAGATCATGAAGCGTCGCGGTGTCACTCAGGAACAGGCGCAGCGTGCATTGATCAGTAACCCGACAGTGATCGGCGCAATCATGGTTCAGCGTGGCGAAGCCGATGCAATGATCTGCGGTACGGTGGGCGATTATCATGAACATTTTAGCGTGGTGAAAAATGTCTTTGGTTATCGCGATGGCGTTCACACCGCAGGTGCCATGAACGCGCTGCTGCTGCCGAGTGGTAACACCTTTATTGCCGATACATACGTCAATGACGAACCAGACGCAGAAGAGCTGGCGGAGATCACCTTGATGGCGGCAGAAACTGTTCGTCGTTTTGGTATTGAGCCGCGTGTGGCTCTGTTGTCGCACTCCAACTTTGGTTCTTCTGACTGCCCGTCGTCGAGCAAAATGCGTCAGGCGCTGGAACTGGTCAGGGAACGTGCACCAGAACTGATGATTGATGGTGAAATGCACGGCGATGCAGCGCTGGTGGAAGCGATTCGCAATGACCGTATGCCGGACAGCCCTTTGAAAGGTTCCGCTAATATTCTGGTGATGCCGAACATGGAAGCTGCCCGCATTAGTTACAACTTATTGCGCGTTTCCAGCTCGGAAGGTGTGACTGTCGGCCCGGTGCTGATGGGTGTGGCGAAACCGGTTCACGTGTTAACGCCGATCGCATCGGTACGTCGTATCGTCAACATGGTGGCGCTGGCTGTGGTTGAAGCGCAAACCCAACCGCTGTAATTCATTCTTAACTCTCACGCTTACCCTGAATATTCAGGGTAAGCGGTTTTCCTGAAATATATTAGTAAAGCTTATTACTGAGTTTACGAATAATAAAAAAAGCAGTATATGAAATATCTCGATATTATTTTATTTATATTCATGCGTCGCATATGAAAGTTTATTCATAACAGTAAATATCTCTCCATTCTTAGTGATCTACCTCACCTTTTAAACGCGCTTGCCGAATTTTGTTATTTACTCTGACGAAAAATTGTCACGATACACGAAAGTTTTTCAAAGGCGGCGACTCATGGATAAAGAACGCATCATTCAGGAATTTGTGCCCGGTAAACAGGTCACACTGGCGCATCTCATCGCGCATCCCGGCGAGGAACTGGCGAAGAAAATCGGCGTTCCTGATGCGGGCGCAATCGGCATTATGACGCTAACTCCCGGCGAAACGGCGATGATCGCCGGTGATTTAGCGCTGAAAGCCGCCGATGTGCATATCGGTTTTCTCGACCGCTTCAGCGGTGCATTGGTGATTTATGGCTCGGTGGGTGCAGTAGAAGAAGCGTTATCACAAACCGTCAGCGGTTTAGGTCGCTTATTAAATTATACGCTTTGTGAAATGACCAAAAGTTAATACGAGGCATTCATGAAACGAATTGCGTTTGTGGGTACCGTCGGGGCAGGAAAAACAACGTTATTTAATGCGTTGCAGGGGAATTATACCCTCGCCAGAAAAACACAGGCCGTGGAATTTAATGATAAGGGCGATATTGATACGCCGGGTGAATATTTTAGCCATCCCCGCTGGTATCACGCCTTAATTACCACGCTACAGGATGTGGACATGCTGATCTATGTCCACGGCGCGAATGACCCGGAAAGTCGGTTGCCTGCCGGGTTGCTGGATATTGGTGTCAGCAAACGGCAAATCACCGTCATCAGTAAAACGGACATGCCAGATGCTGACGTCGCCGCAACGCGAAAGTTATTGCTTGAGACGGGCTTCGAAGAGCCGATTTTCGAGCTAAACAGCCACGACCCGCAAAGCGTGCAGCAACTGGTGGATTATCTGGCATCTCTCACCAAACAGGAGGAAGCAGGTGAAAAAACTCATCACAGCGAATGATATTCGCGAAGCACACGCGCGCGGCGAACAGGCAATGTCCGTGGTTCTGCGCGCCAGCATTATTACTCCGGAAGCCCGTGAAGTGGCGGATCTGTTGGGTTTTACCATCACCGAATGTGATGAATCGACTGCGGTAACGACGTCCGTTCCCGCCAGCGTGCCAGCCGATAAAACCGAAAGCCAGCGCATCCGCGAAACCATCATCGCCCAGCTACCGGAAGGCCAGTTTACCGAAAGCCTGGTCGCGCAGCTGATGGAAAAAGTGATGAAGGAAAAACTGTCGCTGGAGCAGGGTGCAATGCAGCCGAGTTTCAAATCGGTGACCGGCAAAGGCGGCATCAAAGTTATTGATGGCAGCAGCGTCAAGTTTGGTCGTTTCGACGGAGCACAGCCACACTGCGTCGGATTAACGGATCTGGTCACCGGAGACGACGGCAGCAGTATGGCCGCTGGTTTTATGCAGTGGGAGAACGCATTCTTCCCGTGGACCCTGAACTATGACGAAATCGACATGGTACTGGAAGGGGAACTGCACGTTCGCCACGAAGGCGAAACCATGATCGCCAAAGCAGGCGACGTGATGTTTATCCCGAAAGGCTCCAGCATCGAATTTGGTACGACATCCAGCGTGAAATTCCTGTATGTCGCCTGGCCGGCTAACTGGCAATCCCTATGAAAGATTTCATCACCGAAGCATGGCTAAGAGCGAACCATACGCTCAGCGAAGGCGCAGAGATCCATCTCCCTGCGGACAGTCGCCTGACGCCCTCTGCCCGGGAGTTGCTGGAAAGCCGCCATCTGCGCATCAAGTTTATTGACGAGCAGGGCCGCCTGTTTGTTGACGATGAACAGCAGCAGCCGCAGCCCGTTCACGGGCTGACCAGTAGTGATGAACATCCGCAGGCGTGCTGCGAACTGTGCCGCCAGCCAGTGGCGAAAAAGCCGGACACGCTGACTCACCTGTCGGCGGAAAAAATGGTTGCCAAAAGCGATCCGCGTCTGGGTTTTCGCGCGGTTCTCGACAGCACCATTGCGCTGGCAGTGTGGCTGCAAATTGAACTGTCGGAACCGTGGCAGCCGTGGCTGGCGGATATCCGTTCGCGTCTTGGCAACATTATGCGTGCCGATGCGCTGGGGGAACCGCTGGGCTGCCAGGCGATTGTCGGGCTTTCTGACGAAGATCTGCATCGGCTTTCTCATCAGCCGCTGCGCTATCTCGACCACGATCATCTGGTGCCGGAAGCCAGCCACGGGCGCGATGCTGCGTTGCTCAATCTGCTACGCACCAAAGTGCGGGAAACCGAAACCGTAGCGGCGCAGGTGTTTATAACCCGCAGTTTTGAAGTATTACGCCCGGACATCTTGCAGGCGCTGAACCGCCTTTCCAGCACGGTCTACGTGATGATGATCCTGAGCGTAACGAAGCCGCCGCTAACGGTGAAGCAGATCCAACAACGACTGGGGGAAACGCAATGATTATTGAACGTTGTCGTGAACTGGCGTTGCGAGCGCCCGCCAGAGTGGTTTTTCCGGATGCGTTAGATCAGCGTGTGCTGAAAGCGGCGCAATATTTACATCAACAAGGTCTGGCAACGCCCATTCTGGTCGCTAATCCGTTTGAACTTCGTCAGTTTGCGCTCAGTCATGGCGTAGCGATGGACGGGCTACAGGTGATTGATCCGCATGGCAACCTCGCAATGCGGGAAGAATTTGCTCATCGCTGGCTGGCCCGCGCGGGCGAAAAAACGCCGCCGGATGCGCTGGAAAAACTTACCGACCCGCTGATGTTCGCCGCAGCAATGGTTAGCGCCGGTAAAGCGGATGTCTGTATCGCGGGCAATCTCTCTTCCACGGCGAATGTGCTGCGTGCCGGATTACGCATTATCGGCTTGCAGCCAGGCTGTAAAACGCTCTCATCCATTTTCCTGATGCTGCCACAGTACAGCGGTCCGGCGTTGGGTTTTGCCGATTGCAGCGTGGTGCCACAGCCGACGGCGGCGCAGTTGGCGGATATCGCGCTTGCCAGCGCCGAAACCTGGCAGGCCATCACCGGAGAAGAACCGCGCGTGGCGATGTTGTCGTTTTCCAGTAACGGCAGCGCCCGTCACCCCTGCGTTGCCAACGTCCAGCAGGCGACAGAAATCGTCCGTGAGCGCGCGCCGCAGTTGGTAGTCGATGGCGAGTTGCAGTTTGACGCCGCCTTCGTGCCGGAAGTGGCGGCGCAAAAAGCGCCTGCCAGCCCGCTACAAGGCAAGGCCAATGTGATGGTTTTTCCGTCGCTGGAAGCCGGAAATATTGGCTACAAAATCGCACAACGACTCGGCGGATATCGTGCCGTCGGGCCATTGATACAAGGGCTTGCCGCGCCGATGCACGATCTCTCTCGTGGTTGTAGCGTGCAGGAAATTATCGAGCTGGCGCTGGTGGCAGCTGTGCCGCGTCAGACAGAAGTGAACCGCGAAAGCAGTTTACAAACACTGGTTGAATGAACGGTCCCGTTCTGGACCCTGATAAAGAGGAAAGCACAATGGAAGCATTAGGAATGATCGAAACCCGGGGCCTGGTTGCACTGATTGAGGCTTCTGACGCGATGGTGAAAGCTGCGCGCGTCAAGCTGGTTGGTGTTAAGCAGATTGGCGGCGGCCTGTGTACTGCCATGGTTCGCGGTGATGTTGCAGCCTGTAAAGCCGCGACCGATGCCGGTGCCGCAGCGGCACAGCGTATCGGCGAGCTGGTATCTGTACACGTTATCCCGCGTCCGCACGGTGACCTGGAAGAAGTCTTCCCGATCGGCCTGAAAGGCGATAGCAGCAACCTGTAATCACCCTGTGTGACGTCGATTCGGGCGTCACGCTCTCTCCTTTTTCATTTTACCTTCCGCGGAGGGTAGGGGGAGCTTTTACCTGAAATACGCCACGGAGGCGGGTATGAAACTGGCAGTCGTCACTGGACAAATTGTTTGTACCGTACGCCATCACGGACTGGCGCATGACAAATTGCTGATGGTGGAAATGATTGATCCACAAGGTAATCCTGACGGGCAATGTGCCGTCGCCATCGACAATATTGGCGCGGGAACCGGGGAGTGGGTGTTACTGGTGAGTGGCAGTTCCGCCCGCCAGGCGCATAAAAGCGAAACGTCACCGGTCGATCTGTGCGTGATTGGCATCGTCGATGAGGTGGTGTCTGGCGGTCAGGTAATTTTCCACAAATAAGGCAGAACATCATGAATCAACAGGATATTGAACAGGTGGTGAAAGCGGTACTGCTGAAAATGCAAAGCAGTGACACGCCGCCCGCCGCCGTTCATGAGATGGGCGTTTTCGCGTCCCTGGATGACGCCGTTGCGGCAGCCAAAATTGCCCAGCAAGGGTTAAAGAGCGTGGCAATGCGCCAGTTAGCCATTGCTGCCATTCGTGAAGCAGGCGAAAAACACGCCAGAGATTTAGCGGAACTTGCCGTCAGTGAAACCGGCATGGGCCGCGTCGAAGATAAATTTGCCAAAAACGTCGCTCAGGCACGCGGCACGCCAGGCGTTGAGTGTCTCTCTCCGCAAGTGCTGACGGGCGACAACGGCCTGACTTTAATTGAAAACGCGCCCTGGGGCGTGGTGGCTTCGGTGACGCCTTCCACTAACCCGGCGGCAACCGTAATTAACAACGCCATCAGCCTGATTGCCGCGGGCAACAGCGTCATTTTTGCCCCGCATCCGGCGGCGAAAAAAGTCTCCCAGCGGGCGATTACGCTGCTCAACCAGGCGATTGTTGCCGCAGGCGGGCCGGAAAACTTACTGGTTACTGTGGCCAATCCGGATATCGAAACCGCGCAACGTTTGTTCAAGTTCCCGGGTATCGGCCTGCTGGTGGTGACCGGCGGCGAAGCGGTAGTGGAAGCGGCGCGTAAACACACCAATAAACGTCTGATTGCCGCAGGTGCTGGCAACCCGCCGGTAGTGGTGGATGAAACCGCTGACCTCGCCCGTGCAGCTCAGTCCATCGTCAAAGGCGCATCTTTCGATAACAACATCATTTGTGCCGATGAAAAAGTACTGATTGTTGTTGATAGCGTAGCCGATGAACTGATGCGTCTGATGGAAGGCCAGCACGCGGTGAAACTGACCACAGAGCAGGCGCAGCAGCTACAACCGGTGTTGCTGAAAAATATCGACGAGCGCGGAAAAGGCACCGTCAGCCGTGACTGGGTTGGTCGCGATGCGGCGAAAATCGCGGCGGCAATCGGCCTTAAAGTTCCGGAACAAACGCGACTGCTGTTTGTGGAAACCACTGCAGAACATCCGTTTGCCGTGACTGAACTGATGATGCCGGTGCTGCCCGTCGTGCGCGTCGCCAACGTGGCGGATGCCATTGCGCTGGCGGTGAAACTGGAAGGCGGTTGCCACCACACGGCGGCAATGCACTCGCGCAATATCGAGAACATGAACCAGATGGCGAACGCCATTGATACCAGCATTTTCGTTAAGAACGGACCGTGCATTGCCGGGCTGGGGCTGGGCGGGGAAGGCTGGACCACCATGACCATCACCACGCCAACCGGTGAAGGGGTAACCAGCGCGCGGACGTTTGTCCGTCTGCGTCGCTGTGTATTAGTCGATGCGTTTCGCATTGTTTAAGGAGTAACCGATGGCGCACGACGAACAATGGCTCACCCCTCGACTGCAAACGGCGGCAACGCTGTGTAACCAGACGCCCGCCGCGACGGAATCTCCGCTGTGGCTGGGGGTGGATCTGGGCACCTGCGATGTGGTGTCGATGGTTGTCGACCGCGACGGTCAGCCGGTGGCGGTATGCCTCGACTGGGCCGATGTGGTCCGCGACGGCATCGTCTGGGATTTCTTCGGTGCGGTCACCATTGTTCGTCGCCATCTCGACACCCTTGAGCAGCAATTCGGTCGCCGTTTTAGCCATGCGGCGACCTCTTTTCCTCCAGGTACGGACCCGCGTATTTCCATCAACGTGCTGGAATCTGCCGGACTGGAAGTGAGCCATGTACTGGATGAGCCAACCGCAGTCGCGGATCTGCTGCAACTGGACAACGCCGGTGTAGTGGATATCGGCGGCGGCACCACCGGCATTGCCATCGTGAAAAAGGGCAAGGTGACTTACTCGGCAGATGAAGCCACCGGCGGACATCATATCTCTCTGACTCTCGCCGGAAATCGCCGTATTTCGCTGGAAGAGGCAGAGCAGTACAAACGCGGTCACGGTGACGAGATTTGGCCTGCGGTGAAACCGGTGTACGAAAAAATGGCGGACATTGTCGCCCGGCATATTGAAGGGCAGGGCATTACTGATTTATGGCTGGCGGGCGGCTCCTGTATGCAACCGGGCGTGGCGGAACTGTTTTGCAAACAATTCCCGGCGTTACAGGTGCATCTACCGCAACACAGTTTGTTTATGACCCCGCTGGCGATCGCCAGTAGCGGGCGAGAGAAAGCGGAGGGGATCTATGCAAAATGAATTGCAGGCCGCGCTCTTTCAGGCGTTCGATACCCTGAATCTGCAACGGGTAAAAACATTTAGCGTTCCACCGGTGACGCTTTGCGGTCCGGGCGCGGTGAGCAGTTGCGGGCAGCAAGCGCAAACGCGTGGGCTGAAACATCTGTTCGTGATGGCAGACAGCTTTTTGCATCAGGCGGGGATGACCGCCGGGCTGACGCGTAGCCTGGCCGTTAAAGGTATCGCCATGACGCTCTGGCCATGTCCGGTGGGCGAACCGTGCATCACCGACGTGTGTGCAGCCGTGGCGCAGTTGCGTGAATCAGGCTGTGACGGGGTGATTGCGTTTGGCGGCGGCTCGGTGCTGGATGCAGCAAAAGCCGTGGCGTTGCTGGTGACGAATCCCGATAGCACGCTGGCAGAAATGTCAGAAACCAGCATTCTGCAACCGCGCCTGCCGTTGGTTGCCATTCCAACGACCGCCGGAACCGGCTCTGAAACCACCAACGTAACGGTGATTATCGACGCTGTGAGCGGGCGCAAGCAGGTGTTAGCCCACGCCTCGCTGATGCCGGATGTGGCGATTCTCGACGCTGCGCTGACCGAAGGCGTGCCGTCGCATGTCACGGCGATGACCGGCATTGATGCGTTAACCCATGCTATTGAAGCGTACAGCGCGCTGAACGCTACACCGTTTACCGACAGCCTGGCGATTGGCGCAATCGCGATGATTGGTAAATCACTGCCGAAAGCGGTGGGCTACGGTCATGACCTTGCCGCGCGCGAGAGCATGTTGCTGGCTTCATGCATGGCGGGAATGGCGTTTTCCAGTGCGGGGCTTGGGTTATGCCACGCGATGGCGCATCAGCCGGGGGCGGCGCTGCATATTCCGCACGGTCTGGCGAACGCCATGTTGTTGCCAACGGTGATGGAATTTAACCGGATGGTTTGTCGTGAACGCTTTAGTCAGATTGGTCGGGCGCTGCGAACTAAAAAATCCGACGATCGTGACGCTATTAACGCGGTAAGTGAGCTGATTGCGGAAGTCGGGATTGGTAAACGACTGGGCGATATTGGTGCGACATCTGCGCATTACGGTGCATGGGCGCAGGCCGCGCTGGAAGATATTTGTCTGCGCAGCAACCCGCGTACCGCCAGCCTGGAGCAGATTATTGGTTTGTATGCTGCGGCGCAATAAAAGTGTACGGACAGTCCCCTCGCCCCTTTGGGGAGAGGGTTAGGGTGAGGGGAACAGAGTCGCGCCGGTGCAAACAATTACCCTCACCCCGGCCCCTCGGCTTCCAGAGTGAGGGAAAAACCCACTTTCAGCATTGGCAATAAATAACAACTAACAGGGAGTAAAGGCGATGGGAATTAACGAAATCATCATGTACATCATGATGTTCTTTATGCTGATAGCTGCCGTAGACAGGATCCTGTCGCAGTTCGGCGGTTCTGCTCGTTTCCTCGGTAAGTTCGGTAAAAGTATCGAAGGATCCGGCGGGCAGTTCGAAGAAGGCTTTATGGCAATGGGCGCACTGGGCCTGGCGATGGTTGGTATGACCGCGCTGGCACCTGTTCTGGCCCACGTACTCGGACCGGTGATTATCCCGGTTTACGAAATGCTCGGCGCAAACCCGTCAATGTTCGCCGGAACACTGCTGGCGTGCGATATGGGCGGCTTCTTCCTCGCCAAAGAGCTGGCGGGCGGCGACGTAGCAGCGTGGCTATACTCTGGATTAATTCTCGGGTCGATGATGGGGCCAACGATTGTGTTTTCCATTCCGGTGGCGCTCGGCATTATCGAACCTTCTGACCGTCGTTATCTGGCGCTCGGCGTGCTGGCGGGCATTGTGACCATTCCAATTGGCTGTATCGCCGGTGGCCTGGTGGCTATGTACTCCGGTGTACAGATCAACGGCCAGCCGGTGGAATTCACCTTTGCGCTCATCCTGATGAACATGATCCCGGTACTTATCGTTGCGGTACTGGTTGCGCTGGGGCTGAAATTCATCCCGGAAAAAATGATCAACGGCTTCCAGATCTTCGCCAAATTCCTCGTTGCATTGATCACCCTCGGTCTTGCCGCTGCGGTAGTTAAGTTTCTGCTTGGCTGGGAACTGATCCCCGGTCTGGACCCTATCTTTATGGCCCCTGGCGATAAACCCGGTGAGGTGATGCGCGCCATTGAAGTTATCGGTTCTATCTCCTGCGTTCTGTTAGGGGCGTATCCGATGGTACTGCTGCTGACCCGCTGGTTTGAAAAACCGCTGATGAGCGTCGGTAAAGTGCTGAATATGAACAACATCGCGGCAGCCGGCATGGTGGCAACGCTTGCCAACAACATCCCGATGTTCGGCATGATGAAGCAGATGGATACCCGCGGCAAAGTGATCAACTGTGCCTTCGCCGTTTCCGCTGCTTTCGCCCTGGGTGACCACTTAGGCTTCGCCGCTGCCAACATGAACGCCATGATTTTCCCGATGATTGTCGGCAAGTTGATCGGCGGCGTAACGGCAATTGGCGTGGCGATGATGCTGGTGCCAAAAGAAGATGCGACCGCGGCTAAAACCGAAGCGGAGGCACAATCGTGAACACTCGCCAGCTACTGAGCGTCGGTATCGATATCGGCACCACCACCACCCAGGTGATTTTCTCCCACCTGGAGCTGGTTAACCGTGCGGCGGTGTCGCAGGTGCCGCGCTACGAATTCATCAAACGCGAAATTAGCTGGCAAAGCCCGGTGTTCTTTACCCCTGTCGATAAACAGGGTGGTTTAAAAGAAGCGGAACTGAAAACCTTAATCCTGGAGCAATATCAGGCTGCGGGCATTGCGCCGGAAAGTGTTGATTCTGGTGCCATCATCATCACCGGTGAAAGCGCGAAAACCCGCAACGCTCGCCCGGCGGTGATGACGCTCTCCCAGTCGCTGGGCGATTTTGTCGTCGCCAGCGCCGGGCCGCATCTCGAATCCGTGATCGCCGGTCACGGTGCCGGGGCGCAAACCCTTTCTGAACAACGGCTGTGTCGGGTACTGAATATCGACATCGGCGGTGGCACCGCGAACTACGCCCTGTTCGATGCCGGAAAAATCAGCGGCACTGCCTGCCTCAACGTCGGTGGTCGCCTGCTGGAAACCGACAGCCAGGGGCGCGTGGTTTACGCTCATAAACCGGGGCAGATGATAGTGGATGAGTGCTTCGGTGCAGGCACTGACGCCCGTTCGCTGACCGGCGCGCAGCTGGTGCAGGTTACCCGTCGGATGGCAGAGCTGATTGTCGAAGTGATTGACGGAACGCTCTCGCCGCTCGCGCAGGCATTAATGCAAACCAGTTTGCTGCCCGCAGGTGTTACGCCCGAAATCATTACGCTTTCTGGCGGCGTGGGCGAATGTTATCGCCACCAGCTCGCCGACCCGTTCTGTTTTGCCGATATTGGCCCGCTTCTGGCAACGGCGCTGCATGACCATCCGCGCCTGCGTGAGATGAACGTGCAGTTTCCGGCGCAAACCGTGCGCGCCACGGTGATTGGTGCGGGTGCACATACCCTTTCACTCTCTGGCAGCACGATCTGGCTGGAGGGCGTACAACTGCCGCTGCGCAATTTGCCGGTGGCGATCCCGATTGATGAAACGGATCTGGTGAGTGCCTGGCAACAGGCGCTGATTCAGCTGGATCTTGATCCTAAAACTGACGCGTACGTGCTGGCGCTTCCCGCCTCGCTGCCTGTGCGTTACGCCGCGGTACTGACGGTCATCAACGCGTTGGTCGATTTCGTCGCGCGTTTTCCGAATCCGCATCCCCTGCTGGTGGTGGCCGGGCAGGACTTTGGTAAAGCTCTGGGCATGTTGTTGCGCCCACAGCTACAACAACTCCCGTTGGCAGTCATTGACGAAGTGATTGTCCGCGCGGGGGACTATATCGACATTGGTACGCCTCTTTTTGGCGGATCGGTTGTGCCGGTGACGGTGAAATCACTCGCATTTCCTTCCTGAGGGAACGACTTATGAAACTAAAGACCACATTGTTCGGCAATGTATATCAGTTTAAGGATGTAAAAGAGGTGCTGGCTAAAGCCAACGAACTGCGTTCGGGGGATGTGCTGGCGGGCGTTGCAGCGGCAAGCTCACAGGAGCGCGTGGCGGCAAAGCAGGTGTTGTCGGAAATGACCGTAGCGGACATCCGCAATAATCCGGTGATTGCCTATGAAGATGACTGCGTGACGCGGCTGATTCAGGACGACGTTAACGAAACGGCCTACAACCAGATTAAAAACTGGAGCATCAGCGAACTGCGTGAGTATGTGCTGAGCGATGAAACCAGCGTGGACGACATTGCCTTTACCCGCAAAGGGCTGACCTCGGAAGTGGTCGCGGCGGTAGCGAAGATTTGCTCCAACGCGGACCTGATCTACGGCGCGAAGAAAATGCCGGTAATCAAAAAGGCCAATACCACCATCGGTATTCCGGGCACCTTCAGCGCCCGTTTGCAGCCAAATGACACCCGTGACGACGTGCAAAGTATCGCTGCGCAAATCTACGAAGGGCTTTCCTTCGGGGTGGGCGATGCGGTGATCGGCGTCAACCCGGTGACGGATGACGTGGAAAACTTAAGCCGCGTGTTGGACACCATTTACGGCGTGATCGACAAATTCAACATTCCGACCCAGGGCTGCGTGCTGGCGCACGTCACCACCCAGATTGAAGCGATCCGTCGTGGCGCACCAGGCGGGCTGATTTTCCAGAGTATCTGCGGCAGCGAAAAAGGGCTGAAAGAGTTTGGCGTGGAACTGGCGATGCTCGATGAAGCACGCGCAGTGGGCGCGGAGTTCAACCGTATCGCCGGGGAAAACTGCCTCTACTTCGAAACCGGACAAGGCTCTGCGCTGTCCGCTGGCGCTAACTTCGGCGCAGACCAGGTGACGATGGAAGCGCGTAACTATGGGCTGGCGCGTCATTACGATCCATTTATCGTCAACACCGTGGTCGGCTTTATTGGGCCGGAGTATCTCTACAACGACCGCCAGATTATCCGTGCGGGCTTAGAAGATCACTTTATGGGTAAGCTGAGCGGCATCTCTATGGGCTGTGACTGCTGCTACACCAACCACGCTGACGCTGACCAGAACCTCAACGAAAACCTCATGATCCTGCTCGCCACCGCAGGCTGCAACTACATCATGGGGATGCCGCTGGGCGATGACATCATGCTCAACTATCAGACCACCGCATTCCACGACACTGCCACTGTGCGTCAGTTACTCAACCTGCGCCCGTCACCGGAGTTTGAACGCTGGCTGGAAAGCATGGGCATTATGGCAAACGGTCGCCTGACCAAACGGGCGGGCGATCCGTCACTGTTCTTCTGATGACGCGGAGATAACACATCATGGATCAAAAACAGATTGAAGAAATTGTACGCAGCGTGATGGCGTCAATGGGACAAGCGGCCCCCGCGCCGTCAGAAGCAAAGTGCGCCACCACCACCTGTGCGGCACCGGTGACCTCGGAAAGCTGCGCGCTGGACTTAGGCTCTGCGGAAGCAAAAGCGTGGATTGGTGTTGAAAACCCGCATCGCGCAGACGTATTAACAGAACTGCGTCGCAGCACCGTGGCCCGCGTTTGTACCGGTCGTGCCGGTCCGCGTCCGCGTACCCAGGCGTTGCTGCGTTTCCTGGCCGATCACTCTCGTTCGAAAGATACCGTACTGAAAGAAGTGCCGGAAGAGTGGGTGAAAGCGCAGGGCTTGCTGGAAGTACGCTCCGAAATCAGCGACAAAAATCTCTACCTGACTCGTCCGGATATGGGCCGCCGCCTGTGTGCAGAAGCTGTTGAAGCGCTGAAAGCGCAGTGTGTTGCCAATCCGGACGTGCAGGTCGTTATTTCTGATGGCCTGTCAACTGATGCGATCACCGTGAACTACGAAGAGATCCTGCCACCGCTGATGGCGGGCCTGAAACAGGCCGGGCTGAAAGTCGGTACGCCATTCTTTGTTCGTTATGGTCGCGTGAAGATTGAAGATCAGATCGGTGAGATCCTCGGCGCGAAAGTAGTGATCCTGCTGGTGGGGGAACGCCCGGGATTAGGGCAGTCAGAAAGTCTCTCCTGCTACGCCGTTTACTCGCCGCGTATGGCGACCACCGTTGAGGCCGATCGCACCTGCATCTCTAACATTCACCAGGGCGGCACGCCGCCGGTTGAAGCCGCAGCCGTCATTGTGGATTTGGCGAAACGTATGCTGGAGCAGAAAGCATCCGGCATCAACATGACCCGATAAGGAGGCATCATGCCAGCTTTAGATTTGATTCGACCGTCGGTAACCGCCATGCGGGTGATTGCCTCTGTTAACGCCGAATTTGCGCGTGAACTGAAATTGCCGCCGCATATTCGTAGCCTTGGGCTGATTTCTGCCGACTCCGATGACGTCACCTACATTGCGGCTGACGAAGCGACCAAGCAGGCGATGGTCGAAGTGGTATATGGTCGCTCGCTGTATGCGGGAGCTGCACACGGACCGTCACCGACTGCCGGTGAAGTGCTGATTATGCTCGGTGGGCCAAACCCGGCGGAAGTGCGTGCTGGTCTGGATGCGATGGTTGCGCATATTGAAAATGGCGCGGCTTTCCAGTGGGCTAATGATGCGCAAGATACGGCATTCCTGGCACATGTAGTTTCGCGTACCGGTTCTTATCTCTCATCAACCGCCGGGATCACGCTTGGCGATCCGATGGCGTATCTGGTGGCACCGCCGCTGGAAGCGACCTACAGCATTGATGCAGCGTTGAAATCTGCCGACGTACAGCTGGTGACCTATGTCCCGCCACCGTCTGAAACCAACTACTCGGCAGCATTTTTAACCGGTAGCCAGGCCGCGTGTAAAGCAGCCTGTAACGCCTTTACCGATGCAGTGCTGGAAATCGCGCGTAATCCAATCCAGCGTGCGTAACGGAGGTTGCCGATGATCAATGCACTGGGATTGCTGGAAGTGGACGGCATGGTCGCCGCGATAGATGCAGCTGATGCCATGCTCAAAGCAGCTAACGTTCGTCTGCTCAGTCACGAAGTGCTTGACCCTGGTCGCCTAACGCTGGTGGTGGAAGGCGATCTGGCGGCGTGTCGTGCGGCGCTGGACGCAGGTTGTGCTGCCGCGATGCGTACCGGGCGTGTCATCAGCCGTAAGGAGATCGGTCGGCCAGACGATGACACCCAGTGGCTGGTTACTGGCTTTAACCGCCAGCCGAAGCAACCCGTAAAGGAACCCGACGCGCCAGTTATCGTCGCGGAATCTGCTGACGAGTTGTTGGCGCTGTTAACATCAGTACGTCAGGGAATGACGGCAGGAGAAGTGGCAGCCCACTTTGGCTGGCCGCTCGAAAAAGCCAGAAATGCGCTCGAACAGCTCTTTTCTGCCGGGACGTTACGTAAACGCAGTAGTCGTTATCGTCTCAAGCCCCATTAACCTGTCGGAGGTGCCGGGTGTCCTACAACACCCGGCATTAACATCATGAAAAAGACCCGTACAGCCAATTTGCACCATCTTTATCATGAACCCTTACCCGAAAACCTGAAGCTCACGCCGAAGGTCGAAGTGGATAATGTTCATCAACGACAG
The DNA here is from genome assembly GCF_046486495.1 of Escherichia sp. WS3227_2. Classification (NCBI taxonomy): domain Bacteria; kingdom Pseudomonadati; phylum Pseudomonadota; class Gammaproteobacteria; order Enterobacterales; family Enterobacteriaceae; genus Escherichia; species Escherichia sp. WS3227_2. The sequence continues at coordinate 112,527 of NZ_JBJQLG010000013.1, forward strand.
ACAACGGATGTCTATGAACATGCTTTGACGATTACCGCCTGGCAGCAGATTTACGATCAGTTGCATCCGGGCAAGTTTCATGGTGAATTTACGGAAATTCTACTCGATGATATTCAGGTTTTTCGTGAATACACCGGTCTGGCGCTGCGTCAGTCGTGCCTGGTCTGGCCGAACTCGTTCTGGTTTGGCATTCCGGCGACGCGCGGTGAGCAGGGATTTATCGGTTCGCAATGTCTGGGAAGCGCAGAAATTGCGACGCGCCCTGGAGGAACCGAGTTTGAATTAAGTACGCCGGACGATTACACGATCCTGGGCGTAGTGCTTTCTGAAGATGTCATCACCCGTCAGGCTAACTTTTTGCATAATCCGGATCGGGTATTACATATGCTGCGTAGCCAGTCGGCGCTGGAAGTGAAAGAGCAGCATAAAGCCGCGCTGTGGGGCTTTGTCCAACAGGCGCTGGCGACGTTTTGCGAGAACCCGGAAAATCTCCATCAGCCTGCAGTGCGAAAAGTGCTGGGGGATAATTTGCTAATGGCGATGGGGGCGATGCTGGAAGAAGCGCAGCCGATGATGACGGCGGAAAGCATCAGTCATCAGAGTTACCGTCGATTGCTTTCCCGCGCCCGTGAATATGTGCTGGAAAACATGTCCGAACCGGTGACGGTGCTGGACTTGTGTAATCAACTGCATGTCAGCCGCCGCACGCTACAAAACGCGTTTCACGCCATTTTGGGCATTGGTCCGAACGCGTGGCTGAAACGTATTCGCCTGAACGCCGTGCGCCGCGAACTCATAAGTCCGTGGTCACAAAGCACAACGGTAAAAGACGCCGCCATGCAGTGGGGATTCTGGCATCTTGGGCAATTTGCCACGGATTATCAGCAACTGTTTGCCGAGAAGCCGTCACTGACGCTGCATCAGCGGATGCGAGAGTGGGGGTGAGGGAGTTACACCCAATCCCTGACCTTAATAAACTCACTTAAAGCCGCTTCCGGGCTGCCATCTTTTGGCTGATAATCATACTCCCAGCGTACCAGTGGCGGCATTGACATCAGGATCGACTCGGTGCGCCCGCCAGTTTGCAGGCCAAACAGCGTGCCGCGATCCCAAACCAGATTGAACTCGACATAACGACCGCGACGGTAGAGCTGAAAATTGCGCTCGCGCTCGCCGTAGGCCATCGCTTTTCGTCGCTCTACAATTGGTAAATAAGCGTCGGTGTAGCCTTTGCCTACCGCCTGCATAAAGGCAAAACAGTGGTCGAAATCTGGCGTGTTCAGATCATCAAAGAACAGCCCGCCAATGCCGCGCTGTTCGTTACGATGTTTGAGGTAGAAGTATTCGTCGCACCATTTTTTGTAACGCGGATAAACGTCTTCGCCAAATGGCAGGCACAGGTCACGGGCGGTGCGGTGCCAGTGAATGGCGTCTTCTTCAAAACCATAGAAAGGGGTTAAATCGAAGCCGCCGCCAAACCACCAGACGGGCTCTGCACCCGGCTTTTCGGCAATAAAAAAGCGCACATTCGCGTGGCTGGTGGGGACATACGGATTATGCGGATGCACTACCAGTGAAACGCCCATCGCCTCGAAACTGCGCCCGGCAAGTTCCGGACGATGAGCGGTGGCAGAAGCAGGCATCGCCTCACCGTGGACATGTGAAAAGTTGACGCCCGCCTGTTCGAAAACACCACCATTACGCAACACCCGGCTACGTCCGCCGCCGCCAGCTTCGCGCTGCCAGCTATCTTCGACAAACTCTGCGCCATCGACGGCGCTCAGCTGCTGACAAATTGTATCCTGAAGGTTGAGCAGAAACTGTTTAACCTGGTGTGCGTCGGGTTTCATCACTTACCGCTTTCTCGAGTGTGCTTTCTGGTTGTCAAACCAGTGAAAATAACTGATCACGCCTTCGGCAATCGCTGTGGCGATTTTCTGGCGAAATGCCGCCGTGCCTAACAGCCGCTCTTCTTCCGGGTTGGTGATAAACGAGGTTTCCACCAGCACCGAAGGAACCGACGGCGATTTCAACACCACAAACGCGGCTTGTTCGGTGTTGCGGCTGTGCAGTTTATGCACCGGCTTAATCTTCTTCAGAATATGCGAGCCGAGTGTCAGGCTGTTTTTAATAGTATCGGTTTGCACCAGATCAAACAGCACTTGCTGCAATAGGTGATCCTTGTCAGTCGCCTTTTTACCAGCAACTTCATCGGCGCGGTTTTCGCGTTCAGACAGGTATTTCGCCATTGCGCTACTTGCACCGCGGTTAGAGAGGGCAAATACCGAAGCACCGGCAGCTTTCGGGTTGGTAAAGCCGTCGGCATGAATTGACATAAACAGATCTGCGCCATGTTTATGGGCGATTTCAACGCGATCGTAAAGTGGGATAAACGTATCGCCAGAACGCGTTAAACGCGCATCAATCCCATGATTACGCAAAATGGAACGGACGTTTTTAGCAATCGCCAGCACCACATGTTTTTCTTTCGAACCGTTGCGTCCGATCGCTCCGGTATCAATCCCGCCGTGGCCTGGATCGAGAACAACGACACGTCTGCCGCCGCTTTTTTTTGCTTTCGGCTTGCTGTGTCCGTTGCTGGTTTTTAAAGGTTCGTCTTTGGCGATGGCTTGCGACATTCCTGACAACGTCAGGGCAGCCAAACCGGCTTTCAGCACCTGGCGGCGCGAAGTGAGTGTTTTTAGTGGTTTAAAAGTGCTCATACGGCCTGAGTTGTAATAATAAAGTTCCAGATGTTATATCGTATCGCGTAATCCGTTACGACGGTTTGCTGTTGAGAATTGTTTTACTTTTCATTTCAATAGTTGACAACTCCCCATTATGCCACTTTTTCAACCGATTTTCGTCAGATATTGGCTAATTCGACCGTTCACGCCATAATCAGCCTTTTAACCCGCAAAAAGGTAACGAATACCATGGAGATACGCGTATTTCGCCAGGAAGATTTCGAAGAGGTCATCACCCTTTGGGAGCGTTGCGACTTGCTGCGTCCGTGGAACGATCCGGAAATGGACATCGAGCGTAAGATGAACCATGACGTCAGTTTGTTTCTGGTCGCTGAGGTGAACGGTGAAGTGGTCGGAACGGTGATGGGCGGTTATGACGGGCATCGCGGGTCTGCTTATTATCTTGGCGTGCATCCAGAGTTTCGTGGGCGTGGGATTGCCAATGCGTTGCTTAACCGGCTGGAGAAAAAGCTGATTGCTCGCGGCTGCCCGAAAATTCAGATCAATGTGCCGGAAGATAACGACATGGTGCTCGGAATGTATGAACGCCTGGGATATGAACACGCCGACGTGCTGAGTCTGGGTAAGCGTTTGATTGAAGATGAAGAGTACTGAGTTTCATCCTGTCCATTATGATGCGCACGGTCGCCTGCGTTTACCCTTGCTCTTCTGGCTTGTGCTATTGCTTCAGGCGCGAACCTGGGTGCTGTTTGTCATTGCCGGTGCGTCGCGCGAGCAGGGTACTGCGCTGCTAAATCTGTTTTATCCCGATCACGATAATTTCTGGCTGGGGTTGATTCCCGGCATTCCGGCGGTGCTGGCGTTTTTGCTGAGTGGTCGGCGGGCTTCATTTCCCCGTATCTGGCATGTGCTCTATTTTCTGTTGCTGTTGGCGCAAGTGGTTTTACTTTGCTGGCAACCGTGGCTGTGGCTGAACGGTGAATCCGTTAGCGGTATCGGTCTGTCGCTGGTAGTGGCGGATATTGTGGCGTTAATCTGGCTGCTGACCAATCGACGTTTACGCGCTTGTTTTAATGAAGAAAAAGAATAACGGCACTTTTTGGTGAATTTGCACTCCAAGCAACGTTATTGAATAACCAAAGGAAGTGACATGAAATCGCTGCGTTTAATGTTATGCGCTATGCCGTTGATGCTGACCGGCTGTTCCACGATGTCGTCAGTTAACTGGTCTGCCGCTAACCCGTGGAACTGGTTTGGGTCGTCCACCAAAGTGAGCGAGCAGGGCGTTGGTGAATTAACGGCGTCCACACCACTGCAAGAACAAGCCATTGCCGATGCGCTTGATGGCGATTATCGCCTGCGCAGCGGAATGAAAACCGCGAACGGCAACGTGGTGCGCTTTTTTGAAGTGATGAAAGGCGACAACGTGGCGATGGTGATTAACGGCGATCAGGGTACGATCAGCCGCATTGATGTGCTGGATAGCGATATTCCTGCTGACACCGGTGTTAAAATCGGTACACCGTTTAGCGACCTTTACAGCAAAGCATTTGGCAATTGCCAAAAAGCTGATGGTGATGATAATCGTGCCGTCGAATGTAAAGCCGAAGGCAGTCAACATATTAGCTACCAGTTCAGCGGGGAATGGAGTGGTCCTGAAGGGTTAATGCCTTCGGACGATACCCTGAAAAACTGGAAAGTCAGTAAAATTATCTGGCGGCGTTAATTTGCGTCTGAACAAACCGCCGCCGCGAAAAAACACGTAAAATAGCGCCCAACAATGCCACGGATTGCGTGGCATTCTTATTTTCAGGAGGAACAATGTCTCAGGTTCAGAGTGGCATTTTGCCAGAACATTGCCGCGCGGCGATTTGGATCGAAGCCAACGTGAAAGGGGAAGTTGACGCCCTGCGTGCGGCCAGTAAAACATTTGCCGATAAACTGGCAACTTTTGAAGCGAAATTCCCGGATGCGCATCTTGGTGCGGTGGTTGCCTTTGGTAACAACACCTGGCGCGCTCTGAGCGGCGGCGTTGGGGCCGAAGAGCTGAAAGATTTTCCGGGCTACGGTAAAGGCCTTGCGCCGACGACCCAGTTCGATGTGTTGATCCACATTCTTTCTCTGCGTCACGACGTAAACTTCTCTGTCGCTCAGGCGGCGATGGAAGCCTTTGGTGACTGCATTGAAGTGAAAGAAGAGATCCACGGCTTCCGTTGGGTTGAAGAGCGTGACCTGAGCGGCTTCGTTGACGGTACTGAAAACCCGGCGGGTGAAGAGACGCGCCGCGAAGTGGCGGTTATCAAAGACGGCGTGGATGCAGGCGGCAGCTATGTGTTTGTGCAGCGTTGGGAGCACAACCTCAAGCAGCTCAACCGGATGAGCGTTCACGATCAGGAGATGATGATCGGGCGCACCAAAGAGGCCAACGAAGAGATTGACGGCGACGAACGTCCGGAAACCTCTCACCTGACCCGCGTTGATCTGAAAGAAGATGGCAAAGGGCTGAAGATTGTTCGACAGAGCCTGCCGTACGGCACCGCCAGCGGTACGCACGGTCTGTACTTCTGTGCCTACTGCGCGCGTCTGCATAACATTGAGCAGCAACTGCTGAGCATGTTTGGCGATACCGATGGCAAACGTGATGCGATGTTGCGTTTTACCAAACCGGTCACTGGCGGCTATTACTTCGCACCGTCGCTGGACAAGCTGATGGCGCTGTAAGCGTTTCTGATTCATTGATTAAAGGCCAGCCAGTAACACAACTGACTGGCCTTTTTATTACTGCTTTAACGCCGCATACACTTGATCAACTACTTTCTGTCAGAACAGGGTATTTTGCGGCACTGACGCTACAGCTGACAGCCAGCAGAGAAAGATAGAGCATTGTCCGTTTCATGATATCAGTCCAGATTGACGTTACGGCAGCCAAAGAGCGTGGTGAAAATAAACCCGCAAACCCATGCCACCAGAATCCCGCCAGCATAAACCGCCATTGCCGGAAGGATGCCTTGTGCGGAAGTCATCAGCGGCAGCGCCACCAGACCAGACGGCCCAAAGGCGCTGTTTAAGCCCATCGGCAGACCCCACCAGGCTATCAATCCGATAAACAAACCGCCCGCCGCGCCGCCTAAACAGGCGGTAATAAACGGTTTCATGCGGGGCAGGGTGACGCCATAAATCAACGGTTCGCCAACGCCCAGCAGGCCGGGAATAATCGCCCCGCGTACCTGACTGCGTAATGCACTGTGCGGTTGCGCCCGCCAGTAGAGTGCCAGCGCCGCGCCCACCTGGCCCGCGCCTGCCATCGAAAGGATGGGAAATAAGCTGTTGAATCCCTGACTGTCCATTAACGCGAGGTAAACAGGAATAAAGCCCTGATGCACGCCAAACACCACGGCGATCAGGAACAGCCCGGCTAAAACCGCACAACCGAGCGGATTACTGTTCAGGTGCATAAACAGCCACGACATGCCTTCAAACAGCCAGCCGCCCAGCGGCATAATGATCAGGTAGGCCAGCGTAGCGGTGATCAGCAGGGTGATTAACGAGGTCAACAGCATGTCGAGGTCGTCCGGCATAAAGCGGCGCACCATGCCTTCGATGCGGGCGCAGGCCCACGCGGCAATCAACACGCCGATAATATTGCCGCGTGGATCGATAGGCAGACCAAAGAAATCGTGAAATCCGGCGTAGTAACCCGTGGTTGCAGCTGGGTTATAACCGAGCAAAAAGAGCGCGGCGATAATTGCGCCATTGACACCCGTGCCGCCAAATGCCTGGGCGGCGTTATAGCCCACCAGAATCACCAGGAAGGTGAACAGGCCTTTGCTGAACACCTTCATAAAATTCAGCGCATCGGGTAGCGTGCCCTGAGCATCTGCCGGAACGTGCATCACCGTGGCAATTAACGTCGCTATTCCCAGCAACAGACCAGCGGCAATAAAACCGGGGATCAGCGGCGTGAAGATGGTGGCGAATTTGGCGAGAAATTGTTGCACGCCGGAGGTTTGTTTGGCTTTTAACTGACGTTTATTTTGAGCGGCGATTTCTGCGGCATCCTGTACCGGTGCTTCGCCCAGCAACTCGCTCATCGCTTTTGCGGCGCGATGCGCTTTACCTGGCCCAAAAACGACCTGGACCTGGTCGCTGGTCAAAATGACGCCCTTCACGCCTTCCAGCGTTTTGATATCGGGATCAACCAGTGAACTGTCATGTACACCCAGACGCAGGCGCGTCATACAGTTACCACAACTGGCGATATTTCCCGGTCCACCGACCCGGGTAAGAATGGTGTTCAGAAGTTCACTGCTGATCTCTTTGGCCATGGGTTATTCCTTGTCTAAAACCTGACGAATAAAGCCGCCGTGTTGATCCAGGCGTTTTTTAGCTTCTGCGGCATCGAGATTTTTCAGCACCATCACAATGGCCGTTTTACAGTTGCGCTCGCAGGCAACCAATGCCGCTTCCGCTTGCTCTGCGCTACATCCGGTAGCGTTTTTGACGATATTGACCTGGCGCACATGCAGTTTTTCGTTGGTGGCGACCACATCGACCATCAGGTTGCCGAACACTTTGCCGGATTTAATCATCAGCCCGGTGGAGAGCATATTGAGCACCAGTTTCTGCGCTGTACCTGCTTTCATCCGCGAAGAACCGGTAACCACTTCGGCACCTACAATCGGTGTAATGGCAAACTCTGCGGTGGTTGAAACGGCGCTCCCCGGATTACAGGAAATTCCCACTGTGCGGCAACCGAGCTGGCGGGCGTATTCCAGTCCGGCAATCACATACGGCGTACGACCGCTGGCGGCAATACCGACCACCACATCCTGTGCCGTTAAATTAATATTTTTCAGATCGTTAACGCCGCCTTCCCGGCTATCTTCCGCGCCTTCCACCGCGTGCTGAATGGCATATTCGCCGCCAGCAATCAAACCAACTACCAGGCCCGGTTTCACGCCGTAGGTCGGCGGACATTCACTGGCATCAAGAATACCCAGACGACCAGAGGTCCCCGCACCGATGTAAATCAGACGGCCGCCGCCGCTCACCTGGGCGTGAATAACATCGATCGCCGCTGCAATATCCGGCAGTACGCGCTCAACGGCGAGTGGTACGGTTTTATCTTCATCGTTGATAATCCGGCACATTTCCAGCGTCGAAACGCGGTCAATTTCAGCCGAGGCGGCATTCGAGCCTTCGGTAATCATCTTTTCAAGTTGCATCAGTGGTGACCTTAGTATTCACAATCAAATAATTGCATATTGATGGAATCATATATCTCAATTTGCTAGTTTTAAAGGAATCATTGAGTCTGAAATCACAGAGTGTGAAGAGCGTCAAAGGGCAAAATCCGTGTGCTATGCTGCGCGCAGGATGTGGTGAGGGAGTGGAAGATGTTGTACCTGACGAAAATACGCAATGCGGAAAGTGAATTTACCGAGAACGAGCAAAAAATTGCTGACTTTCTGCGGGCCAACGTGAGTGAGCTGAAATCCGTCTCTTCGCGCAAGATGGCGAAACAGCTCGGCATCAGCCAGTCGAGTATTGTGAAGTTTGCCCAGAAGCTCGGTGCGCAAGGATTTACTGAATTGCGTATGGCGTTAATTGGCGAATACAGTGCTAGCCGGGAGAAAACGAATGCCACGGCGCTGCACCTGCACAGTTCGATTACCAGTGATGATTCGCTGGAAGTGATTGCCCGCAAATTGAATCGCGAAAAAGAGCTGGCGCTGGAGCAAACCTGCGCGTTGCTCGATTACGCGCGGCTGCAAAAAATCATTGAGGTCATCAGTAAAGCGCCATTTATTCAGATAACGGGCCTGGGCGGATCGGCGCTGGTGGGGCGCGATCTATCGTTCAAACTGATGAAAATTGGCTATCGCGTGGCCTGCGAAGCCGACACGCACGTACAAGCCACCGTTTCCCAGGCGCTGAAAAAAGGCGATGTACAAATCGCTATCTCTTACAGCGGCAGTAAAAAAGAGATTGTCTTGTGCGCCGAGGCAGCGCGAAAGCAGGGGGCAACGGTGATTGCCATTACCTCATTAACCGATTCCCCGCTGCGGCGGCTGGCGCATTTCACCCTCGATACCGTTTCTGGCGAAACCGAATGGCGCAGCTCGTCGATGTCCACCCGCACGGCGCAAAATTCTGTTACCGATTTACTGTTTGTTGGCCTTGTGCAACTTAATGATGTGGAGTCATTGAAAATGATTGAGCGCAGCAGTGAGCTAACGCAACGCCTGAAATGATGCATAAAGCAGCGACTGGATTGAGATTTTCCTGAATTAGTGAGCTGATCCGCAGCAATATTTTGTTTATCCTGTATTTTCAGAGGGAATGGAGTGTAACGCTCTGTATTAACAAGGAGAGCATTAAAATGGGTAAACTCACGGGCAAGACAGCACTGATTACGGGCGCATTGCAGGGAATTGGCGAAGGAATTGCCAGAACTTTTGCGCGTCATGGCGCAAACCTAATCTTGCTGGATATCTCCCCTGAGATCGAAAAGCTGGCGGACGAACTGTGTGGTCGTGGTCATCGCTGTACGGCGGTTGTCGCCGATGTGCGTGACCCGGCGTCGGTCGCCGCAGCTATCAAGCGCGCGAAGGAAAAAGAAGGGCGCATTGATATCCTGGTGAATAACGCAGGCGTTTGTCGTCTGGGCAGTTTCCTCGATATGAGCGATGAAGATCGCGATTTCCATATTGATATCAATATTAAAGGCGTATGGAACGTCACGAAGGCGGTGCTGCCGGAGATGATTGCCCGCAAAGATGGTCGCATTGTGATGATGTCTTCAGTCACTGGCGATATGGTGGCCGATCCGGGTGAAACGGCGTATGCCTTAACGAAAGCGGCGATTGTTGGCCTGACTAAATCGCTGGCGGTGGAGTACGCGCAGTCTGGTATTCGCGTTAACGCCATCTGCCCGGGATACGTACGCACGCCAATGGCGGAAAGCATTGCCCGCCAGTCGAACCCGGAAGATCCAGAATCGGTGCTGACTGAAATGGCAAAAGCAATCCCGATGCGTCGCCTCGCCGATCCGCTGGAAGTCGGCGAACTGGCAGCCTTCCTCGCATCGGATGAATCAAGTTATTTAACCGGTACACAGAATGTGATTGATGGCGGCAGCACACTGCCGGAGACGGTTAGCGTCGGCATCTGATTCACCTCTGTTTCCTCCCTGCATTTGTGGGGAGGATTTCGTCTTGAACTAAGTTCACCAGGCTATTTTATTTGTCATTTTGGCCCCGGGCAGTGCTCGAAATCCTCACGTACTATGTGTACGCTCCGGTTTCTCCGCGCTGTTCGTGTCCAAACTGACTGCAACAATTACGCCTGTTGAACCAAGTTCTTATTCCCTTTTCAACTTCCAAATCACCAAACGGTATATAAAACCGTTACTCCTTTCACGTCCGTTATAAATATGATGGCTATTAGAAAGTCATTAAATTTATAAGGGTGCGCAATGGCCGTTAACTTACTGAAAAAGAACTCACTCGCGCTGGTCGCTTCTCTGCTGCTGGCGGGCCATGTACAGGCAACGGAACTGCTGAACAGTTCTTATGACGTCTCCCGCGAGCTGTTTGCCGCCCTGAATCCACCGTTTGAGCAACAATGGGCAAAAGATAACGGCGGCGACAAACTGACGATAAAACAATCTCATGCCGGGTCATCAAAACAGGCGCTGGCGATTTTGCAGGGCTTAAAAGCCGACGTTGTCACTTATAACCAGGTGACCGACGTACAAATCCTGCATGACAAAGGCAAGCTGATCCCGGCCGACTGGCAGTCGCGCCTGCCGAATAACAGCTCGCCGTTCTACTCCACCATGGGCTTCCTGGTGCGTAAGGGTAACCCGAAGAATATCCACGACTGGAACGATCTGGTGCGCTCCGACGTAAAGCTGATTTTCCCGAACCCGAAAACGTCGGGTAACGCACGTTACACCTATCTGGCGGCATGGGGTGCAGCGGATAAAGCTGACGGTGGCGACAAAGCCAAAACCGAACAGTTTATGACCCAGTTCCTGAAAAACGTTGAAGTGTTCGATACCGGCGGTCGTGGCGCGACCACCACCTTTGCCGAGCGCGGGCTGGGCGATGTACTGATTAGCTTTGAATCGGAAGTAAACAACATTCGTAAACAGTATGAAGCGCAGGGCTTTGAAGTGGTGATTCCGAAAACCAACATTCTGGCGGAATTCCCGGTGGCGTGGGTCGATAAAAACGTGCAGGCCAACGGTACGGAAAAAGCAGCAAAAGCCTACCTGAACTGGCTCTACAGCCCGCAGGCGCAAACCATCATCACCGACTATTACTACCGCGTAAATAACCCGGAAGTCATGGACAAACTGAAAGACAAATTCCCGCAGACCGAACTGTTCCGCGTGGAAGACAAATTTGGCTCCTGGCCGGAAGTGATGAAAACCCACTTCACCAGCGGCGGCGAGTTAGACAAGCTGTTAGCGGCGGGGCGTAATTAATGTTTGCAGTTTCATCAAGACGCGTGCTGCCGGGCTTTACCTTAAGCCTCGGCACCAGTCTGCTGTTTGTGTGCCTTATTTTGCTGCTGCCGCTCTCCGCGCTGGTGATGCAGCTGGCTCAGATGAGCTGGGCGCAGTACTGGGAGGTGATCACCAACCCACAAGTGGTCGCGGCCTACAAAGTGACGCTGCTGTCGGCGTTTGTGGCATCAATTTTTAACGGCGTTTTCGGCCTGCTGATGGCGTGGATCTTAACCCGTTATCGCTTTCCGGGCCGCACGCTGCTTGATGCGCTGATGGATTTACCCTTTGCGCTGCCAACGGCAGTCGCCGGTTTAACGCTGGCCTCGCTCTTTTCCGTGAACGGTTTTTACGGTGAATGGCTGGCGAAGTTTGATATCAAAGTTACCTATACCTGGCTGGGGATTGCGGTGGCGATGGCTTTTACCAGTATTCCGTTTGTGGTGCGTACCGTGCAGCCGGTGCTGGAAGAGTTAGGCCCGGAATATGAAGAAGCGGCAGAAACGCTTGGTGCAACGCGCTGGCAGAGTTTCTGCAAAGTGGTGCTGCCGGAACTTTCTCCGGCGCTGGTGGCGGGCGTGGCGCTGTCGTTTACTCGTAGTCTTGGTGAGTTTGGCGCGGTGATTTTTATCGCCGGGAACATCGCCTGGAAGACGGAAGTGACGTCGCTGATGATTTTTGTGCGCTTGCAGGAGTTTGATTACCCGGCGGCGAGCGCGATTGCTTCGGTGATCCTCGCGGCATCCCTGCTGCTGCTGTTCTCAATTAACACTCTGCAAAGTCGCTTTGGTCGGCGTGTGGTAGGTCATTAATGGCGGAAGTTACCCAATTGAAGCGTTATGACGCGCGCCCGATTAACTGGGGCAAATGGTTTCTGATTGGCATCGGGATGCTGGTATCGGCGTTCATCCTGCTGGTGCCGATGATTTATATCTTCGTACAGGCGTTCAGCAAAGGGCTGATGCCGGTTTTACAGAATCTGGCCGATCCGGACATGCTGCACGCCATCTGGCTGACGGTGATGATCGCGCTGATTGCCGTACCGGTAAACCTGGTGTTCGGCATTCTGCTGGCCTGGCTGGTGACGCGCTTTAACTTCCCTGGACGCCAGTTGCTGCTGACGCTGCTGGACATTCCGTTTGCCGTGTCGCCGGTGGTTGCCGGTCTGGTGTATCTGCTGTTCTACGGCTCTAACGGCCCGCTCGGTGGCTGGCTGGATGAACATAATCTGCAAATTATGTTCTCCTGGCCGGGAATGGTGCTGGTCACCATCTTCGTGACGTGTCCGTTTGTGGTGCGTGAGCTGGTGCCGGTGATGTTAAGCCAGGGCAGCCAGGAAGACGAAGCGGCAATTTTGCTTGGCGCGTCTGGCTGGCAGATGTTTCGCCGCGTCACGCTGCCGAACATCCGCTGGGCGCTGCTTTATGGCGTGGTGCTGACCAACGCCCGCGCGATTGGCGAGTTTGGTGCGGTGTCGGTGGTTTCCGGCTCGATTCGCGGCGAAACACTTTCGCTGCCGTTACAGATTGAATTGCTTGAGCAGGACTACAACACCGTCGGCTCCTTTACCGCTGCCGCGTTGTTGACGCTGATGGCGATTATCACCCTGTTTTTAAAGAGTATGTTGCAGTGGCGTCTGGAGAATCAGGAAAAACGCGCGCAGCAGGAGGAACATCATGAGCATTGAGATTGCCAATATTAAGAAGTCTTTTGGTCGCACCCAGGTGCTGAACGATATCTCACTGGATATTCCTTCTGGTCAGATGGTCGCATTGCTGGGGCCGTCTGGTTCCGGGAAAACCACGCTGCTGCGGATTATCGCCGGGCTGGAGCATCAAACCAGCGGGCATATTCGCTTCCACGGCACCGACGTCAGCCGCCTGCATGCGCGCGATCGTAAAGTTGGTTTCGTGTTCCAGCACTATGCGCTGTTCCGCCATATGACGGTGTTCGACAATATCGCTTTCGGCCTGACGGTGCTACCGCGTCGCGAGCGCCCGAATGCGGCGGCGATCAAAGCGAAAGTGACAAAATTGCTGGAGATGGTGCAGCTTGCCCATCTGGCGGATCGTTATCCAGCACAGCTTTCCGGCGGCCAGAAACAGCGTGTGGCACTGGCGCGCGCGCTGGCTGTAGAACCGCAAATTCTGCTGCTTGATGAACCGTTTGGCGCGCTGGATGCGCAGGTGCGTAAAGAGTTGCGTCGCTGGCTGCGTCAGTTACATGAAGAGCTGAAATTCACCAGCGTGTTTGTGACCCATGATCAGGAAGAAGCGACCGAAGTAGCCGATCGTGTAGTGGTGATGAGCCAGGGCAATATCGAGCAGGCTGATGCACCGGACCAGGTATGGCGTGAACCAGCGACCCGTTTTGTACTCGAATTTATGGGCGAAGTGAACCGCCTGCAGGGAACCATTCGCGGCGGGCAGTTCCATGTTGGCGCACATCGCTGGCCGCTGGGCTATACACCTGCGTATCAGGGGCCAGTGGATCTCTTCCTGCGTCCGTGGGAAGTGGATATCAGCCGCCGTACCAGCCTCGATTCGCCGCTGCCGGTACAGGTACTGGAAGCCAGCCCGAAAGGCCACTACACCCAATTAGTCGTGCAGCCGCTGGGGTGGTACAACGAAGCGCTGACGGTTGTGATGCATGGCGACGATGCCCCGCAGCGTGGCGAGCGTTTATTCGTTGGTCTGCAACATGCGCGGCTGTATAACGGCGACGAGCGTATCGAAACCCGAGATGAGGAACTTGCTCTCGCACAAAGCGCCTGATAGGTTGAGTGAATGTTAAACGCCCGGAGGCGCTTCCCGCGATCCGGGCTTTTTAATGGCAAGGTTTGTAACCTGTAGGCCTGATAAGACGCGCAAGCGTCGCATCAGGCAACACCACGTATGGATAGAGATCGTGAGTACATTAGAACAAACAATAGGCAATACGCCTCTGGTGAAGTTGCAGCGAATGGGGCCGGATAACGGCAGTGAAGTGTGGTTAAAACTGGAAGGCAATAACCCGGCAGGTTCGGTGAAAGATCGTGCGGCGCTTTCGATGATCGTCGAGGCGGAAAAGCGCGGGGAAATTAAACCGGGTGATGTCTTAATCGAAGCCACCAGTGGTAACACCGGCATTGCGCTGGCAATGATTGCCGCGCTTAAAGGCTATCGCATGAAATTGCTGATGCCCGACAACATGAGCCAGGAACGCCGTGCGGCGATGCGTGCCTACGGCGCGGAGCTAATTCTGGTCACTAAAGAACAGGGCATGGAAGGTGCGCGCGATCTGGCGCTGGAGATGGCGAATCGTGGTGAAGGAAAGCTGCTCGATCAGTTCAATAATCCTGATAATCCCTTCGCCCATTACACCACCACCGGGCCGGAAATCTGGCAGCAAACTGGCGGGCGCATTACCCATTTTGTCTCCAGCATGGGAACAACCGGCACTATCACCGGCGTTTCACGCTTTATGCGCGAACAATCCAAACCGGTGACCATTGTTGGCCTGCAGCCGGAAGAGGGCAGTAGCATTCCCGGCATTCGCCGCTGGCCTGCGGAATATCTGCCGGGGATTTTCAACGCTTCGCTGGTGGATGAGGTGCTGGATATTCATCAGCGCGATGCAGAAAACACCATGCGCGAACTGGCAGTGCGGGAAGGAATATTCTGTGGCGTCAGCTCCGGCGGCGCGGTTGCCGGAGCACTGCGCGTGGCAAAGGCTAACCCCGGTGCGGTGGTGGTAGCGATCATCTGCGATCGTGGCGATCGCTACCTTTCTACCGGGGTGTTTGGGGAAGAGCATTTTAGTCAGGGGGCAGGGATTTAAGATTATTGCGCAGGCACTGTTTTATCCGTCTGCGCAATTAGCGCATGTAAAAAAGGTTGTGCGTTCTCATCGCTTTTACCGGGCATCTTCACGATATACGGCTTCCCGGTAATCGATGACGACGAGGCCACCTTATCAATAAACTGCTCGGCGGTGTCAATGCGGTTGCGCGTGTTGCCGAGCTTCAGACGCAGGTGGGAAACCGCTTCATCACAGGTGTGTTCATCGCCGTTACGCACAAATATCAAATCCTTTTTCTGTGCTAATCCCTCCAGCATGGCGTTGATACGGGCTTCTTCATGGGCAGTTAACTTCGCGTAAACGGGGAGTGTCATTAGCAGCGTAATGACCAGACAAATGATTTTCTTCATTGAATTACCTTATCCTTGTTTTGTGATAGCCGATTTGACTGCCAGAATCAGGTAAAGTTTCGGTTGGAATACGATGAGGATCATCGGCAAGGAGAAAAAATTAAATGAGTAGTTTGTTGTTGTTTAACGATAAGAGCAGGGCATTGCAGGCGGATATCGTCGCCGTGCAGTCGCAGGTAGTGTACGGCAGCGTAGGCAACAGCATTGCCGTGCCTGCTATCAAACAGAACGGCCTGAATGTCTTTGCCGTGCCGACGGTATTGCTGAGCAATACGCCGCATTATGACACTTTCTACGGTGGTGCGATTCCGGACGAATGGTTTAGCGGCTATTTGCGTGCGCTTCAGGAGCGTGATGCGCTGCGCCAACTTCGAGCTGTAACCACGGGCTATATGGGAACGGCATCGCAAATCAAAATCCTTGCCGAGTGGATGACTGCGCTACGCAAAGACCATCCTGACCTATTGATCATGGTCGATCCGGTGATTGGCGATATTGATAGCGGAATTTATGTCAAACCTGACCTTCCCGAGGCGTATCGACAATATTTACTGCCGCTGGCGCAGGGAATTACCCCCAATATCTTTGAGCTGGAAATCCTGACCGGTAAAAATTGCCGCGATCTCGACAGTGCCATTGCTGCCGCAAAAAGTCTGCTTTCAGACACATTAAAATGGGTGGTGATTACCAGCGCCTCCGGTAACGAAGAAAATCAGGAGATGCAGGTGGTGGTGGTCAGTGCCGACAGCGTGAATGTCATTTCCCATTCACGGGTTAAAACTGACCTGAAAGGGACTGGCGACCTGTTTTGTGCTCAGCTTATCAGTGGTTTGCTGAAAGGGAAGGCGTTAAACGATGCGGTGCACCGTGCGGGGTTGCGCGTACTGGAAGTGATGCGCTACACCCAGCAGCATGAGAGCGATGAATTGATTTTGCCGCCGCTGGCGGAAGCATAAAAAATGGCGCCGATGGGCGCCATTTTTCACTGCGGCAAGAATTACTTCTTGATGCGGATAACCGGGGTTTCACCCACGGTTACGCTACCGGACAGTTTGATCAGTTCTTTGATTTCGTCCATGTTGGAGATAACAACCGGAGTCAGGGTAGACTTGGCTTTCTCTTCCAGCAGCGGCAGATCAAATTCAATGACAGTATCGCCAACTTTCACGCGCTGACCTTCTTCAGCAATACGCTTGAAGCCTTCGCCTTTCAGTTCAACGGTGTCGATACCGAAGTGGACGAACAGTTCAACGCCGCTATCAGATTCGATAGAGAACGCGTGGTTGGTTTCAAAGATTTTACCAATGGTGCCGTCTACAGGCGCGACCATTTTGTTTCCAGTTGGTTTGATAGCAATGCCATCACCAACGATTTTTTCCGCAAAAACGACATCCGGCACGTCTTCGATATTGACGATCTCGCCAGAGAGCGGAGCAATGATCTCAATAGTTCCGGTATCCTTCTTGTCGTCGGAAACCAGAGATTTCAGTTTATCGAACAAACCCATGATCTTCTCCTAAGCAGTAAATTGGGCCGCATCTCGTGGATTAGCAGATTGTTTTTTCTTCAATGAACTTGTTAACCAGCGTCATTAACTCGTCCGTTGTCGGTTGAGCAAGAGCCTGCTCTGCTAACACCTTCGCATCTTCGAAGTTCGTGTTACGGATAATCTTCTTAATGCGCGGGATAGAAATGGCGCTCATAGAGAATTCGTCCAGACCCATCCCCAGCAACAGAAGTGTAGCACGTTCATCGCCAGCAAGCTCACCACACATGCCAGTCCATTTGCCTTCAGCATGAGAAGCATCAATAACTTGCTTGATCAAGTTCAGCACGGACGGTGACATTGGCTGGTAAAGGTGTGAAATCATATCATTACCACGGTCAACTGCCAGAGTGTACTGCGTTAAATCATTGGTGCCGATACTAAAGAAATCAACTTCTTTGGCTAAATGACGTGCAATTGTTGCGGCAGCCGGTGTTTCCACCATTACGCCGATTTCAATTGACTCGTCAAACGCTTTACCTTCGTCGCGCAGTTCCTGTTTGTAGATTTCGATCTCTTTGCGCAGTGCACGTACTTCTTCAACAGAGATGATCATCGGGAACATAATGCGCAATTTACCGAAAGCTGAGGCACGCAGGATAGCGCGGAGCTGATCGCGCAGGATCTCTTTACGATCCATCGCGATACGGATAGCGCGCCAGCCGAGGAACGGGTTCTCTTCTTTCGGGAAGTTCATGTATGGCAGCTCTTTGTCGCCGCCGATGTCCATGGTACGAACGATAACCGCCTGCGAGCCACACGCTTCAGCCACTGCTTTGTAAGCAGCAAACTGTTCTTCTTCAGTGGGCAGCGCGTCGCGGTCCATGAACAGGAACTCAGTACGATACAGACCAACGCCTTCAGCGCCGTTACGCTCTGCACCTTCAACGTCACGAACCGTACCAATGTTAGCGCACACTTCTACCTGGTGACCGTCCAGCGTAATAGCTGGCAGATCTTTCAGTTTAGCAAGCTCTGCTTTTTCAGAAGCCACTTGCTCCTGAACAGCGCGCATTTTATCAATAACTTCGTTGGTTGGATTGACGTAAACCTGATTATTTACGGCATCCAGAATCAGATAGTCGTCATTTTTCACCTGAGAGGTGACGCTACCGGTACCCACGATAGCAGGCAGTTCCAGAGAACGCGCCATGATAGAGGTGTGGGAAGTACGGCCACCCGCGTCGGTGATGAAACCCAGCACCTTCTTCAGGTTCAGCTGTGCAGTTTCGGACGGCGTCAGGTCAGCGGCAACCAGAATGACTTCATCCTGAATGGCGCTCAGGTCGATAATCTTCAGGCCCAGGATGTTGCGCAGCAGGCGCTTACCGATATCACGTACGTCAGCCGCACGTTCTTTCAGGTATTCATCATCCAGCTCTTCCAGGGCAGAAGCCTGACCTTCGATAACTTCATGAGCAGCTGCGTCAGCTGTCATGTGCTTATCTTTAATCAGGGCTATGATTTCCTGCTCCAGCTCCTCATCTTCGAGCAGCATAATATGCCCTTCAAAGATGGCTTCTTTTTCTTCACCGAACGTTTCACCAGCTTTCGTTTTGATCGTTTCCAGCTGGGCTGATGCCTTGGCACGACCGCTCAGAAAACGTTCAACTTCCTGATCAACCTGGTCGGCAGAAATTTTTTTCCGGTCAATGACAATTTCGTCTTCTTTCAGAAGCAGAGCTTTACCGAAAGCGATACCCGGGGATGCTAAAATGCCTGAAATCATAACCCTACCTTACTTGTGACTGATTTTTAAAAGAACCCGGGAAATTACTCGAGTTCCGCCATCAGTTTAACCAGATGTTCAACCGCTTTCTGCTCGTCTTCGCCTTCTGCGGAGATAGTCACAACGGTACCTTGAGTCAGGCCCAGAGTCTGCAGTTTAAACAGGCTTTTCGCGCTGGCGCTTTTGCCGTTGGAAGTCACAGTAATTTCAGAAGTGAAGCCCTTAGCTTCTTTTACAAACTGGGCAGCAGGGCGGGTGTGCAGACCGTTCGGAGCGGTAATGGTAACTTCTTGCTGGAACATTGTATTTCCCCAACTTATAGGTTTAGTGTTGTGGAACTAAAGTCTAGCCTGGCGGTTCGACTTTAGCCTGTATTGTTAGCGCCAGTTTTTAACAGACGCGACGCACGAAGAGCGCAATACAGTCCATTGCTGGCGGGTGTTGACCGCTGACGTTTCGTACGTCATTAAACATTATGCCGCTAAAGGAAGAATTGAACCAAATCATAAAATCGATTCAGCTTTGGCTTTTCCTGTAACGATTAATTTCGCGCATCAAAATAATTAGTCTGGTTAAATACCAGTTCCGACAGGCTGAATCAATGCCAGGAGGGGCGAAAGTTTGAAGCAGGCCACAAAAAAGCACCTGAAAAGGTGCTTTTTTACGCATTTTTAACAAGCTGGCATTACTGTTGCAATTCTTTCTCAGTGAAGAGATCGGCAAACAATGCGGTGCTTAAATAACGCTCACCCGATGACGGTAGAATAACCACAATATTCTTGTTGGTAAAGCTTTCATCTTCTTGTAGTTTCAACGCCGCAGCAACAGCTGCTCCAGAAGAGATACCAGCAAGAATACCTTCTTCTTCCATCAGACGACGCGCGGTAGAAATGGCTTCTTCATTGGTGATGCCAATGACTTTATCGACCAGCTTGAGATCGAGGTTAGCCGGGATAAAACCTGCGCCAATACCCTGAATTTTATGCGGGCCAGGTTTAATCTCTTCACCAGCCAGTGCCTGGGCGATAACTGGAGAATCGGTTGGCTCAACGGCGACAGAGATAAGATCGGTCTTGCCTTTGGTGCCTTTAATGTAGCGGCTGACGCCGGTCAGCGTACCGCCAGTCCCAACGCCAGCAATAAATACATCAACCTGACCGTCGGTATCTTCCCAGATCTCCGGACCGGTGGTTTTTTCGTGAATTTCAGGGTTTGCCGGATTGCTGAATTGTTGCAGCAGCAGGTATTTCTCTGGATTGCTGGCGACAATTTCTTCTGCTTTTTGGATTGCGCCTTTCATGCCTTTAGCACCTTCGGTCAGCACCAGGTTTGCACCTAACGCTTTCAGCAGCTTGCGGCGTTCAATACTCATGGTTTCTGGCATGGTCAGGGTAAGTTTGTAACCGCGAGCGGCAGCGACATAGGCCAGTGCAATCCCGGTATTACCGCTGGTTGGTTCAACCAGTTCAACGCCTGGTTTCAGCACGCCGCGTTTTTCGGCATCCCAAATCATGTTGGCACCGATACGGCACTTAACGCTGAAGCTGGGGTTACGAGATTCCACCTTCGCCAGAATGCGTCCGTTACCGATGCGATTCAGGCGAACCAGCGGCGTGTGACCGATAGTCAGCGAGTTATCTTCAAAAATCTTACTCATGGCCTGTCCTTAACTGTATGAAATTGGGATACAACAGGTAGCATACCCGCTCAGAGAATATGCGGAAGTAAGGATTTAGCATATCTATATGCAGAAGGGAAATAATGACATGCAAGATGGAATAAGGGGCGGCATAAGCCACCCCTGTTTCACACAAGCGGTTTACAAAATAACCGGTAGATTGTTACCGCCACATCGCGTGTTTATCGCGATAGCAATCGACCCACATCGCCGTCGCACCACAAACGGCAACGGGCATGATGAACAGATTAAGCAGAGGGATCATCGTAAACAGGCTGGTTAAAGCACCAAACTGCATATTGGTGATTTTGCGTGTGCGCAGGGCGGTGCGCATCTCTTTAAACGGCACTTTGTGGTTATCGAAGGGGTAATCGCAATACTGGATGGCTAACATCCAGGCGCTAAACAGGAACCACAGTACCGGCGCGACGGTTTGCCCAATACCAGGGATGAAGTAAAGAATTAGCAATACAATTGCGCGCGGCAGATACCACGCAAATTTTTGCCATTCGCGTTTCATGATTCGCGGCACATCTTTCATGATACCGAAAATCCCGGTATCTGGCGGTGTAGCGCCAGTCAATCGTGCTTCCAGTTGTTCAGCCAATAAACCGTTAAACGGAGCGGCAATCCAGTTAGCAATCGTTGAGAAGAAATAGCCAAACACTAACAGCACGGAGATGACTGCCAGAGGCCACAACAGATAGCTCAGCCATTGTAACCAGTCCGGAACATAACTCATGAGAGTCGGGATCCAGACATCGAGTTGCGTAAAGAGCCACCAGAATGCGCCCCCCATCAACAAAATATTGACCAGCAGCGGTAAAATAACGAAACGCCGAATCCCAGGTTGCGAGACGAGCTTCCAGCCTTGCGCAAAATAGTAAAAACCGCTGCGTGGGGCAGATGTGAATGATGAAACCATAATCAGGATGAGCTCCTTTTGACCAATCCCAGGAAAATTCTGCGTATTTTACCGGGTAATTGCGCAATGGACAGTTAGGATATGTTCGAAAAAACAGCAAAAAGCACGATTTCATCTATCTTTGTGCTGTGAAAGTTAATAGTGCACTTGCACTTGAGGTAATCGGCAAATACTCTTAGTGAGTAAATGTTTGCCGTGGTGGCAAGGTGTTAGAACAACAGAGAATATAATGATGCAGGATTTGCGTCTGATATTAATCATTGTTGGCGCGATCGCCATAATCGCTTTACTGGTACATGGTTTCTGGACCAGCCGTAAAGAACGATCTTCTATGTTCCGCGATCGGCCATTAAAACGAATGAAGTCAAAACGTGACGACGATTCTTATGACGAGGATGTCGAAGATGATGAGGGCGTTGGTGAGGTTCGTGTTCACCGCGTGAATCATGCCCCGGCTAACGCCCAGGAGCATGAGGCTGCTCGTCCGTCGCCGCAACACCAGTACCAACCGCCTTATGCGTCTGCGCAGCCGCGTCAACCGGTCCAGCAGCCGCCTGAAGCGCAGGTACCGCCGCAACATGCTCCGCGTCCAGCGCAGCCGGTGCAGCAACCCGTGCAGCAGCCTGCCTATCAGCCGCAGCCTGAACAGCCGTTGCAGCAGCCAGTTTCGCCACAAGTCGCGTCAGCGCCGCAGCCAGTGCATTCAGCACCGCAACCGGCACAACAGGCTTTCCAGCCTGCAGAACCCGTAGCGGTACCACAGCCTGAGCCTGTAGCGGAACCGGCTCCAGTTATGGATAAACCGAAGCGTAAAGAAGCGGTGATTATCATGAACGTCGCGGCGCATCACGGTAGCGAGCTAAACGGTGAACTGCTTCTTAACAGCATTCAACAAGCGGGCTTCATTTTTGGCGATATGAATATTTACCATCGTCATCTTAGCCCGGATGGCAGCGGCCCGGCGTTATTCAGCCTGGCGAATATGGTGAAACCGGGAACCTTTGATCCTGAAATGAAGGATTTCACTACTCCGGGTGTCACTATCTTTATGCAGGTACCGTCTTACGGTGACGAGCTGCAGAACTTCAAGCTGATGCTGCAATCTGCGCAGCATATTGCCGATGAAGTGGGCGGTGTAGTGCTTGACGATCAGCGCCGTATGATGACTCCGCAGAAATTGCGCGAGTACCAGGACATCATCCGCGAAGTCAAAGACGCCAACGCCTGATACACTTAAGGCAAATTAACTCCTCTTCGAACCCCCGCTTGTCGGGGGTTTTTAGCATTGATGGTGCGATATGGAATCAATCGAACAACAACTGACAGAACTGCGAACGACGCTTCGCCATCATGAATATCTTTATCATGTGATGGATGCGCCGGAAATTCCCGACGCTGAATACGACAGACTGATGCGCGAACTGCGCGAGCTGGAAACCAAACATCCAGAACTGATTACGCCTGATTCGCCTACCCAACGTGTAGGTGCTGCGCCGCTGGCGGCTTTCAGCCAGATCCGCCATGAAGTGCCAATGCTGTCGCTGGATAACGTTTTTGATGAAGAAAGCTTTCTTGCTTTCAACAAACGTGTGCAGGACCGTCTGAAAAGCAACGAGAAAGTCACCTGGTGCTGTGAGCTGAAGCTGGATGGCCTTGCTGTCAGTATTCTGTATGAAAATGGCGTTTTGGTCAGTGCCGCGACGCGTGGCGATGGTACTACCGGGGAAGATATCACGTCTAATGTGCGTACTATTCGCGCCATTCCGCTGAAGCTACACGGAGAGAATATCCCGGCGCGTCTGGAAGTGCGTGGTGAAGTGTTCCTGCCGCAGGCGGGGTTCGAAAAGATTAACGAAGATGCGCGACGCACGGGCGGGAAAGTGTTTGCTAACCCACGTAATGCGGCTGCTGGTTCACTGCGTCAGCTTGATCCGCGTATTACAGCGAAGCGACCGCTCACTTTTTTCTGCTATGGCGTCGGTATTCTGGAAGGTGGCGAGCTGCCGAATACTCATCTTGGCCGTTTACTGCAATTTAAAAAGTGGGGTTTGCCGGTCAGCGACCGGGTAACGCTTTGTGAATCGGCGGAAGAAGTGCTGGCGTTCTATCACAAAGTGGAAGAAGACCGCCCGACGCTGGGCTTTGATATCGACGGCGTGGTGATTAAGGTCAACTCACTGACACAGCAGGAGCAGCTTGGCTTTGTCGCGCGTGCCCCGCGCTGGGCGGTAGCGTTTAAATTCCCGGCGCAGGAACAGATGACCTTTGTGCGTGACGTCGAGTTTCAGGTTGGGCGTACTGGCGCGATTACGCCTGTTGCGCGTCTGGAACCTGTCCATGTTGCAGGCGTGCTGGTGAGTAACGCAACCTTACACAATGCGGATGAAATCGAACGTCTTGGTTTACGCATTGGCGATAAAGTGGTGATTCGCCGCGCTGGCGACGTGATCCCGCAGGTGGTTAACGTCGTGCTTTCTGAACGCCCGGAAGATACCCGTGAGGTTGTATTCCCGACGCATTGTCCGGTATGTGGTTCTGACGTTGAGCGTGTGGAAGGAGAAGCGGTTGCCCGCTGTACCGGTGGCCTGATTTGCGGTGCGCAGCGTAAAGAGTCGCTGAAACACTTTGTTTCCCGCCGTGCGATGGACGTTGACGGTATGGGCGACAAAATCATCGATCAGCTGGTTGAAAAAGAATATGTCCACACTCCGGCGGATCTGTTCAAACTCACCGCAGGCAAACTGACCGGACTGGAGCGCATGGGGCCGAAATCGGCACAAAATGTGGTTAACGCGCTGGAAAAAGCGAAAGAAACCACCTTTGCCCGCTTCCTCTATGCACTTGGCATCCGTGAAGTCGGCGAGGCCACCGCAGCAGGTCTGGCGGCATATTTCGGCACGCTGGAAGCGCTGGAAGCCGCTTCGATTGAAGAGCTGCAAAAGGTGCCTGATGTTGGCATTGTCGTTGCCTCCCACGTTCACAACTTCTTTGCCGAAGAAAGCAACCGCAATGTCATCAGCGAGCTGTTGGCGGAAGGCGTTCACTGGCCTGCGCCGGTGGTGATTAACGTGGAAGAGATTGACAGCCCGTTTGCTGGTAAAACCGTGGTGCTTACGGGCAGCTTAAGCCAGATGTCGCGTGATGACGCTAAAGCTCGACTGGTCGAACTGGGCGCGAAAGTCGCGGGCAGCGTGTCGAAGAAAACCGATCTGGTGATAGCGGGTGAAGCTGCAGGATCTAAACTGGCGAAGGCGCAGGAACTGGGCATTGAAGTCATCGACGAAGCGGAAATGCTGCGTTTGCTGGGTAGCTGAGATGGAAAAAGAGCAGCTGATTGAAATAGCCAATACGATAATGCCGTTTGGCAAATACAAAGGGCGTCGCTTAATCGACCTGCCGGAGGAGTATCTTCTGTGGTTTGCCCGCAAAGATGAGTTCCCGGCAGGGAAGCTCGGTGAGCTAATGCAAATCACGCTGCTGATTAAAACTGAGGGGCTGACGCAACTGGTCCAGCCCCTGAAGCGTCCTCTTTAAGCTTTATTGGCGCGGCTTTCCTGCTGCGCCTGTAACTGTTCGGTCTGGTGTTTGTATCGACGCGCCAGCACCGCACAGACCATCAATTGGATCTGATGGAAAATCATCAGAGGCAGCACCATCATACCGATCACCGATGTGGGGAAAAGAATGTTTGCCATCGGGATGCCATTTGCCAGACTCTTTTTCGAACCACAAAAGACGATAGTAATTTCATCTGCCTTATTGAAGCCCAGTCGGCGTGCCATAAAGACGTTAACTACAATCACGATAGCCAGAAGAACGCAGCTGACCACCACGATAAACAGCAATGATCCCCAGCCAACTTTATGCCAGATACCATTAACGACGGCTTCGCTGAACGCTGTATAAACCACCAACAGAATGGACGTCTGGTCAGTTTTCGCAATCCATTTTTTATTGCGCGACACCCAGTCACCAATCCACGGCCGGGAAAGATGCCCCAATACAAACGGCAGCAGCAATTGCAGCATAATTTTACCGACCTGCTCAAGGCTGCCTCCCGCACCGTGAACATTCATCACCAGACCAACCAGCAATGGTGAAAGGAAAATCCCCAACAGGCTGGATGCTGACGCAGAACAAACTGCTGCCGCGACGTTACCGCCCGCCATTGAAGTAAAGGCGATTGCAGACTGCACGGTAGCCGGGAGAATGCACAAGTAGAGAAAACCGGAGTAGAGCATCGGGTCGACATTTACCGGTTTCCACCAGGCAAACAGTACACCCAGAATCGGAAACAGCACGAAAGTGCTGCACATTACCCACAAATGCAGTCGCCAGTGACCACCGCCAGCAATAATCGCCTCACGCGACAACTTCGCGCCGTGCATAAAAAACAGCAGGGCAATCGCTGCGGTGGTCAGATTTTCAAAGAAGGGGACGAAATCGCCTCTGGCCGGAAAGAAAGAGGCCAGCAACACCACCGTGATCAGGGTTAAGGTGAAAGGATCGAGGATACGAAAAAGTTTCATAAAGACTCCAGATGATCGATGGTTCTATTGTGCTTCTTCCAGTTTGAGAAATAAAATTGATTTATTGCATCCATTCATGAAGAAAACAGATGAATTATTCTTTAAAACAATTAAAGGTTTTCGTCACAGTAGCGCAGGAGAAAAGTTTTAGTCGTGCAGGAGAGCGTATCGGCCTGAGCCAGTCGGCAGTAAGTCACAGTGTGAAGGAGCTGGAAAATCATACTGGTGTTCGCCTGCTGGACAGAACCACGCGTGAAGTGGTGCTTACAGATGCAGGGCAGCAGTTGGCTTTGCGTCTTGAGCGACTGCTGGATGAACTTAACAGCACGTTGCGCGATACCGGGCGTATGGGGCAACAACTGAGCGGAAAAGTTCGGGTCGCTGCCAGCCAGACCATTTCCGCGCATCTTATTCCGCAATGCATTGCTGAAAGCCATCGCCGCTATCCAGATATTCAGTTTGTCCTGCACGATCGTCCGCAGCAGTGGGTGATGGAAAGTATTCGTCAGGGAGATGTCGACTTTGGCATCGTCATCGATCCAGGCCCAGTGGGCGATCTGCAATGTGAAGCGATTCTTTCCGAGCCTTTCTTTCTGCTTTGCCATCGCGATAGCGCTTTGGCCGTGGAAGATTATGTACCCTGGCAGGCATTACAGGGAGCGAAATTGGTGTTGCAGGATTACGCGTCAGGCAGCCGACCGCTGATTGACGCAGCGCTGGCGCGCAATGGTATTCAGGTGAATATTGTGCAGGAGATTGGACATCCGGCGACGCTGTTCCCGATGGTAGCCGCAGGCATCGGCATCAGTATTCTTCCCGCACTGGCGCTACCATTGCCTGAAGGTAGCCCACTGGTGGTAAAGCGCATTACGCCGGTGGTTGAACGCCAGTTGATGCTGGTGCGCAGGAAGAACCGTTCACTTTCCACCGCCGCTGAAGCGTTATGGGACGTGGTACGAGACCAGGGCCG
Source organism: Escherichia sp. WS3227_2 (assembly GCF_046486495.1). Lineage (NCBI taxonomy): Bacteria > Pseudomonadati > Pseudomonadota > Gammaproteobacteria > Enterobacterales > Enterobacteriaceae > Escherichia > Escherichia sp. WS3227_2. The sequence goes on from NZ_JBJQLG010000013.1 coordinate 139,317, forward strand.
TGCGCTAATGGCTGGGCGGGAAGGGGATCCGCTGTATCAGATATAGATATCGATATGAGTCGTTTTTTCAACAGGATTTGGAAGGGATGCATTCAGAGACAAACGCTGCTCTTTCTCCTGCGCTTTTTCTGCCTGCTGTCTCTGCAACTGCGCCAGTTGTGTTTCCAGTAGGGTGATTTGCTGCTGAATCAATTCGGCCTGTTTTTGCTTGTCTTCAGCACTGCCGCTAGTGTCTGCAATCTCTTTAATTTGTTGAGTGAGTTTGATGATTTGCTGACTTATCCGCGCAATTTGTGAAGCAACATCGCTACCTTCTGATGCCCTGTTACTACTCTGTGTTTGTATGGAAGGAATTGAAGTTGAAGAGATAGTGGCCATTGTTCAGTCCTCGTCACTGTACGAGGTAATATCGGCAGAAGAACAAGGAACTTGAGAAGAAAAATCAATCTTACAAACCGCATATAGTAAAAAAGCGCCTTTAGGGCGCTTTTTTACATTGTTGGTGGGTCGTGCAGGATGACTCGCTTCGCTCGCCCTTCGGGCCGTCGCCGCGAGCGGCTCCGTTGTTTCGCTGCGCTCAACTCGAACCTGCTGCAGGTTCGAATCTTTGAGTATCGCAGATAGCAAAAAAGCGCCTTTAGGGCGCTTTTTTACATTGGTGGGTCGTGCAGGATTCGAACCTGCGACCAATTGATTAAAAGTCAACTGCTCTACCAACTGAGCTAACGACCCGAAGTGGTGGGTGATGACGGGATCGAACCGCCGACCCCCTCCTTGTAAGGGAGGTGCTCTCCCAGCTGAGCTAATCACCCACTTCGGTACTTCACATTTTTACAAGAAATTTAGCTGGCGAGAAAGTGGTGGGTGATGACGGGATCGAACCGCCGACCCCCTCCTTGTAAGGGAGGTGCTCTCCCAGCTGAGCTAATCACCCACTTCTCAATTTCTTGCTACACGGCGGAGACTACATAAAGTAGTTGGTGGGTGATGACGGGATCGAACCGCCGACCCCCTCCTTGTAAGGGAGGTGCTCTCCCAGCTGAGCTAATCACCCCCGCTGTGTGGAGTCGCATTATAGGGAGAGTTCAAAATGAGTCAACGCATTTTCTAAAGAAATTGTTCGTTCGTCGTAAATTTAAGCAAGATGATCGCAAAACAGACCGTGTTGCGCAATTTGTCAACGAAAACAATAATGCGTAAGGTTGCAACCCGAACTACATTGAGGAATCAGGCGGGAGTGATAGAATATCGCCCACTCAATTTTTCCAGGATTTGCCGGTTGTCGGCATCTTTCTAAACGTAAGGCCATTTCATGAAAATCAAAACTCGCTTCGCGCCAAGCCCAACAGGCTATCTGCACGTTGGCGGCGCGCGTACTGCTCTTTACTCCTGGCTTTTTGCACGTAACCACGGCGGTGAGTTCGTGCTGCGTATTGAAGACACCGATCTTGAGCGTTCCACGCCGGAAGCTATCGAAGCCATTATGGATGGCATGAACTGGCTGAGCCTGGAGTGGGATGAAGGTCCGTACTACCAGACCAAACGTTTTGATCGCTACAACGCGGTGATCGATCAGATGCTGGAAGAGGGCACTGCTTATAAATGCTATTGCTCTAAAGAGCGCCTGGAAGCGCTGCGCGAAGAGCAAATGGCGAAAGGTGAGAAGCCGCGTTATGACGGTCGCTGCCGCCACAGCCATGAGCATCATGCTGATGATGAACCGTGCGTTGTACGTTTTGCTAACCCGCAGGAAGGTTCTGTTGTTTTTGACGATCAGATCCGTGGCCCGATCGAGTTCAGCAACCAGGAGCTGGATGATCTGATCATTCGCCGTACCGATGGTTCCCCAACCTATAACTTCTGTGTGGTGGTTGACGACTGGGATATGGAAATCACCCATGTTATCCGTGGCGAAGACCATATCAACAACACGCCACGCCAGATCAACATTCTTAAAGCCCTGAAAGCGCCGGTACCGGTTTACGCGCACGTTTCTATGATCAACGGCGATGACGGTAAAAAACTGTCCAAACGTCACGGGGCGGTCAGCGTAATGCAGTATCGTGATGACGGTTATTTGCCCGAAGCACTGCTGAACTATCTGGTGCGTCTGGGCTGGTCCCACGGCGATCAGGAAATCTTCACTCGTGAAGAGATGATCAAATACTTCACTCTGAATGCCGTCAGCAAATCTGCCAGTGCGTTCAACACCGACAAGCTGCTGTGGCTGAACCATCACTACATTAACGCGCTGCCGCCGGAGTATGTTGCTACTCACTTACAGTGGCACATTGAGCAGGAAAATATCGATACCCGTAACGGCCCGCAGCTGGCTGATCTGGTGAAACTACTGGGTGAACGCTGCAAGACGCTGAAAGAGATGGCACAGAGCTGCCGCTATTTCTACGAAGATTTTACTGAGTTCGATGCCGACGCCGCGAAAAAACATCTGCGTCCGGTTGCGCGTCAGCCGCTGGAAGTGGTTCGTGACAAACTGACTGCGATTACTGACTGGACCGCTGAAAACGTTCATCACGCTATTCAGGCGACGGCGGATGAGCTGGAAGTGGGTATGGGTAAAGTTGGTATGCCGCTGCGTGTCGCCGTAACCGGTGCGGGGCAGTCTCCAGCACTGGATGTTACCGTTCACGCAATTGGTAAGACCCGCAGTATCGAGCGTATCAACAAAGCGCTGGCTTTTATTGCTGAACGCGAAAATCAGCAGTAATTAGCGCATAAAAGATAAACGGCAGGAGAGATACCCCTGCCGTTTTTTATTTATGCTGATTCGTCAATATCGAGACGGGCGAGGAAATTGCGAATTCCTTCGCGTGACAAAAATTGCGCAACTTTTTCCTGCTCACTGTGAGTCATGTTGTCTATTGCGCTGATGATTTGTCGATACGCCGGGGCGCGTGCTCCAGGAGCGTATTCAGCAATTCTCTCTTCAGCTTCCATCAACATTGGTGTGTTATGGAACGCAGGCGTGTTCTGAATAAACTCGCAAACTTGCGTATCGACCAGAATAAGTCTGGCACGACCGCCTTTCACGCCAGGAAATTTTTCCGTTTTCCAGCCTTTTTCTCTGATCCAACGGTTAACAGTTTGTTTAGCCACACCGAGGCATTCAGCCAGTTCTTCGGTGGTCATTTTATTGCGTAATCTTTTCATATTATTTGCTATCGCGAATCCCTAAGCGTTGTAATAATCCGATAATCCCTTCCCGCAGAAGCAAGGATGTAAACTGTTTTTGTTCAACTGGCGTCATCTCTTTCGCCAGTGTCACCAGCAACACTTCAAGCGGCGCATCACTAGACAGGGCAGGCGCTTCTCCCTGACCTTCTGGACGTTCAGCATTGCGAATATATTCACGAACCTGTTCATTGACGTGAACCAGTCGGGCTTTGCCACCCTGGACGCCAGGTTTTGGTGACGTTGTCCAGCCTTCCTTGCGTACCCATTTATTAATGGTCTGGCGGCTATAGCCGGTCAGTCTGGCAAGTTCATCTGGTGTCATCCTCTCCTTGAACATAACAATTCCCTGAATGTATGTGGGTCTATTAGTCGTTCATTTTATAACACCACTTTACAGGAAACCGTGACATGAATAACTACTGAATGCGAGCGGTTTTCCAAAATTGTTCATTTGCCTGATTTTTCAGCGATTGAAACTACACGTTGCAATTTGCCGTTGACACATTCGGGCGGAATTCATATGATGCCGCCCGTCAACTCGACAAGCTTTACGTGACGGGGCTATAGCTCAGCTGGGAGAGCGCTTGCATGGCATGCAAGAGGTCAGCGGTTCGATCCCGCTTAGCTCCACCAAATTTTGCACCCAGCAAATTTGGTACGTAAACGCATCGTGGGGCTATAGCTCAGCTGGGAGAGCGCTTGCATGGCATGCAAGAGGTCAGCGGTTCGATCCCGCTTAGCTCCACCAAATTTCAAACCCTCGCTGTAAAGCGGGGGTTTTTTGTCTCTGCTTTTTGCCGCTTTTGTAATACAGTCTACGTCCGGGTTAGCGCCGCCTGGTGAAAGCATCATTGGATGAAAAATCGGCAACAGGCTGGCCCCTGTTTGCTTCGCGATGCGAATAAACTTATTATTTGTGTGCCTGAAAACCCCGATCAGTGAGAGTAGTGTACTCATGTTTGTGGAGCATAACCTGATAAAAAATATCAAGATATTCACACTAGCGTTTACGCTCACCGTGGTACTTATTCAGCTATCCCGTTTTATTTCGCCACTTGCCATTATCCATTCCAGTTATATCTTTCTGGCGTGGATGCCACTGTGCGTAATGCTGTCAATCTTGTTTATCTTTGGCTGGCGCGGTGTCGTTCCCGTTTTATGCGGGATGTTTTGCACCAATCTGTGGAACTTTCATCTCTCTTTTTTACAGACCGCGGTCATGCTCGGCAGCCAGACGTTTGTGGTGTTGTGTGCCTGCGCAATATTACGCTGGCAGCTGGGGACGCGTTGGCGTTATGGATTGACCAGCCGATATGTCTGGCAACGTCTTTTCTGGCTTGGTTTGGTGACGCCGATCGGCATCAAATGCAGCATGTATCTTGTGGGGAGCTTTTTTGATTTCCCGCTAAAGATATCCACCTTTTTCGGCGATGCGGATGCCATTTTCACAGTCGTTGATTTACTAAGCCTTTTCACCGCTGTGCTGATTTACAACATGCTTTTCTACTATCTCACTCGCATGATTGTAAGTCCCCACTTTGCGCAGATATTGTGGCGCAGGGATATCGCTCCGTCGTTGGGCAAAGAGAAACGCGCATTTACCTTAAGCTGGCTGGCAGCGTTAAGCGTGCTGCTACTTCTGCTGTGCACACCGTATGAAAATGACTTTATTGCCGGTTACCTGGTGCCCGTTTTCTTCATTATCTTTACCCTCGGGGTCGGTAAGCTCCGCTATCCGTTTTTAAATCTCACCTGGGCTGTTTCAACGCTTTGCCTTCTGAATTACAACCAGAACTTTTTGCAAGGGGTGGAAACCGAATATTCGCTGGCATTTATTCTCGCGGTGCTGATTTCCTTTAGCGTTTGCCTGCTCTATATGGTGCGCATTTATCATCGCAGTGAATGGCTTAATCGCCGCTGGCATTTGCAGGCGCTGACCGATCCGTTAACGCTCCTACCCAACTTTCGTGCGTTAGAACAAGCGCCGGAGCAAGAGGCGGGCAAGAGTTTTTGCTGCCTGCGCATTGATAATCTTGAGTTTATGAGTCGTCATTACGGCTTAATGATGCGCGTTCACTGTATCCGATCAATTTACCGTACGCTGCTGCCGTTGATGCAGGAAAACGAAAAGTTGTATCAATTGCCGGGTAGTGAACTGCTGTTAGTGCTGAGCGGGCCGGAAACGGAAGGGCGACTCCAGCATATGGTTAACATCCTGAATAGTCGGCAAATTCACTGGAACAATACCGGGCTGGATATGGGCTATGGTGCTGCCTGGGGGCGTTTTGATGGAAATCAGGAAACCCTGCAACCCTTGTTGGGGCAGTTAAGCTGGCTGGCGGAGCAATCCTGTGCACATCATCATGTGCTGGCGCTGGATAGCAGAGAGGAGATGGTTTCCGGGCAGACCACTAAACAGGTGCTATTGCTGAATACCATTCGCACGGCGTTAGATCAGGGGGATTTGCTGCTCTACGCCCAGCCAATTCGCAACAAAGAGGGTGAAGGTTATGATGAAATCCTCGCGCGACTGAAATATGACGGCGGCATTATGACCCCGGATAAGTTTCTGCCCCTTATTGCTCAGTTTAACCTTAGCGCGCGTTTTGATTTGCAAGTGCTGGAATCCTTGTTGAAGTGGCTGGCAACACACCCTTGCGACAAAAAAGGTCCGCGCTTTTCAGTCAATTTAATGCCGCTCACGCTGCTGCAAAAGAATATTGCCGGGCGGATTATTCGTCTGTTTAAGCGTTATCACATCTCCCCGCAGGCGGTCATTCTTGAGATCACCGAGGAGCAGGCGTTTTCTAACGCAGAAAGCAGCATGTACAACATCGAGCAACTGCATAAGTTTGGCTTCCGGATTGCGATTGATGACTTTGGCACCGGCTATGCCAACTACGAACGGTTAAAGCGTTTGCAGGCTGATATCATCAAAATTGATGGTGTCTTTGTGAAAGATATCGTCACGAATACGCTGGATGCGATGATTGTGAGATCAATTACCGATCTGGCGAAAGCGAAGTCATTGAGTGTGGTCGCGGAGTTTGTCGAGACGCAACAGCAGCAGGCGCTATTGCATAAGCTCGGGGTGCAATATCTGCAAGGGTATTTGATTGGTCGCCCGCAGCCATTAGCTGATTAACAGGCGTAAAAAAGCCGGGGAATGATCCCCGGCTTTTTTATGTATGGTTTTACAGCACCAGTGCTGCGATTGACGCAGACAGCACACTCACCAGGGTAGAGCCGTAAACCAGTTTCAGACCGAAGCGAGAAACCACGTTACCTTGCTCTTCATTCAGGCCTTTAACTGCACCTGCGATAATCCCGATTGAAGAGAAGTTAGCGAAGGAAACCAGGAACACAGAGATGATGCCTTCAGCACGCGGAGAGAGCGTGGAAGCAATTTTCTGCAGATCCATCATCGCAACGAACTCGTTGGAAACCAGTTTGGTCGCCATGATACTGCCCACTTGCAGTGCTTCACTGGAAGGAACACCCATCACCCATGCAATCGGATAGAAGATGTAGCCCAGGATGCCCTGGAAGGAGATGCTGTAGCCAAACCAGCCAGTCACGGTAGCAAACAGTGCGTTCAGCGCGGCGATCAGGGCGATAAAGCCGATCAGCATTGCGGCAACGATAATGGCAACTTTGAAACCTGCCAGAATGTATTCACCCAGCATTTCGAAGAAGCTCTGACCTTCGTGCAGGTTGGACATCTGAATGTTCTCTTCGCTGGCATCAACACGGTAAGGGTTGATCAGCGACAGCACGATAAAGGTGCTGAACATGTTCAGTACCAGCGCTGCAACGACGTATTTCGGTTCCAGCATGGTCATGTATGCACCAACGATGGACATCGACACGGTGGACATCGCCGTTGCTGCCATGGTGTACATACGGTTACGGGAGATTTTGCCAAGGATATCTTTATAGGCAATAAAGTTTTCAGACTGACCAAGAATCAGGGAGCTGACGGCGTTAAAGGATTCCAGTTTGCCCATGCCGTTGACTTTGGAGAGCAGGAAACCAATTGCGCGGATAATCACCGGCAACACGCGAATGTGCTGGAGAATACCGATCAATGCAGAGATAAAGACGATTGGGCACAGCACTTTCAGGAAGAAGAATGCCAGGCCTTGATCATTCATGCTACCAAAGACGAAGTTAGTCCCTTCGTTGGCAAATCCGAGCAGTTTTTCGAACATTTCGGAGAAGCCTTTCACGAAGCCTAAACCAACGTCGGAGTTCAGGAAGAACCACGCCAGTAACACTTCGATAACAAGCAGTTGAATAACATAACGGATACGAATTTTTTTGCGGTCGCTGCTTACCAGCAGTGCGAGAATCGCAACAACGGCAAGTGCCAGTACAAAATGAAGGACGCGGTCCATATTTGCTCCAAATATGAGGCAGGTTAAATTTCCGTGCACATTCTATGTAACATGGTTAAGGAAAACGAGATCTGACACACACTATAATGACGTCCTGTGACAAGCTTCAAAAATAGTGAGCTGTCATACATTTCTGCTATGTTGTGTATGAAAGCTGAAAGTTATGTAAATGTGCTAACATTAAACATAACCATAACATTCAAGTCATCAATCTTTTCGTAGTCATAATCCTGGTCTATCAGAGAAATCACCACAACCCATTTAAATGAATTTGATAATCATTATCGTTTAGCATAGCATGAAACATAGCAAAGGCTATGTTTTAGAGGCACAAGATGACGAACTATCGCGTTGAGAGTAGCAGCGGACGGGCGGCGCGCAAGATGAGGCTCGCATTAATGGGACCTGCGTTCATTGCGGCGATTGGTTATATCGATCCCGGTAACTTTGCGACCAATATTCAGGCGGGTGCCAGCTTCGGCTATCAGCTACTGTGGGTTGTCGTTTGGGCCAACCTGATGGCGATGCTGATTCAGATCCTCTCTGCCAAACTGGGGATTGCCACCGGTAAAAATCTGGCGGAGCAGATTCGCGATCACTATCCGCGTCCCGTAGTGTGGTTCTATTGGGTTCAGGCAGAAATTATTGCGATGGCAACCGACCTGGCGGAATTTATTGGTGCGGCGATCGGTTTTAAACTCATTCTTGGTGTTTCGTTGTTGCAGGGCGCGGTGCTGACGGGGATCGCGACTTTCCTGATTTTAATGCTGCAACGTCGCGGGCAAAAACCGCTGGAGAAAGTGATTGGTGGGTTACTGTTGTTTGTTGCCGCGGCTTACATTGTCGAGTTGATTTTCTCCCAGCCTAACCTGGCGCAGCTGGGTAAAGGAATGGTGATCCCGAGTTTACCTACTTCGGAAGCGGTCTTCCTGGCAGCAGGCGTGTTAGGGGCGACGATTATGCCGCATGTGATTTATTTGCACTCCTCGCTCACTCAGCATTTACATGGCGGTTCGCGTCAACAACGTTATTCCGCCACCAAATGGGATGTGGCTATCGCCATGACTATTGCCGGTTTTGTCAATCTGGCGATGATGGCTACAGCTGCGGCGGCGTTCCACTTTTCTGGTCATACTGGTGTTGCCGATCTTGATGAGGCTTATTTGACGCTGCAACCGTTGTTAAGCCATGCTGCAGCAACGGTCTTTGGATTAAGCCTGGTTGCTGCCGGATTGTCCTCAACGGTGGTGGGGACACTAGCGGGGCAGGTGGTGATGCAGGGCTTCATTCGCTTTCATATCCCGCTGTGGGTGCGTCGTACAGTCACTATGTTGCCGTCATTTATTGTCATTCTGATGGGATTAGATCCGACACGGATTCTGGTTATGAGTCAGGTGCTGTTAAGTTTTGGTATCGCTCTGGCGCTGGTTCCACTGCTGATTTTTACCAGTGACAGTAAGTTGATGGGCGATCTGGTGAACAGTAAACGCGTAAAACAGACAGGCTGTGTGATTGTGGTGCTGGTCGTGGCGCTGAATATCTGGTTGTTAGTGGGTACGGCGCTGGGGTTGTAGTTCAACTGGCGTCGTACCAGGCATCACTGGCGGATGCGGCGTAAAACGCCTTATCCGCCCTACGCGTTAAAGAGACGGTTTGTAGGCCTGACAAGACGCACTATGAACTGAACCCCAAAACCTGGACAGTTTCAGTTAACCGGCTTTTTGATACTCAGTCCGGTATTCTACCGGGCTGAGTCCCCCAAGACTGAGTTTTATTCTTTTTTGATTCCAGTAAGTTATGTATTCGTTAACGGCATTTTCCAGCTCTTCTACACTTCTGTAGTCCCGGCGATAGTACATTTCTTCTTTCAGGTGACCAAAGAAATTCTCCATTACCGCATTATCAAGGCAGTTGCCCTTGCGCGACATGCTCTGCACTAACCCTTTGTCTGCCAGGGCAGACTGATAACTTTTTATCCGGTAATGCCACCCTTGA